>NZ_VJZE01000244.1 GCF_009377205.1 Streptomyces phyllanthi
TGGCTACTCCGTCGCGATCGCGTTCAGCACGTTCATCCGCCCCGCCCGGAACGCCGGGACCAGCGCCGCGAAGAGCCCCACGAACGCCGAGCCGAGGAACACCCCCGTGATCGTGGGCCACGGGATGTCCAGGACCTTCAGGCCCTCCAGTGCGAGGAGCTGCTGGGCGGTCGCGCCCCAGCCCATGCCCAGGCCCAGGCCCAGCAGCGCGCCGAACAGGGCGATCACCACGGACTCCAGGCGGATCATGCGCCGCAGCTGGCGCCGGGAGAGGCCGATCGCGCGCATCAGGCCGATCTCCCGCGTCCGCTCCACCACCGACAGGGCCAGGGTGTTCACCACACCCAGGATCGCGACGATGATCGCGAGTGCCAGCAGGCCGTAGATCATGTTCAGGAGCTGGCCGATCTGGTCCTTCAGGGCTTCCTTGTAGTCCGTCTGGTCCCGGACCTTGTACTGCGGGTAGTCGTCCAGCGCGGCCTTCAGCGACGTGTACGCGGCCGCCTCCTGGCCCTCCTTCGCCGAGGCGAAGACCAGCGTGTCGAGCGGCATCCTGTCGGCGGGGACGTACTTCGCCATCGTGTCGATGGCCGTGTACATGGCGCCCTGGTCGATGACCACGTCGCTGCTGGTGATCGCACGGACCGTGAGACGGGCCGTCGAGCCGCCCTGGAAGGCGACGGAGATCTTGGAGCCGAGGCTGATGCCGTGGTCCTTGGCGAACTCCTCGTGGACGGACATGGAGTCGGGCCTGTAGGCGTCCTTGAGGTTCCCCGCGACCGTCTCGGTGGCCAGGTCCGTGGCGTAGCTCGGGTCGGCCGCCGTGATCGCCGTCTTCTTGAGCGTCTCGCCGTCAGGAGTGGTGAAGTCGGCCTCGGTCCACTTGTACTCGGTGACGCCCTTCAGGCCCTCCGCCGACTTCACCGCCTGCACCGCCTGCGGCGTGATCAGCTGACCGGTGTCCGACTGGATGATGAAGTCCGTACCGACCGTCTTGTCGAGCTGGTCCGTCGCCGAGGCCACCATCGAGGACCCCACCACGGACAGGCACGCGACCAGCGCGAGGCCGATCATCAGCGCGGCACCCGTGGCGCCCGTACGGCGCGGGTTGCGCAGCGCGTTGCGCTCGGCCATCCGCCCGACCGGGCCGAAGATCCGCAGCACCGCGGCGCCCAGTACCCGCACCACACCGCCGGCGAGCAGCGGACCGATGACGACGAAGCCGATCAGCGACAGCACCACACCGCCGCCCAGCCACATCGAGCCCTCTTTCGCCTTGTCGGCCTGGGCCGCCAGGTACAGGGCGAAGCCACCGGCTCCCGTCAGGACCAGGCCCAGCACCGCCCGTACGACACCGGCCCTGGCGTCCACCGGTGCCCCGGAGTCGCGCAGCGCGGCCATCGGCGAGACCTTGCCCGCCCGGCGGGCCGGCAGGTACGCGGCGAGCACGGTGACGACGACACCGAGCACGAGGCCGACGACCGGGGTGGTCCAGGCGACGGTGAGGTCGTCGGTGGACAGGTTCATGCCGGTGGCGCCCATCAGCTTCATCAGCCCGATCGCGAGGCCCACGCCCGCGCCCACGCCGAGCACCGAGCCGAAGACACCGAGCAGCAGCGCCTCGGCGAGCACGGAACGGTTGACCTGCTTGCGCGAGGAGCCGATGGCCCGCATCAAGCCGATCTCACGGGTCCGCTGGGCGACCAGCATCGAGAAGGTGTTGATGATCAGGAAGATGCCGACGAGGAAGGCGATCCCGGCGAAGCCGAGCATGGCGTACTTCATCACGCCCATGAACTCGCCGACGTCCTTGGCGTTGGCGTCCGCGACCTCCTTGGCCGTCTGGACCTGATAGCCCTTGTCCAGCGCCGAGGCGACGTTCTTCTTGACCTGCGCGTCGCTGAAACCGGACGCGGCGGTCACGTTGACGTTGGTGTAGACGCCGGTCTCGCCGACCAGGGCCTCCTGGGCGGTCTTCGTGTCGAAGTAGAAGATCGCGGCGCCCGGGTTGGTGACCTGGAAGTCGGCGATGCCCGAGATCTTCGACCGGTGCGTGCCGACCGCCGTGATGACGCCTATCTCGTCGCCGAGCTTCAGGTGGTGCTTGTCGGCGGTGTCGGCGTCGACCATGATCTGGTCCGGTCCGCGCGGGGCGTTGCCGGAGGAGATCTTCATGGTGCGGGCGTCGTTGGCGTTCCAGTTGCCGACGATGGTCGGGGCGCCGCTCGTGGGCGAGAGGCTGTCCTTGTCCGCGTCGACGACGGTCACCGACGTCGAGAAGACCGTGCCCTCGGCCGACTTCACGCCGTCCGTCCCGCGCACCGTGCCCAGGACGGACTCGGGCATGACCGGCGGCCTGCCGTTGTCGGCCCGGGTCTCACCGGTGTCCGAGGCGCCCTTGGCGCTGACGGTGACGTCGGAGGCCGTGGCCGCGAAGAGCTTGTCGAACGTGGTGCCCATCGTGTCGGTGAAGACCAGGGTCCCCGTCACGAAGGCCACCGACAGCAGGACGGCTATGGCGGACAGCGCCATACGTCCCTTGTGCGCGAAGAAGTTGCGCAGGGAGGTCTTCATGACGGTCATGACGTGCGCCCCCGGGCGTCGAAGTCCTTCATACGGTCGAGGACCTGGTCGGCCGTCGGCTTGTGCATCTCGTCGACGATCCGCCCGTCGGCCAGGTACAGCACCCGGTCCGCGTACGACGCCGCCACCGGGTCGTGCGTGACCATCACGATGGTCTGGCCGAGCTCGTCGACGGACCGCCGCAGGAAGCCCAGCACTTCCGCTCCCGCGCGGGAGTCCAGGTTGCCGGTCGGCTCGTCACCGAAGATGATCTCGGGCCGGGCAGCCAGCGCCCGCGCCACGGCGACGCGCTGCTGCTGGCCGCCGGAGAGCTGGGTGGGCCGGTGCCTGAGCCGGTCGGAGAGCCCGACGGTGTCGACGACCCGCCCGAGCCACGCCTTGTCGGGCTTGCGGCCCGCTATGTCCATGGGCAGCGTGATGTTCTCGATCGCGTTCAGCGTCGGCAGCAGGTTGAACGCCTGGAAGATGAAGCCGATCCGGTCCCGGCGCAGCTGCGTGAGCTTCTTGTCCTTGAGCCCGGTGATCTCGGTGTCGTCCAGGTAGATCTGACCGGACGTCACGGTGTCGAGCCCGGCGAGGCAGTGCATCAACGTCGACTTGCCGGACCCCGAGGGGCCCATGATCGCGGTGAACTGGCCGCGGGCGATGTCCACGTCGACGTGGTCGAGGGCGACGACACGGGTCTCACCGGACCCGTACGCCTTCACGACCTGCCGCGCCCGCGCGGCAACGGCCGTACGCCCTCCAGTACCCCCGTGCCTGGTGATGGTCACAGCCGATGTCACGGTATGTCTCCTATGTCGGTCAGCGGTGAGAGACGAAAGGTTCCGCTTCGGTGCCCGCTGATGGCTTCTCGGTGCTCGGCGTCCGGTACGTGCTGCCGGCGCTCGGTACGCGCTACTCGTGCTCGCGCTGGTGCTCGCTCGTGCTTGTGGTCGCGCTCGTGCTTGTGGTCGTGCTCGTGCGGTACGGCTATGAGTCTGGCGCCCGAAGACGGTCCGGCGCGCTGGTGCCGAGACCCGTCTTCTGCTGGGGAAAACCCCACCCCCGAACCTGCGGTCCGTACGACCCCCGTACGCCCCGACCGCTCCCCAGCGACGTAAAACCAGGTTAAGGACGCCTCTCCCCCGTCTCCTCCTCCGGCGGTACGACCCGTCCCCCCGCCGCAGTACGGAGCTACCCCTAAGGGATCTCCACCGCCGGATGGAGCGGATCTCAGGGTCCGGTCCGCCGACCGGTCCACCCAGCGTCCACCCTCCCGCTGCGTAAGGCTCAAGTGGAATGCTGGCACCAGCAGATAGATGCAGAGGGAAAGGATTCCGGTGGGCGACCCCCTGGGCGAGACGAGACCCGCGACCCGCGACATCCCGCAGCGCACCGGAACCGACAGACGAGGGGCCGTCGTCGCCGCGCTCATGCTGGCCATGGGGCTGGCCGCGCTGGACTCCACGATCGTGTCGACCGCCGTTCCCCAGATCGTCGGCGACCTCGGCGGATTCTCCGTCTTCTCCTGGCTGTTCTCGGGCTATCTGCTGGCCGTGACGGTCACGCTCCCCGTCTACGGCAAGCTCTCCGACACCTTCGGCCGCAAGCCGGTGCTCATCGCGGGCGCCGCGGTCTTCCTCCTCGGCTCCCTGCTCTGCGCCCTCGCCTGGAACATGGCGGCGCTCATCGCCTTCCGTATCGTGCAGGGCCTGGGCGGCGGCGCGCTCCAGGGCACGGTGCAGACGCTCGCCGCCGACCTGTACCCGCTGGAGGAGCGCCCGCGCATCCAGGCCAGACTCTCCACGGTCTGGGCGACTTCGGCGGTGGCGGGCCCGGCCCTGGGCGGGGTCCTCGCGGCCTACGCCGACTGGCGCTGGATCTTCCTCATCAACCTGCCGCTCGGAGCGGTGACGCTCTGGCTGCTGGCCCGCCACCTCCACGAGCCCAAGCGCCCCACGGACGGCCCCCGACCGCGTATCGACTGGACGGGGGCGCTGACGGTGTTCGCCTGCGGAGGCGCCCTGCTGACGGCAATCGTCCAGGGCGGGGTGGCCTGGCCCTGGCTGTCCTGGCCCTCGCTCACCCTGCTGGGCACGGGACTCGCCCTGGCCGTGGCACTGGTGGCCATCGAACGCCGGGCGGCGGAACCGATCGTTCCGGGCTGGGTGTGGCGACGCCGTACGATCGCGGCGGTGAATCTCGCCCTGGGTGCGCTGGGGTTCGTGATGGTCGCCCCGACGGTCTTCCTCCCCACGTACGCGCAGTCCGTACTGGGTCTCGCGCCCATGGCCGCCGGCTTCGTGCTCTCCGTCTGGACGCTGAGCTGGCCGGTGTCGGCGGCGCTGAGCCAGCACGTGTACCGCAGGATCGGCTTCCGGAACACGGCGATGCTGGGCATCGGCGCGGCCGCGCTGCTCCTGTCCGCGTTCCCTCTCCTGCCCTACCCCGGCGAGGCCTGGCAGCCGGCCCTGCTGATGCTGCTGCTGGGCGCCGCCCTGGGCCTCTTCCAACTCCCGCTGATCGTGGGCGTCCAGTCCACGGTCGGCTGGGCGGAACGCGGCACGACCACGGCCTCGGTCCTCTTCTGCCGCCAGACCGGCCAGACGGTGGGCGCGGCCCTCTTCGGCGCGGTGGCGAACGGGGTGCTGGCCGCACGGCTGGGCGGCGCGGGTGACCTCGACTCGGTGACCCGAGCCCTCGACTCGGGCGCCGCCTCGGACCACGTACGGCGAGCGGTGGCGGACGCGGTCCACGCGGTCTACCTGGGCGCGGCGTGCGCGGCGGCACTCGCGTTCCTCGTACTCCTGCTGGTGGCGCCCAGGCGGTTTCCGGTGCTGAAAAACCCCGGGGACTGAGGGGGCGGGGGCGCCTACAATCGCGCCCGACCACCAAGGGGGAACACGCACACGTGAACATACGGACGCTCGGCCCTGCCCTTTGCGCCTTGACCGCCGCTGCCGCGCTGTCGGCCTGCACCGTCTCGATCGGAGGCCCGGGAACGCCGACGGTGCCGACCGTCACCTCGCAGCCGCCGGAGCGGGTCCTCGGCCCTGACGGGATCGGCCCTCTGAAGGTGGGGATGACGCTCGAAAAAGCCGAGCGGACAGGTGAGTTCGAGCGCCGGAAGGAGAATCCGGACGCCTGTATGTCGTACACCGGCGAGAACGGCATCGTCGTCGGCTGGTCCGGAAGGCTCGGCATCTCCTCGCTGACGGCGGACAACGTGCGTACGCCCGAAGGGATAGGTCCGGGTTCGACGTACGCCGAGGTCACAGCCGCCTACCCGGAGCTCGCCGAGCCCGGCGACATGCCGTACGACGACCAGCTCCGGATGATGAGCGTGATCTGGACGTCGGTCCCGGACCGGCCCAAGGCCATGTACGCGATCAGGTTCGACACGAGCCGGTGGACCAGCCGCGGCGATCTCACCCGCGCCGAACTCGACCGCACCGAGGTCCAGCTCGTCGTGCTCAAGCTGAAGGCCAACCAGAAGTGCTGAGCCAGTGCCCCGGCAGGCAACGTGAGGGTGGATGAACCGTGGCGGTCAGGGGTTCCCTGCCGCCCCGCCGGCCGAGAGCTTCCCGTCCGCCCCGCGGACCGCCCTCACCCTCCGGTCGAACTCGCGGTTCAGCAACGGCATCAGCACGCTGCCGAACCGCGCCAGCGCCCGTGTGCCCGTGTCCGGGCAGATCGCGAAGCGGCGCCGCTCGATGCCCGCCACGATCGACGCCGCGACCTTCTCCGCCGTGAGCGGTTTGATCGTCCCGCCGACGACCCGCGTCTCCTCCGGCTTCCACTGGTTCTCCTCGGCGAGCTGCGGGGTGTCCACGTCCGGCGGGAACACGACCCCGACGTGCACCCCGCGCGGGGTGAGCTCGGCCCGCACGGACTCCATCAGCCCGCGTACGGCGAACTTGGCGGGCCCGTACGCGCTGTAGCCGAAGATCCCGATCAGTCCGGCGGCGGACGACACCGCGACGACACTCCCCCGCCCGCGCTCCACCATGCCGGGGGCGACGGCCCGCAGCGCGTACAGCGTCCCGAAGTAGTCGACCTCCATCATCTGCCGGAAGACCTCGTCCGGCAGGTCCAGGAAGTGCCCGGGGCGGGCGAGTCCGGCGGAGGAGACCAGGACGTCACAGGGCTGCCCCTGCTCCGCCTCCAACTCGGCGATGGCACGGGTGAGGGCCGCCTGGTCGGCCACGTCGGCCGCCCTCACGGCGGCCGGCAGGTCCTTCCCCGCCGCCTCCAGACGCTCCCGCCCCCGCGCGATCAGCGACACCTTCGCCCCGCGCCCCGCGAGCAGCCGGGCCGTGGCCAGGCCGATACCGCTCGACCCTCCGGTCACGATCACATGCGCGGAACGGAAGTCCACGGGGCGCACCCTGGCTGTCATGCGCATGAGGTTAACCGCGAGGCGACTGCTTTCGCATCGCACCGGGGGCACGCAGCGCCACGCAGGCGTGTCGCGAGCGTCGACGTTCACGGTGCCGGCCTGAGCGGATCCTCGGCATCGAACTCGAACGTCTCCATCGCGGCATCGGCCGGAAACTCCGAGTGGTCCCGCCAGATGTGCGCGACAGAGACCAGAAGATTCCATGAGGCAATCGCATGCACCTCGACCGCCCCCGTGCCGTCGGAAGGAGAGGCCCGGTAATAACGAACAGCCGCGACCTGTTTGTCCGCCATCACACGGAGGGCGGTGACCATGCGGCGAGCCCCTTCTTCCTGAAGTGAATCCGCGTCAGAGATCCTGGCGTACACGAACGTGACCAGCCGCGCGATCTGGTCCTCAGTGATCCGCTCCACTCCAGCCTCCCGAATACTCATTTTCACGCGGGAACGACAACCGATGTCCCGCCATCAACCCGGCCATGTATGCACGAGGCGCGACTGCGGCCCCATGACGCATGAGGCCGACCGGTACGCCCGATCGACCTCATGCGAATCACCGACGATTCATTCACCCGACGAGGTCAGGCGAATCTCTCGACGTACTAGCACGGCTTGTACGTCCTGATGTTGTTGTAGTTGTGATGGTCCACCCAGCCGATGTCACCGAACCTGTTCACGAGAATCCGGTACCGGTTCTTGCCGTCATTCATGTCGTAGATCAACGCCGAATCGTTGGCGCCCGGCGCCGAAGGGCCCCACTTTCGCTTGTGCGCGCCCGAGGTGGGGTTCTGGCCGCCCGTGCGCACCTCGAACCTGTCAGGGCCGTTGCCGGCCTGGTTCGGCCTTGGCTGCGCCTGCCCCGCCAGGATTTCCTGAATCCGCTGCAGGACGATGTTCGGAGGTGCGTTGTCACCCCCGGCGTTGTGCACCAGTACCGGGGTGTCACCCGCCAGCACGTAGTACGTGTGCAGGTCGGCGACGGTGAGGTTGTAGGTGCGGACATGGTCGTCGTACGCGCGGTTCCCGGTGACGACGACGGTGTCGCCCTCGTCGGTGCGCAGGGTCATGCCCGGCGCGAGGGCGCCCGCGGCGATCCAGTTCCTCTCGGACGGGGACCAGAACGGGTGCTCGTGGGTCGCCGTGAGCTTCTCGACACCGTCCTCGGTGGCGATGGACAGCTCGTTGAAGTGCTTGTCGGCGTCCGTGACGATGAGGCGGGTGACCTTGCGGGCGCCGGTCTCACCGGTCTTCGGATCGGTGGCGAGGACCTCGTCGCCCAGTTCGAGGTCCTCGATGTCCTTGGTCGAGCCGTCGGCCATCTGGACGTCGGTGCCCGCGAGGAAACACTTGCACCTGGGCTTCGACTCCGGCTTCGAATCCGGCGCCTCGGCGTCCTTCGCCGTCTTCTTGCCGCTGTTCTTCAGGAACCTCTTGGCGATCGACTTGAAGATTCCGCCGACCCCGGTGAGCCAGCCCGCCGCCTCGGCCGCGTCGTCGCCCGCGTCGTACGCCTGGGAGTCCTCGTCGACGCCCTTGCCCTCGACGAAGTCGTCGTACATGTCGGTGGCACCGCTGCAGTCCTCGAACCAGCAGCCCGGGGCGAGCTCGGACATGGCCTCGACGCCTGCGATCAGGTTGTGCCCGGCGCCCGCCAGGAAGTCCTTGACGGACCCCTCGGCTCTCGGATCGGCCGGCTCCTTGTTGTCGCACAGGCCGTAGTTCCGCTGGACCAGAGGACAGTCGCTGCCGCCACCGCCGGAGGAGGAGGCGTAGTTGGCGCTGCCCATCGTGGACATGCCGCCGGAGCCGTTGGAGCCGGAGGACCTGCTGCTGACGTAGTTGAGGTACGCGATGATCAGCTTGACGGCGGCGATGATCAGCGCGATCAGCGCGAAGAAGAACTTGCCGTCGGGGTCCGAGAAGGTGACCGGGTTGTTGTTGCTGTAGGCGTACCCGTTGACCTGCTGCGGGTCCTTGAGGTCCGCGACCGGGTCGACGCTGAGGAACCGGCCCGTGGTCGGGTCGTACTCGCGCGCCCCCAGGTGGGTGAGACCGGTCGGGTCCTCGACGCCGCCCACGAAACCGCGTTCGCCGACCCACGCGGTGGCGGCCGTGCCCCGGTCCTCGCCGAACGGCTTCATCTGACGCCGCGTGACCCTCTGGGTGGCCGCGTCGACCTGGACGTTCGCCGTGCCGTTGTGGTCACCGGCGATCCAGGACAGCCCCGCGGTGGTGCGCACCGCGACGGTCTCGCCGCCGTGGACGTAGTAGCGGGTCGCCGACACCTTGCCGCTCGCCTTGTCGAGCCGCAGCTCGGTCTCGCCCAGGTAGAGGGTGGTGCCGGTGGCGTCGCGGCGGATGAGCCGGTTGCCGCCCGCGTCGTTGAGGTACTCCGTGGTGGTGCTGTCCGCCTCGGTGACCTTCTCCAGGCTGCCCTCGGCGTTGAAGTCGAGGTCCTGGGTCCTGCCGCCGACGGTCCGCAGGTCGGTGTTGCCGGACTTGTCGTAGGTGTAGCCGGTGGTGGCGGTGACCTTGCCGTCCTTCGTGGTCTCGGTGGAGGCCAGGGCGTGCGGACGGGGCTGGTCGGCCGTCTTGTAGACGTACGAGGTGCTCTCGCCGGACAGGTGGTCGGTGGCCGTCTTGCGGTTGCCGGCGCTGTCGTACGTGAACGACTGCCAGTACTTGCCGGGTCCGCCCACGTTGCTCGTGCCGGGCGCGGTGGCGCAGTCGGCCGTGGTCGTCCAGGCGGTCTTCAGCCGGCGGTGGCCGTCATAGGTGAAGCACTGCCGGTCGGTGGGGCTGGTGGCCTTGTCCTCGATCTCGACCGGGTTGCCGGCGGGGTCGTAGCGGTAGTACACGTCCGCGTCGGTGCCGGTGTGGGTCTCGGACACCACGCTCTGGCGGGCCAGCCGCTTGGTGCCGGTCTCGTACGACCTGTTGATCTCCGTCCAGTCGGCCGTCGAGGAGACGCCCAGGGTGGTGCGGATCTGCTCACCGGCCGGCAGGTAGTCCGTGTTCTGGACGATGCCGGTGAGGCCCTTGAGGGTGTCCGGCATGCGCTGCTCGGTGTAGCCGTACTCCAGGACCTCCTGGCCGAGACCGCCCATCGCCGGGATGGTCCGCTTCTGCGGGGTGCCGTCGAGGTTGTAGGCGTTGGTGATGGTCCAGGTGTCGTTGGTGCCGGACAGGGCCCCCTCGGTCTTGCTGATCGTGTACTGCTCGTTCAGGACCCGGTACATCTTGTCGTACTTGGCGTTGGTGACCGCGTACATGCTGCCCGCCTTGCCGCCGACGTAGCGGATGGCGGAGGTGAGCTGTCCCTTCGCGATCGAGTCGTACGTCCAGCGCGCGAGGTACTTGGCGTCCTCGGGCGCGGGCTCGCCGTTCACGACCGGCACCCTGCCGTCGAGCTTGCCGGTGGTCCGGCCGAGCAGGTCGTAGGTGAAGCCGACGGTCTTCTGCCGGGCGTCGGTGGTCGCGACGACCTGGTCGAGGTCGTTGTACTCGGAGGAGCCGGCGCCCGCGTCGGGGTCGGAGGTGCTGGTCCGCCGGCCCAGGAAGTCGAAGCCGTACGACCAGGTGTTGCCGTCGTCGTCCTTGACGGAGGTGAGCCGGTCGGCGTGGTCGTAGCCGTAGGTGAGGCGGCTGAAGGAACCGGTCGCCTTGTTTCCGTCGTACTCCAGTTTCTCGGCCAGCCGGCCGCGGGCGTCCACCTTCTCGCGGACGGCCGGAGCGCCGGCCGGCGGTTCCACGGTGGTGGTGTCGCCGTTGTAGGTGTGGGTGGTGCGGGAGAACTCCTTCTCGTGGGTGAGGACCTTCTCGATCACCGGCCGACCGGCGCCGTCGTACACCGTCTCCGTGCCGGCGGGGGCCGCCGTCAGCAGGTCGGCGAGCTTGCCGGAGGGGGCGGTGGTGTCGATGTAGTCGGCCGACGTCGACACGGTCAGACCGCGCGTGTCGTACTTGGTCTCGGTGATGACGCGGCCCGTGCCGGACGCGGCGGGCGCCTGGGTCTGGCGCAGCCTGAGCAGCGCGTCGTAGATGGCGTACTCGGTGCGGTACGAGGTGCCGTCGTTGTTCAGCGACTTGGTGGCGACCCAGGACGCGTCGGTGTTCTGGACCTTGTACTCGAACTTGTGCGTGGGCGACTGTCCGGCGCCGCGGTCGCGGTCGGCGAGCCACACGTCGGTGAGCCGGCCGAAGCTGTCGTACGCCAGTTCCGTGCGGTTGCCGTTCGGGTCGGTCGTGGTGGTGCGCACACCCCAGTCGGGGGCGAACTCCGTGGTGGTGGTGTGGTCGCGCGCGTTGGTCTCGGTCAGCTTGGCCAGTGGGCCGCCCGCGGCCGGGGTGTACTCGGCGTGGTTGGTCCGGGTGCCCTTGGTGTCCCAGCTGTCGGTGAGCCGGCCCAGGGCGTCGTGCTTGGCGGTGGTGACGGTCTGGAGGACGGCGGTGCCGTCGGCACGGTAACCGGTGACGCGCTCCTCACGGGTCGCGTCGCCCTTCGTCGGCGCCTTCCCGTACGCCTGGCCGTCGTACGACCTCCGCACGTCCGCGATCACGTCGGTCGTCTTCGGGTCGCCGGTCCGCTTCGGTGTGGCGTCGCACCCGGTGGAGACCTGCTCCGTCCGCTTGGGCAGCGACCGGATCCAGGCCGACTCGTTGACGGCGTACTCCGTGATGACGCAGTCCTTCTCACCCGCCGCGTCCGTCTCCTCCTTCAGGGGGAGACCGCTCGTCGGGTCGTACGTCGTCGACTTGGTCGACGTCAGCGCGGTGCCGCCGGTCACCGGGGTGCGGGTGACCGAGGAGGCCGTGCGCACCATGTACGCGTTGACGGTGCCGTAGGAGTGCTTGTCCGTGGCGGTCGTCCGGGACCAGGGCGTGTTGATGGTGCCGCTGGTCTCGGCGCCGTCCACGCCGTTGTACGTGATCTGCTCACGCAGCTGGCCCGCGAACTGCTCGGAGTCGGTCTTCTCTACGCCCTTGGAGTCGGTGACCGTCTCCTTGCGGGTGGTGTCGCCGGACTGCTTGTCGCCGTCCATGCCCCGGTAGTAGAGGGACACGGTCCTGGAGCGGGTGCCGGAGGGCTCGCCGGTGGTCGTGGTGACCTTCTGGTAGCCGCGCCAGATGTTCCAGGTGCGGTACTTGGCCTTGGTGATGGGCGACTCGTCGTCGTACGCCCACGCGCCGCCGCCGCTGTAGCTGTAGTCCGTCTGCTTCAGCGGAGCACCGCCGTACGGGTCGGACTCGGTGACCTGCGTGACGACGTACTTGTGGAAGAAGTCCGTGCGCGGCTTCGGGTCCGTGCCCGGGGTCGGGTTGGACGGCGGGATCCACTTCACCGGGTAGCAGCGGCGGGTGTTCGCGTCCAGCTCGGAGGGGACGTCCGATCCCGCGACGCAGTCCTCCTTGGAGTAGTTCACCGTCAGCTTGGAGCCCGTCTCCGAGACCACCGTGCGGACGCGCCACTTGATGAACGGCGCCACGTCGTCGCCGGTCCTGTCCACGCGGTTGTGCAGCTGGACGCCGCTGAACTTCACCGAGGGCAGGGAGGCGTCGGTGCCCACCTTGCCGGTGCGCTGGATCGACTCCAGCCACAGGCCCGCGTCCGAGCCGTCACCCGGGTCGGGGAACGACTGGTCCAGATGCCAGGAGTTGACGCTGCGGTAGTCGCTGTCCGCGCCGGTGCCGGAGCCGTCGTACACCTGCGTCGTGACGTCCGTCAGACGCTTGCGGCTGAAGAAGGACGGGCTGGGCTGGTCCGTGCAGGGCTTGTCGGCCTTGCAGATCTGGTCGAACGGAACGTCCGGCCAGGCGTTGCGGTTGGAGGAGCCGAGGGAACCGCACGTCTCGCCGCCCGACACCGGCAGGCAGCGCTCGGCGACCGTGAACTTCACGCGCGCGGCGGCCGGCTGGGTCGTCGAGAAGATCGTGTCCGTGCGCTGGCCGTAGTCGATGCGCTTGAGCCAGCCGCTGCGGACGTACTCGGTGCCGTTGCCGGTGGTGCCGTTCTTCGCGTAGTGGTTGGTCTCCTTGTCGTACCAGTACGTCATGACGTTGCCGTGCGGGTCCACGACGTAGTCGAGGTTCCACCGCCAGGCCTGCGTCTTGGCGCGGCCGGAGAAGGAGTCGCCGGAGGAGTAGCCGGGCTCACCGGAGTCGTCGCCGAACACCGGGACCGTCCACACCGAGTTGGTCTCGGCCTTGCCCGAGCTCCAGCCAGGCAGGCGGTTCCTGCCGAAGACGTACTGGGTGCCGTCGGTCGAGGTGACCGTCCAGAACTCGCCCTTGTCGCCCTTGTCTCCGGTGTCACCGTCGTCGCCGTTGGCCGCGCCGGTGTCGAGGACCACGCGCTCGCCGTCGTCGCTCTTCGGGCGCCACTTGCCGTCCGAGCCCTTCACCAGCGGCGTCGACTTGCCGTTGAGGACGAGGGAGGCGTTGTCCTCCTTCCAGCACTGGTCGTACTTCTTGTCCTGGCCGTCGTCCTCACAGCTGCCGTACGCCCGCTCGACGTACGACACCGGCAGGTCGAAGCCCTCACCGATCCACGACGGCTGCGCACTCGTGGAGGAGGTACGGCCGTCGACGCTCTGCGCGGAGTAGCCGATGGACAGGTTCGGGGCCGGGCCCGCCGGGG
>NZ_VJZE01000245.1 GCF_009377205.1 Streptomyces phyllanthi
CGCCCCGGCCCGGTCCCCCGGAAGAGCTCCGGGGCGTACCGGGTCGGCCCAGTGGTGGCGGCCTCGTTTTGACCCGTCCGGCTGCGCCCGGCTATCCTGCATGTTCGTTATGTGTATTGGCTTGCTCATTCTCACGTGAGGGGCCCTTACACCGGTCCACCGGGCCGATGACCAGCGACCAGCACGCGGCTTGCGTCACCGCTTGTGCGGTCATGGCTGTCGTGATCGTCTTCGGTGACCTTGTCAGGAACCTCACTGAAGAAGCGAAGGCTACGAACCGTGCGTACGTACAGCCCCAAGCCCGGCGATGTGACGCGTCAGTGGCACGTCATCGACGCTCAGGACGTTGTCCTGGGCCGTCTTGCCACCACCGCCGCCACCCTTCTGCGCGGCAAGCACAAGCCCATCTACGCGCCGCACGTCGACGCTGGTGACTTCGTCATCATCATCAACGCCGACAAGGTGCACCTGTCCGGCAACAAGCGGACCCAGAAGATGGCGTACCGCCACTCCGGTTACCCGGGTGGTCTGCGCTCCGTCCGCTATGACGAGCTGCTGGCGAAGAACCCCGAGAAGGCCGTCGAGAAGGCCGTCAAGGGCATGCTTCCCAAGAACAGCCTCGGTCGCCAGATGCTCTCCAAGCTGAAGGTCTACTCGGGCGACCAGCACCCGCACGCTGCCCAGCAGCCGGTGCCGTTCGAGATCACCCAGGTCGCGCAGTAAGTCCGGCCACCCCCTAAGCCTGAAGAGAATCCGAGGAGAATCGTGGCCGAGACCACCGCTGAGCAGCCGCTCGACGAGACCGTCGACATCGACAGCTACACCACCGAGACCGAGGTGCCCCTGGAGGGCGAGTACACCTCCGAGTCCCTCGCGTCCCGCTTCGGCGACCCGCA
Source organism: Streptomyces phyllanthi (assembly GCF_009377205.1). Classification (GTDB taxonomy): domain Bacteria; phylum Actinomycetota; class Actinomycetes; order Streptomycetales; family Streptomycetaceae; genus Streptomyces; species Streptomyces phyllanthi. The sequence goes on from NZ_VJZE01000245.1 coordinate 897, forward strand.
GCCGGCCGCCGGCCTGGGCCGTCGCAAGAACGCCATCGCCCGTGTCCGGATCGTTCCGGGCTCCGGCAAGTGGAAGATCAACGGTCGCACCCTTGAGGACTACTTCCCCAACAAGGTGCACCAGCAGGAAGTCAACGAGCCCTTCAAGGTGCTCGAGCTCGAGGGCCGTTACGACGTCATCGCCCGCATCGCCGGTGGCGGTGTCTCCGGCCAGGCCGGTGCCCTCCGTCTCGGTGTCGCCCGCGCGCTGAACGAGGCCGACGTCGACAACAACCGCGGCCCGCTCAAGAAGGCCGGCTTCCTCCGCCGCGACGACCGTGCGGTCGAGCGCAAGAAGGCCGGTCTGAAGAAGGCCCGCAAGGCTCCGCAGTACAGCAAGCGCTAAACACGCTCGCTGCTGCACCGCACCGCGTATCGCCCCGGCGGCACACTCCGTGCCGCCGGGGCGGTTCGTTTACGGGGGAGAGACGCTTGTCACGGGCATATGTACCGGGGCGGGGACCTTCAGGGGAGCCGATCGCACCTGAACGGAGTCCAAGGGAGCCGAGGGAGGCCGAAACAGGGCAACCATGAGGTGCCGGTGGCGGTCGACCTCACGGGACCCCGGGAGCCACAGGACGCCAGGGGATTCACGTAACCCCGGCCGAGCCTGGACACTCGGCATGAGCCGTACATTCTGAGCACATTCGGAGGACACACAGTGGGACGACTCTTCGGCACGGACGGCGTGCGCGGTGTCGCCAACGCGGATCTGACGGCCGAGATGGCCCTCGGCCTCTCCGTCGCGGCGGCCCACGTACTCGCCGAGGCGGGCACGTTCGAGGGCCACAAGCCGGTGGCGGTGGTCGGGCGGGATCCGCGAGCGTCCGGGGAGTTCCTGGAGGCCGCCGTGGTCGCGGGCCTCGCCAGCGCGGGTGTGGACGTCCGGTGCGTCGGCGTGCTGCCCACCCCGGCCGTGGCGTATCTCACCGGCGCGCTCGGCGCCGATCTCGGCGTGATGCTCTCCGCCAGCCACAACGCCATGCCCGACAACGGCATCAAGTTCTTCGCCCGGGGCGGCCACAAACTCGCCGACGAGCTCGAGGACAAGATCGAGACCGTGTACGAGGAGCACCGGACCGGGGCTCCCTGGGACCGGCCCACGGGTGCCGGGGTCGGTCGGGTGACGTCGTACGACGAGGGGTTCGACCGGTATGTCGGGCACCTCCTCGACGTACTGCCCCACCGGCTCGACGGGGTGAAGGTCGTGCTGGACGAGGCGCACGGTGCCGCCGCCAGGGTCTCGCCCGAGGCGTTCACCCGGGCCGGTGCCGAGGTCGTCACCATCGGCGCCGAGCCCGACGGGCTCAACATCAACGACGGGTGCGGCTCCACACATCTGGACCTGCTGAAGGCCGCCGTCGCTGAGCACGGCGCGGACCTCGGTATCGCGCACGACGGCGACGCCGACCGCTGCCTCGCCGTGGACCACGAGGGCAACGAGATCGACGGCGACCAGATCCTCGCCGTGCTCGCGCTGGCGATGCGGGAGCGCTCCGCCCTGCGGGCCGGGACCGTGGTGGCCACCGTCATGTCCAACCTCGGCTTCAAGCTGGCGCTGGAGCGTGAGGGGCTGAAGCTCGTCCAGACCGCGGTCGGCGACCGCTATGTGCTGGAGGAGATGAGGGAGCACGGGTACGCCCTCGGCGGCGAGCAGTCCGGCCACGTCATCATCCTCGACCACGCCACGACCGGGGACGGCACGCTGACCGGGCTGATGCTGGCCGCCCGGGTCGCCCAGACCGGCCGTACGCTCAAGGACCTCGCGTCCGTCATGGAGCGGTTGCCGCAGGTGCTGGTCAATGTGCCGGACGTGGACAAGTCGCGGGTGGGTACGTCTGCCGAGCTGGCCACGGCCGTTTCCGAGGCGGAGCGGGAACTCGGGTCCACCGGGCGGGTGCTGCTGCGGTCGTCCGGGACGGAGCCGTTGGTGAGGGTGATGGTCGAGGCCGCCGATATCGATCAGGCGCGGTCCGTTGCCGGGCGGCTGGCCGATGTGGTGAAGTCCGCGCTGGGTTAGTTCGGGATTCCGGGCAGGGGGTGCGGGTTCTGCGCTTTTGCGGGCTGCGGGTTCGTCGTGGCTTGTCGCGCAGTTCCCCGCGCCCCTACGGGGCGCGCCGTTCTCGTTGGCTCGCCCAGAGCCACTTCTGGGTCAGCAGGGTGAGTGTGCCGGCCAGGACGATGCCCAGGAGGTTCAGCAGGAGCTGTTCCGTGGAGCCCCAGGTCTGTTCCGTGTCCCCGTAGCTCAGGGCGACCGCGGCGTTCGCGGCGGCGGGGACGGTCGTCACCGAGATGGCCACTCCCACCAAGAGGCCCGACTTGGCCGAGGTCAGCGAGAGCGTGCCGGCGATGCCCGCGAGGACCGCCACGACGAAGGAGAACGCGTCGGGGGCGTAGACGAACGCCGTGCTGGGCCGGTCGGCCTCCAGCTGCTCCTTGGTGAACAGGCCGAGCCAGTCCATGAAGAGGCTGAAGCCGACCGTCACCGCCATCGCCACCGCGAAGCCCACCAGAAGCGCGGTCAGCGAGCGGAGGGCGAGCCGCGGGTGGCGCTGCACCAGGGCCGTGGAGAACCCGGCCAGCGGGCCGAACTCCGGGCCGACCGCCATCGCGCCCACGATCAGGATCGCGTTGTCGAGGACCACACCGCAGGCGGCGATCATCGTGGCGAGCGTGATGAAGGCCAGGTACGTGACCGACAGCGTCGACTCCTCGTGCGTCGCGTCCGCCAGGTGCTCCCACAGCACCGCGTCCGCGCCCTCGCCCGGCGCCTCGTCCTTGGCCCTCTGGGCGCGATCGGAGAGCGAGAGGTCGATGTTCTCGACGGCGATGGAGCCCCTCGTGTCGAGGTCCAGCGCCCGCAGCGCGCCGATCAGTTCGTCCCCGGCCTCGCGGGCGACGTCGCACATCACGACGTCCCCGACGGGGTTGCGGGCGGAGCCCGGCAGCACGACGAGGTGCGTGGTGCCGACCGTCCTCTCGACCAGGCGCACCACCTCGTCCGTCTTGTCGGGCGGTGTGATCAGGCGCAGATGGAGCATGGGGGCAGGGTAGCGGTCACAGTTTGCGCAGGCTGAGGCGCTGCACCTTGTGGTCCGGGCCCTTGCGCAGGATCAGGGTCGCGCGGCCGCGGGTGGGGGCCACGTTCTCGATCAGGTTGGGCCGGTTGATGGTGCGCCAGGTCGTGCGGCCGTAGTCGAGGGCGTCCTCCTCCGACACCTGGGTGTACTTCCAGAAGTACGAGGAGGGGTTCTGGAAGGCCGTCTCGCGGAGCTTACGGAACCGGCTCAGGTACCACTGCTCGATGTCCTCGGGGCGGGCGTCGACGTACACGCTGAAGTCGAAGTAGTCGGCGAGGCCCACACGGGTGCGGCCGTCCTTGCCGGGGAGGGCGGGCTGGAGGACGTTGAGGCCCTCGACGATGAGGATGTCCGGGCGGCGGACGGTGAGCTTCTGTCCGGGGACGATGTCGTAGATCAGGTGGGAGTAGACGGGCGCCGTCACCTCGTCCTTGCCCGCCTTGATGTCGGCGACGAAACGGGTGAGCGCGCGGCGGTCGTACGACTCGGGGAAACCCTTCCGCGACACCAGGCCGCGCTCCCGGAGGTCCTTCATGGGCAGGAGGAAGCCGTCCGTCGTGACCAGCTCGACGCGCGGGTGCTCGGGCCAGCGGGCCAGCAGGGCCTGGAGGAGCCGGGCGACCGTGGACTTTCCGACGGCGACGGAGCCCGCGACGCCTATCACGAACGGGGTGCCGGACTGGGAGCCCTGCTCGCCGAGGAACGTGTTGAGCGCGCCGCGCAGGCCGTGCGTGGCGCCGACGTAGAGGTTGAGGAGCCGGGAGAGCGGCAGGTAGATGTCCCGTACCTCGTCGAGGTCGATGACGTCGCCCAGACCGCGCAGCTGCTCCACCTCCTCGGCGGTCAGTGGCAGCGGTGTCTTGTCGCGCAGCGCGCTCCACTCGGAACGGGTGAGGTCGACGTAGGGAGTCGCCTCCGGCCTGGGCCGGTGGGCGCTCCGCGGCAACGAGGAGACCGGTGAGATCACAGTCCATTGTTAACGGAGTACGAACGGCTCGGCGGCGTGGGATCCGTCACGTGGGGATGTGCGTGCGGAGCTGTGAGTGAGTTGTGCCGAAGGTATGGACCGCGCGTGGGGGAGGGGATAGCGTCCCGGCTGCCGGGAGGGAGCCGCCTTCCGGAACCTTCCCGGGGGTTTGAGGTGGTCGTGGCCATGCGTCTTCGTGATGCCGTACGGATGCCGAGTGTCGTACGACGCAGATCCCACCGCGCTTCCCCGCGCGTCGACCCGGATCTCGCAGGTCGGGTGCACAGCGAGCTGGCGGCCGATCTGCCGGACGAGGATCTGTCGGAGTACCTCTACGACTGCATCGACATGTACCGGATGGGCAGCAAGCCCCGGTGCGAGGAGGTCGAGTACCTGGGGATGGTCCAGGAGGCGATCGACCGGATCGAAGCGGGGCGCTGAGGGGTCGGCTGCTTCTGGACCGAGCGGGGTTGTCGAGGGTCGCGCCGGTTTCGGGACGGGCGAGCTCGCGGAGGACACGGCCGTTGCGGGTCAGTCGCGGATGTCCCGCCAGGCCGCCGGAATCGCCTCGGCCACGTCGTGCGCGCCCGCCGGGGCGCCGTCCGCGGCGTAGCGGCCCGCCAGGCCATGGACGTACGCCGCGACGCTCGCCGCGTCCATCGCGGTCAGGCCGGAGGCCAGCAGCGAGCCGGCGAGGCCCGAGAGGACATCGCCGCTGCCCGCGGTGGCGAGCCAGGGCGTGCCCGTGGGGTTCACCCGGACCGTGCCGCCGCCGGGGTCGGCGACCAGGGTCGTGGAGCCCTTCAGGAGCACCGTCGCGTCGTAGCGGCGCGCGAGGTCGCGTACGGCGGTCAGGCGCGCCCCCTCGACCTCCTCGCGCGAGGCGCCGAGCAGCGCGGCGGCCTCTCCGGCGTGCGGGGTCAGCAGCGTGGGCGCGGTACGGGCGCGTACGGCGTCCCGGTCGGCGAGGCGGAGGCCGTCCGCGTCGAGCAGTACGGGTACGTCGGTGGCGAGCACCTCGGCCACGGGCTCCGCGTCGTCCCCGGCGCCCGGACCCACGACCCAGGCCTGCACCCGGCCCGCCTGCTTCGGGCCGCCCTCCGAGACGAGGGTCTCCGGGAAGCGGGCGATCACGGCGTCCCCGGCCGGTCCGACGTACCGCACGGCTCCCGCGCCGCCGCGCAGGGCGCCCGAGACGGCGAGGACGGCCGCGCCGGGGTAGCGCGCGGAACCGGCCGCGATGCCCACGACACCGCGTCGGTACTTGTCGCTCTCGGCGGCGGGGCGGGGCAGCAGCGCGGCCACGTCGGCGTGCTGCGGAGCCTCCAGGTCCGGGGCGCCCGGGAGGGTGAGGCCGATGTCGACCAGGCGTACGGAACCGGCGTACTCGCGCGCCGGGTCGATGAACAGGCCCGGCTTGTGCGTGCCGAAGGTGACCGTCAGGTCGGCGCGGACGGCCGCACCGCGCACCTCCCCGGTGTCGGGCTCGATACCGGAGGGGAGGTCCACGGCGACGACGGCCGCCCGGGACGCGGCCGCGGACTCGGCGAGCGGCACGGCGTCGGGGCGGAGGCCGCCCCTGCCGCCGATGCCCACGATGCCGTCGACGACGAGGCCGGCCCGCTGGATGGCCCGCTCCGCCCCGTCGGGCGCGGACACGGTTCCGCCCGCCCTGCGCAGGGCGGCCAGGCCGCCGGGGTGGGTGCGGTCGGGGTGCAGCAGTACGGCCGTGACCCCCGCGCCGCGCTTCGCCAGGCGGGCGCCCGCGTACAGGGCGTCGCCGCCGTTGTCGCCGCTGCCGACCAGGAGGACCACACGGCTGCCGTACACCCGGCCGAGCAGGTCCGCGCAGGCCGCGGCCAGGCCGGCGGCGGCGCGCTGCATGAGGGCGCCCTCGGGGAGCCTCGCCATGAGCTCGCGCTCGGCGGTTCGGACGGTTTCCACGCGGTACGCACTACGCATGCTGTCGAGTCTCCCGTACGGTCACTGATCGGCACCCGAGCACCTCTGGGTGCGCGGGGAACTACCCCTCCGCCACCACCACCGCCGACGCCACTCCCGCGTCATGGCTGAGCGAGACGTGCCATGACGTGACGCCCAGTTGGGCGGCGCGGGCGGCCACCGTGCCCTTGACACGGAGTCGGGGACGGCCGCTGTCCTCGACATAGACCTCCGCGTCCGTCCAGTGCAGGCCCGGCGGGGCACCCAGGGCCTTGGCGAGGGCCTCCTTCGCGGCGAAGCGGGCCGCCAGGGAGGCGACGCCCCGGCGTTCACCGCTCGGGAGGAACAACTCACTGTCCAGGAAGAGGCGTTGGGCCAGGCTGGGCGTGCGTTCCAGGGAGGCGCGGAAGCGGTCGATCTCGGCTACGTCGATGCCGACCCCGATGATGCTCATGCCCCGCACCCTACGGCGCCCGGCCTGCGCCCGCGCCACCCGCGGTCACCTCACGCCCCGCCACCACCCCACGTGCCACTCACTCCACGGTCACCGACTTCGCCAGGTTGCGCGGCTGGTCCACGTCGTTGCCCCGGGCCGTGGCCAGTTCGCAGGCGAAGACCTGCAACGGGACCGTGGCGACCAGGGGTTGGAGCAGTGTGGGGGTCGCCGGGATACGGATCAGATGGTCGGCGTACGGGACGACCGCCTCGTCGCCCTCCTCGGCGACGACGATCGTGCGGGCGCCCCGGGCGCGGATCTCCTGGATGTTGGAGACGATCTTGTCGTGCAGGACCGAGCGGCCCGCCGGGGACGGGACGACCACCACGACCGGCAGGTCCTCCTCGATCAGGGCGATCGGCCCGTGCTTCAGCTCGCCCGCCGCGAAGCCCTCCGCGTGCATGTACGCGAGTTCCTTCAGCTTCAGGGCGCCCTCCAGCGCCACCGGGTGGCCCACATGCCGTCCCAGGAACAGCACGGTGTCCTTCTCCGCGAGCGAGCGCGCCAACTCCCTCACCGGCTCCATGGTCGCGAGGACCCGCTCGACCTCGCGGGAGATCCGGGAGAGCTCCCGGACGACCGCACGGATCTCGTCACCCCACTTGGTGCCGCGCACCTGGCCCAGATACAGGGCCACGAGGTAGCACGCGACCAGCTGGGTCAGGAACGCCTTCGTGGACGCGACGGCGACCTCCGGGCCCGCGTGCGTGTACAGCACCGCGTCCGCCTCGCGCGGGATCGTCGAGCCGTTGGTGTTGCAGATCGCCAGCACCTTGGAGCCCTGTTCGCGGGCGTGCCGCAGCGCCATCAGCGTGTCCATGGTCTCGCCGGACTGCGAGATGGCGATCACCAGCGTCCTCGGATCGAGGATCGGGTCCCGGTAGCGGAACTCGCTCGCCAGCTCCACCTCGCACGGGAGGCGGGTCCAGTGCTCGATGGCGTACTTGGCGATGAGGCCCGCGTGGAACGCCGTACCGCACGCGACGACGACCACCTTGTCCGTCTCGCGCAGCTCCTGGGCGCCGATCCGGACCTCGTCCAGCGTCAGCGAGCCCGAGGCGTCGACGCGCCCCAGCAACGTATCGGCGACCGCCTTGGGCTGCTCGGCGATCTCCTTGAGCATGAAGTAGTCATAACCCCCCTTTTCGGCCGCCGACACGTCCCAGTCCACGTGGTACGAGCGCACATCGGCGGGCCGGCCGTCGAAACCGGTGACCGTCACCCCGTCCCGGCGCAGCTCCACCACCTGGTCCTGACCCAGCTCGATCGCCGACCGCGTGTGGGCGATGAACGCGGCGACGTCCGAGGCGAGAAAGGCCTCGCCCTGACCGACGCCCACCACGAGCGGTGAGTTCCGGCGGGCCCCCACGACCACGTCCGGCTCGTCCGCGTGCATCGCGACCAGCGTGAACGCACCCTCGAGGCGGCGGCACACCAGCCGCATGGCCTCGCCCAGGTCCGCGCAGGAGGAGAACTCCTCGGCCAGCAGATGCGCGACCACCTCGGTGTCCGTCTCGGAGGTCAGATCGTGCCCGCGCCCGGTCAGTTCGGCCCGCAGACAGGCGAAGTTCTCGATGATGCCGTTGTGGACGACGGCCACACGGCCCGCGTTGTCGAGGTGCGGGTGGGCGTTGGTGTCCGTGGGAGCCCCGTGGGTGGCCCAGCGGGTGTGCCCGATCCCCGTGGCGCCGACCGGCAGGGGGTTGGTGGCCAGCTCCTTCTCCAGGCTGCCCAGCTTCCCGGCCTTCTTCGCTGCGGCCAGGCCCCCGTCGGCCAGGACCGCCACGCCCGCCGAGTCGTACCCCCGGTACTCCAGCCTCCTCAGGCCGGCGAGCACCACGTCGAGCGCGGGCTGAGTGCCCACGTATCCCACGATTCCGCACATACCTACCCCTTCAGGCCGCCGAGCGGGGACTTCTCGTGTGTCTGTCGTGACTGTACGTGGCCATGTGGCGCGGGAGAGCCCTGGGAACGGGTGACCTCACGCGCGCGGCGCAGTCCCGCGTGGCGCGGTTCCGTGCGGCGTACGACCAGGGGCGCGGGGCCGGACGGCGCGGACGTGCGGCACCCCACACCCGAGGACCGAGGGAGCGGTCGAACCTCTTTGAGACACTGGGCGCGATGACTGAGAGAGCCACACCGCCGACCGCGCCCCTGCGTGCCCGCGCCGAGATCGATCTCGGCGCCCTGCGGGCCAACGTGCGGGCGCTGCGCGCCCACGCGTCAGGCGCGGCCCTGATGGCCGTCGTGAAGTCCGACGCGTACGGCCACGGGGCGGTGCGGTGCGCCCGGGCGGCCCGCGAGGCCGGGGCCACCTGGCTGGGCACGGCCACGCCCGAGGAGGCCCTCGCCCTGCGCGAGGCCGGGCTGCCGGGGCGCGTCATGTGCTGGCTGTGGACCCCCGGCGGCCCCTGGCGGGAGGCCATCGAGGCGGACATCGACGTCTCGGTCAGCGGACTGTGGGCGCTGCGGGAGGCCGCCGCCGCGGCCGCTGCGGCGGGTGTACGCGCGCGCGTGCAGCTCAAGGCGGACACCGGCCTCGGGCGGAACGGCTGCCAGCCGGGGGACTGGCCCGACCTGGTCACCGCCGCCCTGCGCGCGCAGGACGACGGGCTGCTCACGGTCACCGGCCTCTGGTCCCACTTCGCGTGCGCCGACGAGCCGGGGCACCCCTCCATCGCGGCCCAGCTCACCCGCTTCCGCGAGATGGTGGCGTACGCCGAGCGGCAGGGCCTGAGCCCCGAGGTGCGGCACATCGCCAACTCGCCCGCCACGCTCACGCTCCCCGAGGCCCGCTTCGACCTCGTACGGACGGGAATCGCGCTCTACGGCATCGCGCCCAGCCGCGAGGTCGGCACCCCGGCGGACTTCGGGCTGCGGCCCGTGATGACGCTGAGCGCGTCCCTCGCGCTGGTGAAGCACACGCCCGGCGGACACGGCGTCAGCTACGGGCACCACTACGTCACCCCGGGCGCCACCACCCTCGGCCTGGTGCCCGTGGGCTACGCGGACGGCATCCCGCGCCATGCCTCCGGCGCCGGCCCGGTGCTGGTCGGCGGGAAGTGGCGGACGGTCGCCGGACGGATCGCGATGGACCAGTTCGTGGTCGACCTGGGCGGGGACGAGCCGCCCGTCGGCGAGGATGCCGTGCTCTTCGGACCGGGCGACCGGGGCGAGCCGACCGCCGAGGACTGGGCCCAGGCGGCCGGAACCATCGCGTACGAAATCGTCACCCGGATCGGAACGCGCGTTCCGCGCGTCTATGTCGATGACGAGGCCGACGACCAAGCCGACAGCGAAGTCGACGGCGAAGCATTCAGGTGAACCCGTCTTAGGTGAACAACGAACAAGACGGGTAACTCCCCATAGGTGTGCAACACGCCTTACGCAACTTGAGCGACCCCACCAGTGCGACCACGACCACACGGCACAACGAGAAACAGTCCGGCGGCCCCATGCGGCCCCAGGACACCGGCGAAGAGGAGCGGGACGTGAGCGAGACCAGCGCGGAGGCCCTGGAGGCCGTCGCGAACGCGGCCTCGGCCGCCTCGTCCGCCGGGAACTGGCGGAAGGCCGGCATCGCGGGCGCCGCGATAGGCGTGGTCGCCGCGGGCGCCGCCGTCGGTGTCGCCATAGAGCGGCTCACCGTGGGCCGCGGCATGCGCAAGAAGGCCCAGCTCGCACTCGACTCGGCGGGACCGTACGGAGCGCTGCGCGGCACGCCCGGCAAGGCGTACGCGGACGACGGCACCGAGCTGTACTACGAGGTGGACGACATCGAGCCGGAGGCGGGTCTCGCACCGCGCAGGCGCCGCCTCTTCGGGCGCAGGGCCCCGGCCCCGGTCACCGTCGTTTTCTGCCACGGCTACTGCCTCAACCAGGACTCCTGGCACTTCCAGCGGGCCGCGCTGCGCGGTGTCGTACGGACCGTGCACTGGGACCAGCGCAGCCACGGGCGCTCCGGGCGCGGCGTGGACCAGGTGGAGAACCGGTCGGAGCTGACCATCGACCAGCTCGGGCGCGACCTGAGGACTGTGATCGACGCGGCCGCGCCGGAGGGGCCGATCGTTCTCGTCGGGCACTCCATGGGCGGCATGACCATCATGGCGCTGGCGGCCCACTACCCCGAGCTGATCCGCGAACGCGTCGTCGGCGTCGCCCTCGTCGGGACGTCGTCGGGGCGGCTCGGCGAGGTCAACTTCGGGCTCCCGGTCGCGGGCGTCAACGCGGTACGGCGCGTCCTGCCGGGCGTCCTGAGGGCGCTCGGGCAGCGGGCCGAGCTGGTGGAGAGGGGGCGGCGGGCCACGGCCGACCTGTTCGCCGGGATCATCAAGCGGTACTCGTTCGCGTCCCGGGACATCGACCCGGCGGTGGCGCGGTTCGCCGAGCGGATGATCGAGGGCACCCCCATCGACGTGGTCGCCGAGTTCTACCCGGCGTTCACCGACCACGACAAGACGGAGGCGCTGGCGCAGTTCGCGGGTCTGCCCGTGCTCGTACTGGCCGGAGTCCAGGACCTGGTCACGCCCAGCGAGCACAGCGAGGCGATCGCGGACCTGCTGCCGGACGCCGAACTGGTGCTCGTACCCGATGCCGGGCACCTGGTGATCCTGGAGCACCCCGAAGTGGTCACGGACCGGCTTGCCGACCTCCTCACGCGCGCGGGAGCCGTTCCGGCAGGGGCTACGGTTGGGGGCTATGGAAGCACCAGCAGCACCGCACAGCCCGGGTGAGGGCCAGGCGGTCCCCGTGTCCGTCGAGCTCACCGTCAACTCCCCCGAGCAGATGCGGGAGCTGGGCCGCCATCTGGCCAAGCTGCTGCGCGCGGGCGACCTCGTGATGCTCACCGGGGAGCTCGGCGCCGGCAAGACGACGCTGACCCGGGGGCTCGGTGAGGGACTGGGCGTACGGGGCGCGGTCACGTCCCCGACCTTCGTCATCGCGCGCGTGCACCCCTCCCTGGGGGACGGGCCGCCGCTCGTGCACGTCGACGCGTACCGCCTGGGCGGCGGGCTCGACGAGATGGAGGACCTCGACCTCGACGTGTCGCTGCCCGACTCGGTGGTCGTCGTGGAGTGGGGCGAGGGCAAGGTCGAGGAGCTGACGGAGGACCGGCTGCACGTGCTCATCCACCGGGCGGTGGGGGACACGACGGACGAGGTGCGGCACGTCTCGCTCCGCGGGGTCGGTGAGCGGTGGACTCCGGTGGATCTGGGTGTGCTCTCGGCCTGAGCGCGCTTGTCGCTTGAGCGGGTGAGCGGGTGAGCGGTTCTTCGTTCGTAGGTTCACCTGAACGTACCGACAGCACGTCGGCAAATATTGCGTGGGCGTCCTCGGCGTGGTCAGATGGTAGCGAGTCTTGGTTAGGTCTACCTAACTTGCCCGCCCCCGTGGCCCCTGGAGGCGTCCCATGCAGGCTTCAGAACGAGACGAGGCGCTGCCGTGGGCTGTGCCGGTGGGCGGGGTGCCCGGGGTCTCGATGGGGGAGTTGCTGGCGTCGTGTGCGGCGGCGCGTGTGGTGTCCACACCACCAAGGCCTCCGGCGGAGAGCGGGGAGACGCGGCGGTCCGAAGCTGCGTGAGTGCTCTGGGGTGTGGGTGAACGGGAATCGTGTGGGGGGTCTGCGGGTTTGTTGTCCGCCGGCCGTTCGATGTGGCTGGTCGCGCAGTTCTCCGCGCCCCTGAAAGCCTCGGGCGCGCCCCTCGTCTTCCTACTTGACCACGACCACCTGGCGGCCGATGGTCGCGAAGTCCCACATGGCCTTGCCGTTTTCGCGGGACTGGCGGATTCCGCCCGTCCTGGTGGACGGGTCGGGCTGGGGGGTGGAGCCGTCGACCGCGGCGCTGAAGCCGACGGAGATGCCGTCGACGGAGGCGAAGCGGACCACATGCTCGATGGCCGTGCCGTCGGAGCCGGTGGTGGCGTTCGTACGAGAGGTCACCTGGTAGGTGGCGGGGGCGGGGTCCACCGTGCTGGGGGTGACCTCGAACGTGCGGCTGACCTTGTTGTCCGCGCCGACCAGCCAGACGCGGTCGGCGCCGAGCGCGTACACGACCCGCTGTCCGGTGCCGGAGCCGGCGGGCAGCGGCGCCGGGTCCTTC
>NZ_VJZE01000246.1 GCF_009377205.1 Streptomyces phyllanthi
CGCCCACCCAGCCCGGAACGCGGTCCCGAGGGTCAGGAAGCGATCTCCTCCGCTGCGGGAGCCGCGGCGCGCGCGGGATCCTCGGAGCCATCCGTTGCTTCTCCGAGGGACGCTTGGTGGGTCTCTCGTACACACCAGACGGCCAGAGCGGTGACCGCGGAGCCGCCGCAGATCAGCAGTGCGATGGGGGTGCTGGCACCGCCGTTCGCCGCCACCAGGGTGCCGGCGATCATGGGGGTGAACCCGGCGCCGAGGAGCGTGGCGGCCTGGTAGCCGAGCGAAGCGCCGGTGTAGCGGATCCGGGTGCCGAACATCTCGGTCAGCAGCGCCCCCAGCGGGGCGTACATCGTGCACTGGGCTACGCCCTGCCCGAGCGCGATGGCGAGGACCAGGAGGCCGGGCGACTTCGAGTCGACCAACGCCAGCACGGGGAAGGCCAGCGCGGCCGAGGCGACCGCGCCGACGAGCACCACCGGGCGTCGGCCGATCCGGTCGGACAGCGCGGAGGCGCACGGCAGCACGGCCAGTGCGACCAAGGAGGCGACGGTGGTGGCCGTGAGTACCTGTGGACGGGTGTATCCGATCCCGGTCGCGTACGAGATCATGTAGGTGACCAGCAGCGAGTTCGCCATGAAGATCCCGATACCGACGCAGCAGGCGAGCAGCAGGGTACGTGGTCTGCGCAGGACTTCGACGATCGGCATTCTGGCCGCCTTGTCCTCCCGCTTCGATTCGGCGAACAGCGGGCTCTCGGCGATCCGCATCCTGACGAACATGCCGATCGCCAGCGTCACCACGCTGAGCAGGAACGGCACGCGCCACCCCCACGAGAGGAAAGCGTCGTCCGGGAGCATCGCGACGAGGGTGACGATTGCAGTGGACAGCAGTGAACCCACCGGTGCGCCCAACTGCGTGAAACTGGACCACAGGCCGCGACGCTGGTCGCCCACGTGCTCGACGACCATGAGCGTTGCACCGCCCCACTCGCCGCCGAGGGCGAGGCCCTGCACCACGCGCAGTGCGACCAGCAGGGTCGGCGCCCAGATGCCGATGGCGTCGTAGGTCGGGAGCAGGCCGATGAGAATGCTGGCGCCGCCCATCAGACCCATGGTCAGCAACATCATCGACTTGCGGCCCAGCCGGTCACCGAAGTGCCCGAAGACGATGCCGCCCAGCGGCCTGGCGACGTATCCGGCGGCGAAGGTACCGAAAGCGGCGATGGTGCCGACGGCCGGGTCGGCCTGGGGAAAGAACAGCGGGCCGAAGGCGAGGGCCGCGACCACGCCGTAGACGATGAAGTCGTAGAACTCCATGGCGGTGCCGAGCAGTCCGGAGAGTGCGGCGCGCCGTAGCTGGCGGGCCTGCTCGGGAGTGTGGTGACGGGTGGTGGCTGGAGATGGGGACGAGGACATCACGGTCTCCTTTGACCGAGGGGGGCGAGGACATGGGGGGACTCAGGGCGCGAGAACGGATTCGGCCTGGTCGTTTGTGGTGGTGGCGCCTTTGCGGCGAGTCAGGAAGCAAGGGATTGGAGCAGCGTCGCCACCGGGCCGGGGGCGGAGACGATGCCGTCGTGCCCTCCCGGGAGCTCCACGAAAGTCCAGTCGGCTCGGTTCCTGGCGTAGGCGGCGCTCGGTTCGACCCCCGGGAAGACGGGGTCGGTGAACTGCCCGTAGGTGCAGGGCAGACCGTTGCCGATGTCGTTCTTCAGCGGTAGTGGGGATGCCTCGACGCTGAGTGGCTGAGGTGTCAGGTGCCGGTTCACCCAGGCGATGTCAGCAGGATCGGACAGCCCGAACGTCTCCGCGGGAGGAGGCGGGATGCTGAGCCCGCCGCTGAACCGGTCCGCGGACGCCATCCGTGCCGCGCGGGCCGATGGGGGCATTCCGTCCAGTCGGCTCAGTCCGCCGAAGGGCAGGCCCCCGTCGAGGAAGACGAGGTGCGCGATGCGCTCCGGTATCCGGTCGGCCACACCCGACACGGTGCGGCCTCCGAAACTGTGACCGACGAGGATGACATCTCGCAGGTCCTCGCTCTCGATGAGGTTGACGACATCGAGGACGAAGGTGTTCATGTCGATGTCGCGGCTGAGCAGATGTCTTCGGTCCGCCAGCCCGGTCTGTGAGGGCGCGTATGTCCGGTGTCCGTTCGCCTCCAGCAGGCGTCGCACCCTGGACCAGCACCAGCCGCCGTGAAAGGCGCCGTGCACCAGGAGGAAGGTCGCACCAGGCTCAGCCGGTGGTGCCGTACCCATGGCAGCTTGTCTCTAGACGTTCAGGTCGTTCCACGCCGGCATGGGCGCGGTCTCGTCGAAACGGATCGTGACGCGCCGCACGCGGGTGGCCCCTTCGATCGCGCCCTCGGCGTAGGCGCTTCCCTGTCCGCTCGCCTTGATCCCGCCGAACCAGAGCGTGGGGTGGTGCAGACGCATGGTGTTGCCCCAGACGGTTCCGGCCTGGATCCGCTCGGCCATGCGGTGCATGCGCCCGAGGTCGCGTGTCCAGATGTTCGCGCTCAGGCCGTACTCGACGTCGTTCGCCAGGGACACGGCTTCCTCCTCGTCCTCGAAGACGATCACCGACAGGACCGGCCCGAATATCTCCTCGCGGGCAACCCGCATCGACTGCGAGACCTCCGTGAGGACGGTGGGTTCGACGAACAGCCCATCGGAATGGGCGCCTTGGGGCCTGCCTCCGCCGGAGAGCACCCGCGCGCCCTCATCGCGGGCTATCTGGAGATAGTGACTGACACGCTCGAACTGCTGCCGCGAGGCCAGGGGGCCCATGTGGGTCTTCGCGTCCATCGGATCGCCCACCCGGATCCGCTCGGCTCGCCGGGCCAACTGCTCGATGAACGCCGGGGCGATGGACCGTTGGACCAGCAGACGGGTGCCCGCGACGCACACCTGGCCGGCGTTGTTGAACACTCCCCAGACCGCTCCTCGTCCCGCCGCGTCGAGGTCCGCGTCCTCGAAGACGATGTTGGGTGACTTCCCGCCCAGTTCGAGAACCGTCTTCTTGAAGGTCTCCGCGGCGGCATGCGCGATACGACGTCCGGTGGGGACGCTTCCCGTGAAGGTGACGCCTCCGACGCCCGGGTGTTCGGCGAGCGCCGCGCCGGTCGCGCCACCGCCGGTGACCACGTTGACGAGCCCTTCGGGTGCCCCCGCCTCGGACAGCAGGGCAGCCAGCCGGAGGGCGGAGAGCGGGGACATCTCACTGGGCTTGACGACGGCGGCGTTCCCGCAGGCGATCGCGGGTGCGACGCGGCTGCAGAAGCTGCCCACCGGACCGTTCCAAGGCATGATCACACCGATCACACCGAGCGGTTCACGGGTGGTGTAGGAGAGGTGGCCGGGGTTGGCAGGTATCTGATGGCCCGTCATACGGTCCACCTGGCCCGCCCAGTAGCGGATCAGTCGGGCGCTTGCGGCCCCGTCCCCCTGCGCTTCGCGGAGCACCCGGCCCATGTTCCGTGTGTCGGTCTCGCCCAGTACATCCCTGTGCCGCTCGACCGCGTCGGCGAAGCGCAGCAGCACTCCGACGCGACGCCCCGCGTCCCAGCTCATCCACTCCCGCTGCGCCGCGACGGACGCCTGGACGGCTCGGTCGATGTCCACCGCGTCGCAGTCGGCCACGTGGGCGATCACCTCGCCGTTGGCCGGATTGACCGCCTCGAAGGTGGTCGTCGAGTGGGGTTCTCGCGGTGCTCCAGCGATGAAGGGGAGTTCCCGCACCGGCGTCTCCGTGTACGTGGCCATGTCTGTTTCTCCTTCTTGCGCTTGTTTTCAGTCGGTCCGGGAAAGGGGGGAGTGGGGCAGTCGGTCGGGCCAGGACGCTGCATGGGCCTACAGGTGGAACGCCTTGGCGAATGCTTCAAGTTCGCGAGGAATGTCCGATCCGGCCGGTGTGTAGCAGAAGCGGCTCGCCCCCGCCTCCTCCAAGGCGTCCAGACCGGCACGGATCTCGGCAGGCGTGCCGCTGAGCGTGCCGTCCCGTACGACGTTGCCGTTGAGGAATCGCCGGTCGAGGTCGGTGAGCGAGATCAGATGGCCGCGGTGGGTCGCGACCAGGCGGTCCTCTTCGGGAAGAGCGTTGATCTGCTCGGTGAATCCCTTCTCCTCCACCGAGCCGGAGAGGGGACCGTACGGCCCCATGTGCAGCGCCAGGGCGGCGGTCGGTCCCACTCGCTCGATCACCGCTGGGTCGTCGAAGGCCTCGCCGGGATCGAGAACTGTTCCGTAGTAGCTCAGGCCGCAGGTGCCCTCGAAGGGAATCTTCTCGTTGCCGTGGGTCGGGTTGGTGATGACCCCGTCGGCGACACGGGAGGCGACACCGAAGGCCTTCGGGCCGTGCGCCGCCACCCAGATCGGGACCTCGATGGGCAGGGAGATGCCGGATTCCTTGGAGTGGAGCAGCGACATCGAGCGTCCGTCCAGTTCGATCCGCTCACCGCCGAGCAGTGCTCGCAGGTTGGTGACGAACGCCTCGACGCTCGCCCACGTGGTCCCTCGGCCGCCCAGCAGCGCGGTGCTGCTGAATCCGGAGCCCACCGCGACCGTCACCCGGCCCGGGGCCAGCTGCGTGAGCGTCGCCGTGCAGCCGGCGACATCCGCCACATGGCGGAAGCGGGGCACGACCACGGCGACGCCCAGTCCTATCCGGGTGGTGCGTTCGCTCGCCAGGGCCAGCATCATCCACGGGTCGGCGTAGATGGCGGGTGAGTAGTGGCACCACGCGCTGACGTAGCCCAGTTCTTCGGCGATACGGATGTGTTCGGGGGTGGCGATGCTGGTGGAGAAGGTGCATGCGAGTTCCATGGCCATGGCTATGCGCTCCGTTCCACCGAGTGGTCCGCGGTCCGTGCGCCGATGAGAACGGCCGGCAGCGTCGCGGGTTTGTCGCTCTTGTTGCGCCGGGCGTGCCGTGTGCCGTGCTGGACGACGACGTCTCCGGCCGACAGCCGCACCTCCTCCTCGTCAAGGGCCGGCCACCGCTCACTGTCGAGCACGACGTCGTAGTCGACGGTGGGCGTGGTGTGCATGCCCGGGCTGTCCGGCTCGGCTGTCCCCGGGCTGTCCGGCTCGAACAGCTCGGCTGTCCCCGGGCTCTTGCGTGCGGCTTCGGCGCCGGCCGCCTCGGGGCTGTAGCCGGGGTCGGCGTACAGCGCGTCGGGCGGGATGGTCAGGACGATGAAGCTGGTGCTCCCCGGCTCCGGCAACAGGGTTGGCGTGCGGACCGTCGGGCCGGTACCCGGGAGACTCGGTCCCGGAAGGCGCGGCGTGTACCTCACCAGGGTCTGTTCGAAGCCCGGGGTCTCCACGGCAACCGTTGCCCTGGCCGGTTCACCGTCCGCCACAACGCGGCCGGCTCCCCAGGAATTCGCTACGAGGACTCGGCGGACTTTCATGACCTACCTCCATTGGTGGGCCCTGGACAGCATGAGGAGCGCCACAGGGCATGGATACGTCCCGTTCCGATTGGCGTGAGAAGCACTCGTGAGAGAAAGCACTCCGTGAGAGAGGCACCGTGAGAAGCTGTTGCGCGAGTGGCGCGATGGATGATGCTGACCGAATGCCGCGCTTGTCAACGGTATTTTCGATTCCCGGTCGTGATCGAAGCGCAGCGAATAGACGGCGCGGGAAAGCCGAAGCGACTTTCGTCAGATCAACGCGGGATAACTTCCGCCGTCCAGATGGATGTTCTGGCCCGAGAGATAGCCTGACAACGGGCTGCAAAGGAAGGCGCAGGTGGCGCCGAACTCTCGCGGGTCACCCAGTCGGCCGGCAACGATGGAACGGACTTGGCGTGCGCGCGCTTCCTCGTGAGTGATTCCGTCGCGGACGGTGGCCACTTCGGCCATGTACCGCTGGCGTTCCGTATCGAAACGCTCCGGCAAGAGGTTGTTGATGGTGACGTTGAACCGCGCCACGTCCAGGGAAAGGCCTTTCACGGCCGCGGTGAGGGCGGCGCGGGCCGCGGAGGACACGGCCATCGTCGGCCGAGGGGTCGTGACCATCGCCGATGTGATGTTGACGATTCTGCCGAAGCGGCGGTCACACATGCCGCCGACGACCCGGTTGATCAGTTCGACGTGGGCCAGCAGGTTTGCGTGCAGCCCGCGTTCCCAGTCCGCCCGCACCGACTTCTGGAACGGCCCGGGAGGGGGCCCGCCATTGTTCGTGACGAGGATGTCGGGCGAGGGGCATGCGTCCAGCAATCGGTTGCGGGTGTCCGCGGAGGCGATATCACCCGGCACCGCCACCACTATGGCCGTGCTGTCGCCAACACACCGCAATTGTGCGGAGGCGGATTCGAGTGTCTCCGGGTTACGCCCGTTGATCACCACGTTCACGCCTTCGGCGTGCAGCGCCTTCGCGCAGGCGAGTCCCAGGCCCGCGGACGACGCACCGATGATCGCCCAGCGCCCGGCCAGTTCAAGATCCATATGTGCTCCTCAGCCGGGTGGCTGCGCGGCAGCCCACGATTCGAGGCATGACAGCCGGGTCCTTTCGATGTGCGTGTGCAGCAACTGCACGGCCTTGTCGGCATTTCGCGCCACGACCGCCTCGGCGATGGCCGCGTGTTCGCCGGCGACGTCCCGCTGCCGGCCCCGATGCAGCTTGGCCATCTGCCGGATGATCTCTGACTGGTCGTAGAGCTGGATACGGAAGGCCAGAAGCCGCGGGGAGCCGCATGCTGCCGCGCAGACTTCGTGGAAGGCTCGATGTGCGTTCGTCCACGCTTCGTTCGCTTCGGGGTCCTCATCGAGAGCGGCGTTCGGCGAGACCGCCAGTTGGTGGTGGGCGGCGACCACGCGTGCCTCCCACTCGATCCCGCCCTGCTCGATCGACCTGCGCACGGCAATCGATTCGATTTCTTTGCGCACGAAGGCGACGTCGTTGATTTCCGCGTCGGTGAAGTCCGGTACGGAGAACCCCTTGTTGGGCTCCAGGACCACCAACCCCTGTTCCGAGAGTCGGGTGAGCGCCTCCCGGGCCACCGTCACACTCACTCCGAGTTCGGAACTCAGTTTGCTCAGCTTGAACCGGTGGCCGGCAGGGAAGGACCCGCGGAGAAGATTTCGCCTGATCTCCAGGTAAAGCGTGTGGTGACGGGTTTCTGCGCCATCGGTGCGGGCCACTAGTCAACTCCTGGAACTTTCACGGCTTCACGTGGGGTGACGTACAGATCCTCCAAGTCCGCGCACGGCCGACCGCCGTGAATCGGCGTGCATTCCGCGGGAAAGTCCTGGACGATCTCCACGCCCATGCTGTCGACGGCATCGAGGAAGCGCGGCAGTTGATCCATGGCGCCGGTGGGCAGGTCGTGGACGACCAGGACCTGCCAGTCGTGCTCGGGCAGCCGCCGCAGGGCGCGATCGGCCCAGCCCTCCGGCATTTTCGAGTCCCGGACGAACAGGCTCCACAGAACCATGGTGTATCCGCCCGAGATCAGGACGTCGGCGGCTGTTCGGCTCAGCAGATGAGGACCCACCGACCCGTGTCCCGTCGGCCGGAAGTACCGTGCTGGGTGGCTGAGACCACCGAGCGCGGCCTGCGCGTAGGTGATCTCCTCCACTTCCCGGCTCGGGTCGCTCAGGAGACCGAGAGGCTCACCATGGGTCATGGTGTGGTTGCCCAGCCAATGACCCTGAGCCCGGGTCCGCTCGGCCAGTTCGCGGCCTGCGTCGGAAGCCAGCTTCTCGCCGATCACGAAGAACGTCGCCTTCAGCCCCCGGGCTTCAAGCGTTTCGAGCACGTGCTCCGTGACGCCGGGCGTTGGCCCGTTGTCGAACGTCAGGGTCAGCCTAG
This sequence comes from Streptomyces phyllanthi, assembly GCF_009377205.1. GTDB lineage: Bacteria > Actinomycetota > Actinomycetes > Streptomycetales > Streptomycetaceae > Streptomyces > Streptomyces phyllanthi. Next base: position 7,814 of record NZ_VJZE01000246.1, read on the forward strand.
GCATCGGCTGCCGCCCGGTGCGCCGGGTAGTGGATCACGGAGTGGTGCTCCGGGCGCCAGTCGTTGTTCGTTCGGTGGTCGCCGGCCAGCCAGCGGGCCAGTTCGCTGCGCGCGTCCGACATCCGCTTCTCCCGGATCTCCTCGACGTTGGGCGGGTCGACGGCGATCTCCAGCTCCAGCCCGTCCGGAGACGTGACATACAAGGACTTCACGTAGCCGTGGTCCTGGATGAAGTGCGGGTAGGCCGCAGCCACCAGCCGCTGGTGAACCGCATCCAGAGTCGCCGTGTCCGCGCGCAGGGCCACGTGGTTGTAGCGATTCGTGGGCCCCAGCAGGAATTCATGGTCGTGTGGTGCGGACATCTGGAAGAAGGCCAGCGCGCCGCCGTCGTCCAGTTCGTAGAAGGTGTGACAGAACGTCATGCCAGGGGTGGTGACCGACTCCTCGCACCACGTGGCGGTCAGCGGAAGCCCGATCAGATCCTCGATGAAGTGGCGGTTCACTTCCTGATCCGCGACAGGTGTCGCTGAGTGGTGCAGGCGCTCCAGGCCGGTCCCCGCGGTGGGACCGGTGCCTGTGGGTGATCCGTTCATCTGCTGCGGCTCCTGAGTATGGAGGCGTCGTACCCGCCGGCCTCGTGACCCGTCCGGAGCCTCAACGCTCCAGGTCAGCTGGTTGTGACGGTGGCGGGCCTCGCTGTGTTCCGTTGGAAGGCTCCTCCAGCTATTATCGGTTGTCAAGAAAAGATTCGATTCTTTGCTCGAGATTCGATCATGATCCCCATGGTGAGACGCAGGACGTCGAGCCGTGGCACTCGAAGACCGGGCGCCATCCTGGAGAGGCGGCGAGCGTGGAACTGCGCTGGTTGACGTCCTTCGTGACCGTCTCCGAGGACCTGCACTTCGGGCGGGCCGCGGACCGGCTGCATCTGGCTCCGTCCGCAGTGAGCGCCCAGATCAAGTCATTCCCGTCGTCCGCCCGAAGGGCGGGCCGTGCGGCGGCGTGGGGGTCCCCCCGCTCGAGCGAAGCCGAGAGCGGGGGAGCGTGCGATCGCAAGGCGGAGGGTCGCCCGCGTACTGGACGTACGCGGGGGGATCCCGACAACGCGGCTGGGGGTCCCCCCTGCTCGAAGAGCTTGGGGGAGCGCGTGCCGGGCGTCGCGCGGCTGGGGACACCTCCCACGCTTGAGGCAGTGGGGGAGGGACTTTCGCAACAGGCCCTGGGTGAGGTGGGAGAGGCCGAGATCGCCTCCGCCGCCTTCTCCGGCGTGCTGACCCGGATGCTCGCCAGCTGCGCGGACAACGGCGAGCACCTCACCGTACGGGTGCGGGAGCCGGAGATCCCCGCTCAGCTGGAGGCACTGGCATCAGGCACGATCGACGTGGGCTTCCTGCGGTGGCGGCCCGGTTGTCCGGCGGATCCGACCGCTGTCTGCCTTCTCGAAGAGGAGGTCGTCCTCGCGCTCCCCGAGCATCACAGGCTCGCCCGCCTTCAGGCCGTGCCGACGGCTGAGCTGCGGGGGGAGAGAGACATTCGTCGTCCCGCGCTTCGACGAGGAACACGACTCCGCGACCCCGTCGGGCAGCCGGCGGAGCTCGGCGGCTTCCCACCCCGGCTCGCTGTGCCGGTCAAGGACTTCATCGCCGCTCTGACCCTGGTCGGAGGCGATCTCGGCGTCGCCCTGCTGCCGCGTTCGCTGCGATGCGTGCACATGCCGGGAGTCGTCCACCCGTCTGTGGCCGACGCCGGGCTCACCACACCCCTGGTCGGGATGCGCCGTCGCCAGGAGACCTCGCCCGCTGTACACCGTGTGATCCGCCTCCTGCATGCGGCCGTCGCGGACAGGGCCCCGTCATGAGAGCCCGGCGAAGGGCCACCGTTCACACGGCCATCCGGGCGTGCACACCGGCCGAGTGCGCCCGTGCCGCCGTCGGCACCTCCTTGTCCCGCAGAAGTCGCGCCATGTCCGCGGATGCTCTTGGCGCGCCGCCACGCCCCGTCGACGTGCACGCCTGTGCCGCGCTTTCGTGGATGTCCGTACGTCAGTCGCGTACAGCGGCGGGCAGGAAGAACGAGGAACCGTCAGTGGCCTCTCAGCAGCACGAGCCGGTAGCGCCGACCTGGGCCGAGGCGATCCCGCCCCGTCGCAGAGCGCCGGCCCTGCTCTGTGTGATGCGCCTTCACGCAAGGCCGACGGCAGTCGTCCGGTTCGGCCGCGCACCCCCGCTGCTCTCCCCGCCTTCGCTTCCTGCTCCATTCCTCTGCTTCGACCAGAAAGATCATCCCATGGCATTCTCACTGGCGACCCTGCGCGTCCAGGGCAGCCTCACCCCGGTCCTCTCCATCGCCGGCCGTTACTGGGCCCTGGCCGACGTCGCCCCGGAGGTCCTGCAGCCGGATCCCTCGCGCGGCTTGATGAACGTCTTCGACCACTGGGAGCGGACTGAACCGCTCCTGGTCGCCGCCGCGGAACGCCTGGCCGCGGGGGCGGACACCCCGCAGCCGCTGCCGACGCCGAACGCTCTCGAAGACATCCTCACCCCCCTGCAGTACCCCCGGAAGGTCGTCCTGATCGGGGCCAACTACTACGACCACATGCACAAGGACGGGGGCCACACCGATTGGGACAAGGAGACGAAGGTCCCTCTCCTCTTCCTCAAGCCCCCCACCACCACCCTGGTCGGATGCGGGAAGACCGTGCGTTATCCGGAGCAGACCGAGAAGCTGGACTACGAGATCGAGCTCGCGGTGATCATCGGAAAGGAGGCGCGCCGACTGACGCCGGAGAACGCCATGGAGTGCGTCGCCGGATACACCGTGGCCATCGACCTCTCCGCACGGGACTGGCAGCGCCACCCCAAGCACCTGGTGCGGTTCGATCTCTTCGGCGGCAAGGTGTTCGACGACAGCTGCCCGCTCGGCCCCGGCATCGTGCCCGCCCGGTTCATCGACAAGGACGATCTCCGTCTCCAGTTCTGGCTGAACGGCGAACTGAAGCAGGACGCCAACACGCGGGACATGATCTGGTCCATCCCCGAGCAGCTTGCGAAGATCACCGAGCACGTGACCCTGGAACCCGGCGACGTCGTCTGCACCGGCACCCCCGCGGGTGTCGGTCTCGCCACCGGCGAGTGGATGAAGCCCGGAGACGTCCTGGAAGCCGAGATCACCGGACTCGGCCGACTGACGGTCGAGATCGTGAAGCACCAGGCCTGAGCCCCACCACTGCCACGTCAGCCCGAGGTGGCCACGAACACGGTCGCGGCCGGCACCTCACGGTCGCCATGCCGGCGGCGGCCACCGCCCTGAGGCCGCGAAGGCGCCTCCGGCACCACCCGCTGGAACAACTCCCACAATTCGTCCGGCACCAGCTGCTCAACGATCCCCACCACGCCCCACAGCCCACCGAGGCAGCCAAATGAGATGGCCTCTTGATCCGACGAGCCGCGTGCCGGGGCTGCTCTTTGGGCTCGGGCCGTACGGGAGTCTCGAACCCAGGACCCGCGCCTGGACGGACAGCCGGTCGAGGCACTGCACAGTGACGGGGAACTGTGGTCGGCGATGACGTCGACAGGTGCGACGTGGCGGCTGTCCTCCCGCCGCCAGGCGCCGGTCGCCGGGCGGAAACTGAGTGCCGTTGCTCCGCCTCTCGGGCCAGCTGATCCGCGCGGCGTTTGCATTCCGCGGCTTCATCGCGGAGGCCGACTGGCCACGACGGCGTGGGGTTTGGTGAGTCCGGCCGGAACGGGCAGCCTGCGCAACGAGCAGGGCCGCAACCCAGGTGATCCGGGTCTGGCCGAGCTGATCGCCGAACTGGCCGAGGGCAGCGAACAGTTGCGGGTCCTGTGGGACGCCCAGGGAAGAAGCCCCCGCGACCGACTCGCTCGGCCCGCCGGCCGACGGCGCCGCCGACACCTGAGCGGCCCGCAGCACCTTGCTGACCGGACCGTTTCACTTGCCGACGAGGCCCAGGTGCATCTCGTTGTAGCGGTCCCCGTGTACGCCGATGCGGGTCGCGGTGGCGTCGAGGTCCGCGACGTCGTCGGCGGCCAGGGCGACCTTCGTCGCGTCGGCGTTCTCGACGATGCGCTCGACGCGGCGGGTGCCGGGGATCGGGGCGATCCAGGGGTGCTGGGCGAGCAGCCAGGCCAGGGCGACCTGGCCGGGCGTGGCGCCGCGGGCGCGGGCGAGCGTGGCGACGTGGTCGACGAGGGCCTGGTTGGCGGCGAGGTTGTGCTGGTCGAAGCGCGGGATGGTGGTGCGGATGTCGCGTTCGGTGAAAGCGGTGGTGGTGTCGACGGTGCCGGTGAGGAAGCCCTTGCCGAGCGGGCTGAACGGCACGAAACCGATGCCGAGTTCGGCGAGCGTGGGCAGCACTTCGGGTTCGGGGTCGCGGGTCCACAGGGAGTATTCGCTCTGCACGGCGGTCACGGGGTGGACGGCGTGCGCGCGTCGGATCGTGGCTGCGCCCGCTTCGGACAGGCCGAAGTGCCGTACCTTGCCTGCCTGTACGAGCTCCGCGACCGCGCCCGCGACGTCCTCCACGGGGACGTCGGGGTCGACCCGGTGCTGGTAGAACAGGTCGATCGTGTCGATGCGCAGGCGGCGCAGTGAGGCGTCGGCTACGCGCTTGATCTGGTCCGGGCGGCTGTCGAGCCCGACCGGCGTGCCGTTCTCGATGCGCCAGCCGAACTTGGTGGCGAGCACCACCTGGTCGCGGACGGGAGCCAGTGCTTCGCCCACCAGTTCCTCGTTGACGTAGGGGCCGTAGACCTCGGCGGTGTCGAAGAACGTGACGCCCCGGTCCACGGTGCGCGCAGCACACCGATCATGTCGTCGCGGTCGCCGGGGTTGGGGCCGTAGCTCTGGGACATGCCCATGCAGCCCAGACCGATCGCCGAGACCTGAAGTCCCTGGCCGAGGGTGCGCGTGTGCATTGTGGTGGTGCTCCTTGTGCAGTGGCGGGGGCTTACGGCTGTCGGCGGGTGGTTCGGGGACGTAGCGGGCGGGGCGCGCGGCGAGCTCGCGCAGGTGCTCCTGGTCGTCCCTGTGCAGGGCGCGGGCGAGCGAGTTGAGGACGGCGGGGCTGGGGTGGGTTTCTTGCCGCGTTCCAGGCCTATGTATCAGTGGATGCTGCCGGCGAGGGTGACCTGCTCCTCGCGGCGCAGTCCCGGGGTGCGGCGGATGCCGGAGCCGACGGTGGGGCCGACCTGTTCGGGGCTTTGTCCGGGTGCGGCGGGCGCGCAGGTAGCGGCCGAGTTCGGCGCCCTCACTGTGCGCGCTCGTCCATGCCATGACACTCCAGTGTCACCCGGTGGGCGACGGCTGCGTGGAGCGGTGGGGGGCCCTGTCATCATCAGGACCGTGGCGGGTGCTGGAGCTGGGCGTCCCGCTCGTCGACACCGCCGAGATCTACGGCCCCGAGTTCGCGGACGGCAAGGGCGTCACGCCCTCGCAGCCGGCGCCGGCCTGGTTGCCGGCGAAGAAGCCCTGCACCGTCCCGACCCCGGGCTCGCACAACCCCGCCCGCGTCGCCCAGAACATCGCCGCCGCCGACCTCCGCCTCACCGCCACCGACCTCGACCGTACAGCTGAGATCGTCCCCGACGGCGGCATCGGCGGACGTCTGAGCTGACACTCGCACTCGGCCCGTGGCTGCCGCTGCCAACCGGTAGCGGGTATGGGTTGGGGTTCGGGTTGGGG
>NZ_VJZE01000247.1 GCF_009377205.1 Streptomyces phyllanthi
GAACTGCTGCGGGCGTTGCCGGGGGCGGGGCGGGACGAGCACGCGGTGGAAACGGCGATGGCCCGCCTGCGAACGGCCCTGGGAACCCCGAAACTGATCCAGACGGTGGTCAAGCGCGGCTACCGCCTGGCCCTGGACCCGGGCACGGAGTCGAAGTACGCGGACGGGTAACGGCTGCCGCCGGAAACGGGAGAGGACGCCTGCGGGTGCGTGGCGCTTGGTCGCGCCTCGGGTGCGTCCATGGGCCGGGGCGTTTGCGTCTACGGGTGCTGTGTCGCTCGTGCGCCTACGCACCGTGGTGACGGTGCGTCGTGGTGGCGGCGAGTCGCGGTGCCGGTGCGCCGTTGTGGTGGCGGGCGGTCGTGATGGCGGCGAGGCCTGGCGCCGGTGCGTTGTGACGCCGCGTGCTGCCCAGGCTTTTGAGGGGCGCGGGGAACTGCGCGACAGGCCACAACGAACCCGCAGCCGCTCACCGAACAGGACCCGGCAGACGAGGTCGCAAGGCGGGTGCGCGGGGTTCAGCTCAGGGCTTCCCGGGGACGCCCCAGGCTTTCGAGGGGCGCGGGGAACTGCGCGACAGGCCCCAACGAACCCGCACTCAACCACCGGACAGAGCCCGGCAGACGACACATACCGGCCATCCACAGCAGCCCACACCTTCCCGTCGTGTGTGGGCGCAGGCATCGTAGGGGTACGAACCCTTCGAACGGCTTTCCCCCGAAACAGCTTTCACCGGCACCCCACCGACCCCCGGGACGGGGTGACCCCAAGGCGGTGACAGGCACATGGCATTGGGCACGGCCACGGCCTCGTACGGGCCCCGTTTCGACTGCGGACGACTCTGCCTGGATCTCCTCGCGACCGCGCACCCCGAGGAACAGCTCGACGACCTGGACCGATTGCGGGCCTGGATCCGCGGAGCCGGGTGCGTACCGAAGGGCACGCCACTGGACGGCGCCGAGGCATCCTGGCTCGTGGGCTTCCGTGAACTGCGGGCACACATCGGCCAGGTCGTGCGCGGAGCGCCCGGCCTCGACGCCACATCCTTCGAGATCGCGCTGGCGAGCATCAACGAGTTCGCGCGCGCGGCGACCCCCGTACCGAGAGCCGTACGTACGGAGAGCGGCTCACTGGTCCGCACACTCGACGAGGCACCCGGCTGCGCGGCCCTGCTCGCGGTGATCGCGCGGGACGCCGTCGAGCTGCTCACCGATCCGGTCGCGTGCGCGAGCCTGAGGCAGTGCGCGGGGGACAACTGCTCCATCGTCTACCTGGACACGTCCCGCGGCCGCCGGCGCCGCTGGTGCTCCAGCGAGACCTGCGGCAACCGCGAGCGGGTGGCCCGCCACCGGAGGCGAGCGGCGCTGGCCCGGGCTTAGGGCGTGTTTCGAAAGTCCCGCCTGCCCCGCGACGCCTGGCACGCACTCCCCCAAGCTCTTCGAGCAGGGGGGACCCCCAGCGGCGTTGCCGAAACGCCCGAATAGCTCCGCTATTAGGGCGCTCCGGCGCCTTGCGATCGCACGCACCAGACGCCGCGGGGCCCGCCCTTCGGGCGGACGACGGGACTTTCGAAACACGCCCTAGGACCCTTCTGACGGATCTCCGCGGCGGATCGAGGTCGGACACGCCCTGATTCCTGACGTTCCGTGAGTCGCCTTGACACGCAGGTCGACTGACACCTCGTCACGTCCGAGTTGGCCCCGTTTCAGGCCCAAGTGTCCACTGTTCTCGTGTATTGGCCATCTTTCCTAGGCCTCCTGGCGGTTGGGCCCCCTCCCCGCCGGTGTAACCAATCAAACGTGCTGGATTTCACAGCATGGGATTCATCTCTTCACAATTCCTGCCATCCCGTACCACGGTTTGGCCGATTTGGTGTGCTTGTCCTCCAGCCACCCCCCAAGTCCCACGCGGATCACCAAAGTTGTGGTCCCACTTTGAACACAGGGCTGGTTACCTACGTAACTCGTGATGAGCAACCGACTGGGGGAACCCCCGGACACCGGAGGACGCCGTGCGCAAGGATGCCGCTGTGGCCGATGACCGCCCGAACAGGGCACGACATCGCGCGTCACAGCCCTCAGAGCCTGATGAGGAGCTGATGCGCGCGCTTTACCGCGAACATGCGGGACCCTTGCTCGCGTACGTGCTGCGTCTGGTCGCGGGGGACCGGCAGCGCGCTGAGGACGTCGTGCAGGAAACGCTCATCCGTGCCTGGAAGAATGCCGGTCAGCTGAATCGAGCAACCGGTTCGGTACGCCCCTGGCTGGTGACGGTCGCACGCCGCATCGTCATCGACGGCCACCGCAGCCGGCAGGCCCGGCCGCAGGAGGTCGACCCGTCGCCGCTGGAGGTCATACCCGCGGAGGACGAGATCGACAAGGCGTTGTGGCTGATGACACTCTCGGATGCGCTGGACGACCTGACCCCTGCCCACCGGGAGGTCCTGGTCGAAACGTACTTCAAGGGGCGTACGGTCAATGAGGCGGCCGAAACGCTCGGCATCCCCAGTGGAACGGTGCGCTCAAGGGTGTTCTACGCCCTGCGGTCGATGAAGCTGGCTCTGGAGGAGCGCGGGGTGACGGCATGATGAATATGTACGGGGGTTACGGAACCGGAGGATCCGGTCCAGCCCCAGGCGTCCAGCAGGGCGGACCGGGTGACATCCACGAAACCGTGGGCGCGTACGCCCTCGGGATACTGGACGACGCCGAGGCGACCCAGTTCGAGGCACATCTCGCCACCTGTGACTGGTGTGCCCAGCAGCTGGACGAGCTGGCCGGAATGGAACCGATGCTGGCCGCGCTGGCGGACCTGCCCAGTGCGCAGGGGACCCCTGCCATCGGGGAGTCGCTGTCGGTCAAGCCCAGTCAGCAGATGTCGGCCCGGCTCGTGGGCGAGGTCGCCCAGCGCCGTGCCCAGAAGAAGAGGCGCAGCTTCTACATGCTGGCGGCCGGCGTCGCGCTGATCGTCGGCGGTCCCACCGCCGTGTTCGCGACGACGGGCGGCGACGACTCGTCCAAGGGGGTCACGGCGCAGCCCACCAGTGCCAACCCGGCCAAGGAGGCCTTCGAGACCCTGACCGACAAGGACAAGGTCAAGGCCACGGACAAGTCCACCGACGTCAGCGCCACGGTCGCCGTGCAGTCCAAGGGCTGGGGCACCGAGACCGTCCTGCAGCTGGGGAACGTGAAGGGGCCCGAGAAGTGCTCCCTGATCGCCGTCAGCAAGAACGGTGAGCGTGAGACGGCGACGACCTGGGCCGTCCCGCCGAAGGGCTACGGCATCGAGAACTCCAGCGACGCACAGGCCAAGGAGCCGCTGTACACGTTCGGCGGCGTGGCCATGGAAACGAACGACATCGACCACTTCGAGGTCATGACCTTTGACGGCAAGAAGCTCGTCGAGATCGACATGTAGGACACATGCACAGGGTGGAAGGGACCTGCCGCGGAACCGTGTGACGGTTTCGCGGCAGACCTGTGAACACACCCCGGGCGGACGCGTAGCCTCCCGGGCCCCCCTTCGCGTACGGTGGACGGCTGCCATGCACGTCAGAAGGGGGCCCGGTGGCCGCTCAGGTTCAGCAGGGGACCGCGCTCGGCTCGGTTCACGACTCCGTCCGTGAGCGCGAGATCCGCACCGAACAGGAACACCTGGACCGGGTGTACCGGCGCCTCGAGGAGAAGATCCACGAGGCGGAGTTCCTGATGAACGACGCGGCCAAGCTCGGCCAGGTCGGCACACCCGGAGCACTCGCCGAGCGGGACGCCCAGGTCTTCCGGGCCGGCATCCATCTGAACCGGCTCCACAACGAGTACGAGGACTTCCTCTTCGGCCGGATCGACCTGCTGCTCGGCAAGGACGGCAAGAAGGGCCCGGACGGCGCGTACACGGCCGTGGAGCCGGCCGAGGGCGCCGTACGCGAGGACGGCACGGCCGAGATCGCGGAGACCCTGCACATCGGGCGCATCGGCGTGCTGGACGAGGAGTACGCGCCGCTCGTCATCGACTGGCGGGCGCCCGCGGCCGCTCCCTTCTACCGCGCCACCCCCGTCGACCCCGGACGGGTCGTACGGCGCCGGGTGATCCGCTCCAAGGGCCGCAGGGTGCTCGGTGTCGAGGACGACCTGATGCGGCCCGAGCTCAAGGCCCTCCACGACGGGCGCGAACTGGCCGTGCTCGGTGACGGCGCGCTGATGGCCGCGCTGGGGCAGGCGCGCACCCACACGATGCGAGACATCGTCTCCTCCATCCAGGCCGAGCAGGACCTGGTCATCCGGGCGCCCGCCGCCTCGGTGACCTATGTGGAGGGCGGACCGGGCACGGGCAAGACCGCGGTGGCGCTGCACCGGGCCGCGTATCTGCTCTACCAGGACCGGCGGCGGTACGCGGGCGGCATCCTGATCGTCTCGCCGACCCCGCTGCTCGTGGCGTACACCGAGGGCGTGCTGCCCTCGCTCGGCGAGGAGGGACAGGTCGCCATCCGGGCGATGGGTTCGCTGGTCGACGGAGCCGAGGCCACGCTGTACGACGCGCCGTCCGTGGCCCGCGCCAAGGGCTCGTACCGCATGCTGAAGGTGCTGCGGAAGGCGGCGCGGGGAGCGCTGGAGCCGAACGGCTCGCCCACCCGGCTGCGGGTCGTCGCCCTCGGCCGTCGACTCGAACTGGAGGCCGAGGAGCTGGAGCGGATCCGGCGCACCGCGCTCAGCGGCACCGCGCCCGTCAACCTGCTCCGGCCGCGCGCCCGCAGGCTGCTCCTCGACGCGCTGTGGGCGAAGTCGGGGGCGGCCACCCGGCACACCGACCCCGAGCTCGCCGCCGAACTGCGGTCGTCGTTCGACGAGGACATCACGGACGAGGACGACTTCATCGCGTTCCTCGACGCCTGGTGGCCCGAACTGACCCCGCGCGGGGTCCTGGAGGCCATGGCCGACGAACGGCGGCTGGGGCGCTGGGCCCGGCGGATCCTCAACCCGGGCGAGGTGCGCAGGGTCGCTCGGTCGCTGAGGCGGGAGGGGCTGTCGGTCCACGACGTGGCCATGCTCGACGAACTGCAGGCCGTCCTCGGCCTGCCCGCCCGCCCCAGGAAGAAGCGCGAGCTCGACCCCCTCGACCAGCTGACCGGCCTCGAGGAACTCATGCCCGTACGCGAGGAGTCGCAGCGCGAGCGCGCCGAGCGCCTGGCGCAGGAGCGGACCGAGTACGCGCACGTCATCGTCGACGAGGCGCAGGACCTGACGCCCATGCAGTGGCGGATGGTCGGCCGGCGCGGCCGCCACGCCACCTGGACGGTCGTCGGCGACCCGGCCCAGTCCTCCTGGTCCGACCCCGACGAGGCGGCGGAGGCGAGGGACGAGGCCCTGGGCACCCGCCCGCGCCGCCGCTTCACCCTCACCGTCAACTACCGCAACCCCGCCGAGATCGCCGAGCTGGCGTCCAAGGTGCTCGCCCTGGCCATGCCGGGATCGGAGTCCCCGGCGGCGGTCCGGTCGACGGGTGTCCAGCCCCGCTTCTCGGTCGTACGCGACTCACTCGCCCGTACGGTCCGCGACGAGGCCGCGCAGCTGCTGGAACGCGTGGACGGCACGGTGGGCGTCGTCGTCGCCATGAACCGGCGCGCGGAGGCCGCCCGCTGGCTGGAGGGCCTCGGCGACCGGGTCGTGGCGCTCGGCAGCCTGGAGGCCAAGGGCCTGGAGTACGACGCCACGGTCGTCGTCTCGCCGGCCGAGATCGCCGACGAGTCCCCGGCGGGGCTGCGTGTGCTCTATGTGGCGCTCACCCGGGCCACCCAGCAGCTGACCATCGTCTCGGGCGAGCGGGACGAGCCAGACGCGCACGGGGTGCCGGATCTGCTGAGGGACTGAGGGAGGCGTTCCGGTGGGTCGGCGCGGGGCTCGGAAATGAACTTCCGGTGCGAATCGGCAGGTGTCGGCGCGAAGCGCCGTCGTTGAGGGGTGGAGGTCGGGCGGCGGGAGGGACCCGTGGGATCTGTTTGTTAGCCTGGGTGTGGCACCGGCCCGATCCAAGCCCCCGGGCCCAACCTTAGTCGCTTCGAGCGACCACTTGCCGCGAGGCGAGCATGGCGGGTCGGTGTCATCGAAGCGAGCGAGAGGCCCGCGTCACCCTGTGACGCGGGCCTCTTCGTTGCCTGTTCACCTGCCTGTTCACCGCCTTGATCAGCGAACAAAACGTTCGCAATCCAAGGGCGGCTACCACGTACTCCGCAGTAGGTGCGACGATCGGACGGCACTACCCAGCTCCAGCTGAAAGCAGAGGAAGTCGGCCATGGCAACGGCGCCCAGCGTCTCCTACTCGATGACGGTCAGGCTGGAGGTGCCCGCGAGCGGAACCGCGGTCTCCCAGCTCACCACGGCCGTCGAGTCCTCCGGAGGCTCGGTGACCGGCCTCGACGTGACCGCCTCCGGGCACGAGAAACTCCGGATAGACGTCACGATCGCGGCGTCGTCCACCTCGCACGCCGACGAGATCGTCGAGGAACTGCGCGGCATCGAGGGCGTGACGCTCGGCAAGGTGTCCGACCGTACGTTCCTCATGCACCTCGGCGGCAAGATCGAGATGGCGTCGAAGCACCCCATCCGCAACCGTGACGACCTGTCCATGGTCTACACGCCGGGCGTGGCCCGTGTCTGCATGGCGATCGCCGAGAACCCCGAGGACGCGCGCCGCCTCACCATCAAGCGCAACTCCGTCGCGGTCGTGACGGACGGCTCCGCGGTCCTGGGCCTGGGGAACATCGGCCCCAAGGCCGCGCTGCCCGTCATGGAGGGCAAGGCGGCCCTCTTCAAGCGGTTCGCCGGTATCGACGCCTGGCCGATCTGCCTGGACACCCAGGACACCGACGCGATCGTCGAGATCGTCAAGGCCATCGCCCCCGGCTTCGCCGGCATCAACCTGGAGGACATCTCCGCGCCCCGCTGCTTCGAGATCGAGGCGCGGCTGCGTGAGGCCCTCGACATCCCCGTCTTCCACGACGACCAGCACGGCACCGCGATCGTCGTACTCGCCGCCCTGAAGAACGCACTCCGTGTCGCGGGCAAGGCCATCGGGGACATCCGCGTCGTCATGTCGGGCGCGGGCGCGGCCGGTACGGCCATCCTGAAGCTGCTGCTCGCGGCGGGCGTGAAGAACGCCGTCGTGGCCGACATCCAGGGCGTCGTGCACTGCGACCGCGAGGACCTGGCGGACCACGCCCCGGACTCGCCGCTGCGCTGGATCGCCGACAACACCAACCCCGAGGGCCTCACCGGCACGCTCAAGGAGGCCGTGCGCGGCGCCGACGTGTTCATCGGTGTCTCGGCCCCGAACGTGCTCGACGGCGACGACGTGGCCGCCATGGCCGAAGGCTCCATCGTGTTCGCGCTCGCGAACCCAGACCCCGAGGTCGACCCGGCGGTCGCCCGCCAGACCGCGGCGGTCGTGGCCACGGGCCGCTCCGACTTCCCGAACCAGATCAACAACGTGCTGGTCTTCCCGGGCGTCTTCCGCGGCCTGCTGGACGCCCAGTCCCGCACGGTCAACACCGAGATGATGCTCGCCGCCGCGACCGCCCTCGCGGACGTGGTGACCGAGGACGAGCTCAACGCGAACTACATCATCCCGAGCGTCTTCAACGACAAGGTCGCGGGCGCCGTGGCCGGTGCGGTGCGGGACGCGGCGAAGGCGGTCGGCGCGACGGTGGCACCCTGACCGTGTGGCGCCCCGCTCCGTGCGGGCCCCCTGCCCGGCGGCTGTGATCGTTGCCACGGCGCGTTCGTACCGGCGCGTCGCGGGACCGGGGTCCACGGGGCGCACTCTAGGGTTGCGGCCGGGCTCAGGCCCGCCGGGACCTGCGATGCGCCGCCGGGAACGCGGAGCGTCACCCCTCCGTCGCCGTGGCGCTTTCGTGTGACCCCGAAGGGTGTTCTCACGACTCCTGCGGGTGCCGGATTGGCTTTACCGCCGCAGGTGGGGGCAGGATGCGTCTCTGGGCGCGAGGGTCTGACGAGGGACCCGGGTCCGGGGACCCATGAAGGACCCTGGCAGCATCGGCTTCGCTGTGCCCGACACGCGGCTCCGCCGCGTGGCAGGCCTCAACGCAAGAAGAACACGGGAGTAACAACATGAACCGCAGTGAGCTGGTGGCCGCGCTGGCCGACCGCGCCGAGGTGACCCGCAAGGACGCCGACGCCGTGCTGGCCGCGTTCGCCGAGACCGTCGGCGAGATCGTCGCCAAGGGCGACGAGAAGGTCACCATCCCCGGCTTCCTCACCTTCGAGCGCACCCACCGTGCCGCTCGCACCGCGCGCAACCCGCAGACCGGCGAGCCGATCGAGATCCCGGCCGGCTACAGCGTGAAGGTCTCCGCGGGCTCCAAGCTCAAGGAAGCCGCCAAGGGCAAGTGACCTCGCAGGCCCTGCGCCAGGAAACGGCGTACGAGGCCCAGTAACGCCAGTGGGGCGGCCTCCCGGCTCGGGAGGCCGCCCCATCGGCGTGTGTATCGGCGTGTGTGCGGCTTCGGGCGCCGGCGAGGTGCTAGCCGAGCGCCTTGCCGGGCAGTTCCACCTTCGCGCCCAGCTCCATGAGCTTCTCCATGAAGTTCTCGTAGCCGCGGTTGATCAGGTCGATGCCGTGGACGCGGGACGTGCCCTGGGCGGCGAGGGCGGCGATGAGATACGAGAAGCCGCCGCGGAGGTCGGGGATGACCAGGTCGGCGCCCTGGAGCTTCGTGGGGCCCGAGACGACCGCGGAGTGCAGGAAGTTGCGCTGGCCGAAGCGGCAGTGGGAGCCACCGAGGCACTCGCGGTAGAGCTGGATGTGGGCGCCCATCTGGTTCAGGGCCGAGGTGAAGCCGAGGCGCGACTCGTAGACCGTCTCGTGGACGATCGAGAGGCCCGTGGCCTGGGTGAGGGCCACCACCAGCGGCTGCTGCCAGTCGGTCTGGAAGCCGGGGTGGACGTCCGTCTCCAGGGCGATGGACTTCAGCTGGCCACCGGGGTGCCAGAAGCGGATGCCGTCGTCGTCGATCTCGAAGGCGCCGCCGACCTTCCGGTACGTGTTCAGGAAGGTCATCATCGAGCGCTGCTGGGCGCCGCGCACGTATATGTTGCCCTCGGTCGCCAGCGCCGCCGACGCCCAGGACGCGGCCTCCAGACGGTCCGGTATCGCCTGGTGGGTGTAGCCGCCGAGCTTGTCGACGCCCGTGACGCGGATCGTGCGGTCGGTGTCCATCGCGATGATGGCGCCCATTTTCTGCAGGACGCAGATGAGGTCCTCGATCTCCGGCTCGATGGCCGCGTTCGAGAGCTCCGTCACTCCCTCCGCGAGAACGGCGGTCAGCAGCACCTGCTCCGTGGCGCCCACCGACGGGTACGGCAGCTGGATCTTGGTGCCGCGCAGCCGCCGCGGCGCCTCCAGGTACTGCCCGTCCTCCCGCTTCTCGATCTTCGCGCCGAACTGGCGCAGCACCTCGAAGTGGAAGTCGATGGGACGGCCGCCGATGTCACAGCCGCCGAGGCCCGGGATGAAGGCGTGCCCGAGACGGTGCAGCAGCGGGCCGCAGAAGAGGATCGGGATGCGCGAGGAACCCGCGTGCGCGTCGATGTCGGCGACGTTCGCGCTTTCCACGTGTGACGGGTCCATGACCAGCTCGCCCGGCTCCTCGCCCGGACGGACCGTCACTCCGTGCAGCTGGAGCAGTCCGCGGACCACTCGGACGTCACGGATGTCGGGGACGTTGCGCAGTCTGCTGGGAGCGCTGCCGAGCAGCGCCGCGACCATTGCCTTCGGTACGAGGTTCTTCGCACCGCGGACCCGGATCTCACCCTCGAGCGGGGTTCCGCCGTGGACAAGCAGGACATCGTCGTTGACGGTCATGAATCTCGCGTTCCGTGGAGTCGGGCAGTTGACGTCGGCAAGACCATCGGCAGACCACTCGTGCGGGAGCCGAAGCGGCATGAGCCGAAGAGCAAGCGTAATGGCCGCCCACCCCACTTCAGTAAGCCCGAGGACCTCTCAGACACGTCATAGGTTTGCCACAACACGAACCGTTTCTCCTCAGGCACACCCGGTCACCGGCGGCCGTGTGCGCGGGGGTCGCACCCGTACGCCCTGATCTGCGCACACGTGGGTACGGGGATTGGCTCCCCTCATACGGGAAAGATGCGGGATCATGTCTGGCATGACCGAGGTGTCCTCGCTCACAGGGCGGCTGCTCGTGGCCACCCCCGCCCTGGCGGACCCGAACTTCGACCGCGCGGTGGTGCTCCTCCTCGACCACGACGAGGAGGGCTCGCTCGGCGTGGTCCTCAACCGGCCCACCCCGGTGGACGTCGGCGACATCCTGGAGGGCTGGGCGGATCTCGCGGGGGAGCCCGGTGTCGTCTTCCAGGGCGGGCCGGTCTCGCTCGACTCGGCGCTCGGGGTCGCGGTGATCCCGGGCGGGGCGTCCACCGAGCGCGCCCCCCTGGGCTGGCGGCGCGTGCACGGCGCGATCGGCCTGGTCGATCTGGAGGCCCCGCCGGAGCTGCTCGCCTCCGCGGTCGGTTCCCTGCGGATCTTCGCCGGGTACGCGGGCTGGGGGCCGGGTCAGCTGGAGGACGAGCTCGTCGAAGGTGCCTGGTATGTCGTGGAATCGGAGCCCGGTGACGTCTCCTCGCCCTCCCCGGAGAGACTCTGGCGGGAGGTCCTGCGCCGTCAGCGCAACGAGCTGGCGATGGTGGCCACGTATCCGGACGACCCTTCGCTCAACTGATGCCCGCGGCCTTAAGTACCCTTGGCGCTATGAGCACTCTTGAGCCCGAGCGCGGGACTGGTACGGGGACCCTCGTCGAGCCGACGCCGCAGACGTCGCACGGCGATGGTGACCATGAGCGCTTCGCGCACTACGTCCAGAAGGACAAGATCATGGCCAGCGCCCTCGACGGCACGCCCGTCGTGGCGCTCTGCGGCAAGGTGTGGGTGCCGGGCCGTGACCCGAAGAAGTACCCCGTGTGCCCCATGTGCAAGGAGATCTACGACTCCATGGGCGCCGGGGACGAGGGCGACGACAAGAAGTGACGTCCCCGCCCCCGCCGTGCGCGGGGGCGGGGGCGGGGGCGGACGGCGCACAGTCGCCGCGAGCACAGCCGCGGTGCCCGGATGCGGGTGCCGCGGTTCTGTCGTACCTGGGTTCTGCCGTACCTGGGTTCTGTCGTTTACCTGAGGGCGGGGCGGTCGGGCCGCACCGTCTGTTGTGGCGTGCCGTCGTGCCGTGGGGCGGGGGCGGCTGGGTTCACCGTGTTCGTCGGTGGCCGCGCTCGGCCCGATCCGTTCCCGTATCACCACGGCCGTACCAATCCCTCGTGTCCCTGCGGCACCCACCGCCGCTCCCGGGGCGCCTTCCCCCGTGCTCAAGAACGGTGGCCGACGAGCCTTGAAGGCGCGGCCCCGAGGTCTTCCCTTCCGGCGTGTGGGTTTTCCGGCCCGGCGGCCCCCAAGTGGCTTTGATCGTACGGTAGTTGCTTGATCACGTCTGCCCGCGTGCCATGCGGGGCATCGCGCGTACCGCACGGCTTCGGCTCTGCTCCGTTGCACGGAGTGCTCCCGCCGGTCACAGAGTGGTTGAGACCTCTTGTGGGCATGTTCATGTACTCCCTAACCTCCGATGTGTTGTACAGAGCGAAACCCTCATTGCGCATGTTGCAACACACCCCCCCTTCGGAGGAAAACTCCATGAAGCTCGCCGCCAGGACGGGCCGCAGCGCCCGCAAGCCCCGTACGGCTCGAACGGCCGCCCCCATAGCGGCTCTTGTCCTCGCGGGGCTCACCGCCACCGCCTGCGCCCCCCAGACCTCCGACAACTCCTCCTCCGGCAAGGACGAGAAGACCGGCACCCTGCGCGTCTGGCTGTTCCAGGAGGTCAGCAACAAGCCGAAGGAACAGGTCGTCGACGACACGATCGCCGCCTTCAGGAAGTCCCACGAGGGCGTCAAGGTCACCGTCGAGTACATCCCGGTCGAGACCCGCGCCCAGCGCATCAAGGCCGCCTTCAACGACCCGAAGAGCGCCCCGGACCTCATGGAGTTCGGCAACACGGACACCGCGGGCTATGTGAAGGACGGCGGGCTCCTCGACATCACCGAGGAGTTCACCGGCTGGAGCGAGGCCAAGGACTCCGACCCGACGGCCAAGCGGTCCGTGACGGTCGACGGGCGGGTCTACGGCGCGCCCTTCTTCGTCGGCGTGCGCGCCCTCTACTACCGCACGGATGTCTTCGAGGAGCTGGGCCTGGAGCCGCCCAGGAGCCAGGCGGAGCTGATCGAGACGGCCCACAGGATCCGCACGGCCAAACCCGATCTGTACGGCATCGCCGTCGGCGGCGCCTACACGTTCGGCGCGATGCCGTTCGTCTGGGCGAGCGGCGGTGACATCGCGGTGGGCAGGAGCGGGGCGTACGCCTCGACCATCGACAGCGCGGCCTCACGGAAGGGCATCAAGACGTACACCTCGCTCTTCGGCGACGACAACTGCCCGGCCGCCAAGTGCGCGGGGATGGGCGGCAACGACACGGTCACCGCGTTCGCCTCCGGCAAGGCGGGCATGGCGATCGGCGGTGACTTCAACTACACGGCGGTCGAGGCCGGGAAGGTGAAGGGCAGGTTCGCGGTCGTACCGCTGCCGGGGGTGGAGAAGGGATCGATCGCGCCGGCCTTCGCGGGCGGCAACAACGTCGGCGTCCTGAAGAGCACGTCGCACCGCACGCTCGCCGTCGATCTGATGAAGCGGCTCGCGTCGAAGAAGACGCAGGGCGAGCTGTTCGACGCGATGGGCTTCCTGCCGACGTACACCGACGTGCGCGCGGACATCGTCAAGAAGGAGCCGTATGTCGAGCCCTTCGTGAAGACGCTCAGCGCGGGCACCAAGTTCGTCCCCGCCTCACCGGCCTGGTCCCAGATCGACGCCTCGCTCGTCCTCCCGACGATGTTCCAGGAGATCGTCAGCGGCAAGAAGGACGTGGCGGCGGCCTCGAAGGGCGCGGCGAAGCAGATGAACGACGCGTTCAGCTCCGCCGGGTGACGAGGATGACACACCGCGCCGTCCCGCCGGACCCCCCGCCGGACCGCGACCACGCCCTCGGGGACACACGCCCCCCGACGGCGCCGGCCTCCGACGTGGCGTCGGGCGGGTCGACCTCGCCGAGTGCCTCCGATCCAGCGTCGGGCGCGTTGACCACGCCGTCCTCGCCGACTGTCTCCGACGCGGCGGCGCGACCGGAACCCCGGCGGACGCCCGCGGCGGCCGGTGGCGGTGCGGTAGCCGCCAGGGCCGGGGCCGACTCCGCGTCGGGGGCCGGGGCCGAGCGGGCGCCGGGCGCCGGGGCAGAGCGAGGGGGCGAGTGTCGGCCCGGGACCGGATCCGGGTTGAGGTCCGCCTTCGGTTCCGAGCCCGCGTCTGGGGCTGCGTCTGGGGCTGCGCCTGGTGCCGAGGCCGGGCCGAAATCCGAGGCTGGGCCTGGGCCGGAGCCTGGG
>NZ_VJZE01000248.1 GCF_009377205.1 Streptomyces phyllanthi
CCCCGCCCCTCCGGACGACTGGATCCTTGTTCAGCACCCCACCCGGCGACGAAATCTTCGACGCCATCCGTACCGCACCCGCTCGCATCGACCTCTCGCCCGGGGTCCCCGACCTCACCGCCTTCCCGCGGGCGGCCTGGCTGCGTGCCGAACGAGCCGTGTTCGGGAATCTGGCCCCGCATGGCTTCGCGTACGGCGACCCCCGTGGAACACCGGAGCTGCGGCGAGCCGTTGCCGGGTGGCTGGCGCGTTACCGGGGGATACGGGCGGAGCCCGACGAGGTGCTGATCGTGGCCGGGACCGCGCAGGCGCTGGCGTTGATCGGGCAGGTGCTGCGGGAGGACGGAGTCGAAGAGATCGCGGTGGAGGAGCCCGGGTCGCTCGGCGTACGGCAGCATCTCCAGCGGCAGGGACTGCGGACGCCGCCGGTGCCGGTCGACGGTGACGGAGTACGCGTGTCCGAGCTCCCGGCGCGGGGGGTGGCCTTGCTCACGCCGGCCCACCAGTTCCCGACCGGAGTGGTACTCGGCGGCGCCCGGAGACGGGAGCTCATGCGATGGGCGGCGCAGGGCGGACTGATCGTGGAGGACGACTACGACGCGGAGCACCGCTACGACCGCCCGCCCGTGCCCGCGCTGCGGTCGATGCTGCCGGAGCGGGTCTGTTACGCGGGGAGCGTGTCCAAGGTGCTGGCTCCGGCACTGCGTACGGGATGGGTACTGGCGCCACCGGGTTACCGGGACGCCCTGGTGGCCGCCAAGCGCTTCGCCGACCTGGGTAACCCCTCGCTGCCCCAGCTGGTCCTGGCCCGGTTGATGGAGTCGGGGGAACTGGAGCGGCACCTGCGTCAGTTGCGCCACCGCCACCGGCGCCGCCGGGACGCGATGATCGCCGCGATACGGGATCACCTGCCGGCCGCGGTGGTCCACGGTGCCGCCGCCGGCCTCCATCTGCTGATCACCTTTGATACGAAGGCGGGCAACGGTTCCAGCGGGAAGGCCGGTGACGGAGTGGCGGGGCGGCGGGCGGAGTTCGCCGACACCGAGCTGGCGGCTGTCGCGCTCGCCCGGGGCGTCAAGGTCCATCCCCTCTCCTGGCACCGGCAGGGACCGGGGCCGCCCGGCCTCCTCCTCGGCTACGCGGCCTCCCCGGCCACGGCGATCACGGAGGGCGTCGCGACGCTGGGCGAGGCGCTCCGCGAGCTGGGCTGACGCCGCACGCGAACTCGGCTGACGCCGGGCGGTCGAGGCGACGCCCAGGGAGGTGCTCCGGGTCACCCCACCCGCGTGGCTCCCGCGAACGGCATCAGGTCGAGTGGCGCCACCCGTACCGGTTCGCCCGGGCGAGGGGCGTGGATCATCTGCCCGTTCCCCACGTAGATGCCCACGTGGCTGACCCCCGAGTAGAAGAACACGAGGTCGCCCGGCAGAAGTTGGTCCCGTGCGACATGCTGTCCGGCGCCGATCTGCGCGTAGGTCGTCCGGGGCAGCGAGACTCCCGCCGCGCGGTACGCGGCCTGGGTCAGCCCCGAGCAGTCGAAGGCGTCGGGACCGGTCGCGCCCCAGACATAGGGGCTGCCCAGCTTGCCGTACGCGTACGAAAGAGCCGCCGCGGCACGGGAGCTGGGCGCCTGGGGCGAGACGGCCGAGACCGGACCCAGCCCCCGCGCAGAAGACGCCGAGGAAGCCGGCGACGCGGAGGACGGGGATCCGGGCCCCGTGCGCCCCGCGGCGTCCAGCCCCGCCCGTTCGTTCTCCGGTAGTTGCGCCAGCAGGTGCCTCACCTCGCCCAGTTTTCCGTTGATCGTCAGTTTGTGCCGTTTCAGTTCCGCCTGCCGGGATGTGAGCCGCGACAGTTCGATGGTCGCGGCGCCTCGTAGCCGTTCGATCTCCCGCAGTTGCTGTCGTACCCGCGCCACGTCCGACGCCTGTCGGCTGCCCATCCGTTCGGCGAAGGCCGCACCGTCCAGGTAGACGTCCGGGTCGTCGCTCAGTGCGAGTTGCACTGCAGGATCGATTCCTCCGGCGCGGTACTGTGCCGCCGCCATCGACCCCAGCTTCTCCCGCGTGGAGTTGAGCCCCTCCATCCTGCGAGCCGCCTCGTCCCGCAGGTCCTCCAGCCGCTCCCGGGCCTTGTCGGCCTGCTCCTTCGCCCCGTTGTACTTCTCGGTGGCGACCTCCGCCTCCTCGTACAACTTGGTCACCCTCGCCTTGACCTGTCCCGCTGTGAGCTGCGGTTCGGCGTGTCCGGTGCCATGGAGGCCGGTCGCGCTCGCCGCGCCCGCCAGGGCGATCGTGGCGGCGGTACGGGTGGGGGTGCCGCTCAGCGGGCGTTGTCGGGGCCTGCGGTGCGCTGCCAACCTGGACGTCACGTCCTTTCGTGCGACTCGCCCGTACGACTCGTACGACCGTGACCGCCGTGGAGGTGCGGCCGAGGCCGCCGTCGGGCCCGGTCGCGCGTCCGGCGGCGGCCCGCACAGGGGGAGCAGGCCACCGCCGGACCTTCTCGGCGGAGGTGTCCGACTGCCGCCCCTGGCCCGGGCGGCGGTGGGGAGTCGGCCACCTGGGGGAGGACGCTAAACGTGGAGGTGCCCGCTCGGTGACGTCATGTACGGAACTGGTACCAGTGGGCCGCCATGTGACCGTATGTGACCGTGATCCCCGCCTGGAGCCACCGACTTCACGCAGAGCAATGACCAATGCGGCGTTTTCGAGCCGACGGGCGAAAAAGGGGTGCTATGGGGTGCGGGGTGCACAGGTGCAGCCCCGGCGGGCCGATGGGGCTCGTGAGGCGACGGGCTGCGCGAGGTGCCCGGGCCCGGTGCCGGGCGAACCGGGGCCCCTGGTTAGGCTCCGGCTCCATGGACGTACTCATCCATCTCTTCGTCGCCCTGCACATCATCGGCATCGCCGCTCTCCTCGGCGGCTTCCTCACCCAGATGAAGGCGATAGGCCAGGGCACGGCGCGCTTCGTCCCCGCCATGCTCCACGGCGCCCTGACGATGCTGGTCACCGGTGCCGTTCTCGTCGGCCTCAACCAGGCCGACGACCAGCCGGTCAACAACGTCAAGATCGGCGTGAAGCTGGCCCTGCTGATCGTGATCCTCGGGCTCGTCTACGTGAAGCGCGACGAGGAGCGGGTGGAGAAGGGACTGTTCGGCCTGGTGGGCGCCCTGACCACGGCGAACGTCTTCATCGCGGTGCTCTGGACCTGACGGCCCCACGGCGCGGGCGGGGAGCCCCCGTGGTGAGCGGGAGCCCCTGAGGGACCCGCCCACCACGGAACCCGCCCACCACGGAACCCGCCCACGGGACCGCTGATCCGAGGACCCGTTGGCCCGGGCCCGCTGATCGCGGGGCCGCTGAGCCTGAGCGGGCCCGCTGATCGCAGGGCCCGCCCGACGGCTGTGCGCCGGTCCGTTACGCCGGCCGCACCACGCTGTGGATCGACGACTCTCCGTCGTAGAAGATCGACTCCTCGCGGATGTACGTCCCGGGCTTGGGAGCGTGGATCATCATGCCGTTGCCGATGTAGAGGCCGACATGGCTGACGTCGTCGTAGAAGAAGACGAGGTCACCGGGCCTGGCGTTGGCGAGGGAGACGGTCGTGCCCGCGTTGACCTGGTCGTACGTGGTACGCGGGAGGTCGACGCCGGCGGCCTTCCAGGCAGCCTGGGTGAAGCCGGAGCAGTCGTACGCGTCGGGGCCGGTGGCGCCCCAGACATACGGCTTGCCGATCTGTGAGCGGGCGAAGGTGAGGGCCTTGGCGGCCTTCGTGGCGTAGGTGGAGTCCTCGGCCGGGGCCTCGACTGTGGCGGTGCTGCCGGCCGTCTGCTCCTGCGCCTCCCGCTCCGCCGCGGCGGCCGCCTGCTGCCGCGCCAGCTCCTCCGCCTTGCGCTCGGCCTCCTCCTGCTGCTCCTTCTCGATCGCCGCGAGGCGGGCCTTCTCCTCGGCGGTCAGCTCGGACAGCAACTGGCGCGCCTCGGCGAGCTTCGCCTGGACCTTCGCCTTGGTCGCCTTCAGCGTGGACTGGGACTCGGTGAGCGTCTTGAGGCTCTCGGAGGCCTCCTCGCGCTTCTCCGCCGTCTCGGCCTGCTGGGTGATGTAGTCATCGACCACGTCCTGCTGACGTTCCGTCAAGCGGTCCATCAACTGGGTCTGGTCGAAGTAGTCCTGCGGGTTGTCCGCCAGCAGCATCGATGCCGCGTCCGGGGACGCGGCGCCCGTCCGGTACTGGGCGGCGGCGAACGATCCCAGCTGCTCCCGGGCCTCGTTGAGCTTCTCCGTGCGCTGGGCGACGTCGTCGAGGAGCGTGGCGACGCGCTTCTTCTGTTTGGTCGTCTTCTCCTCGGCCGCGTTGTACTTCTCGGTGGCCGTCCCGGCCTGGCGGTAGAGGTCGTCGACCTTCTTCTCGACCTCTTCGAGGCTCGGTTTGTCGTCGGCCGAGGGTGCGGCGTTCGCCGTCTGGGAGAGCAGGGCCACGGAGGTCAGCGCCGCCGTCGCGAAGGCGGGTGTCCGTATACCTGCGCGCGTCCGGGCAGGACGCGACTTTCGGTGCGGCGCCATGAAGACGCGACTCCTTCCGTTGTCCGCCTACCGAGTTAGCTGTCGGGTTCGGGCGCTTGCATCGGAAGGTGTGCCCTACGGTCCGTGCCGCGTACGGCGTTGGACCGATTCACCCCAAGGTCGGTGGGTCCCCGGCTCCGGCTCCGCGAAGGTGCGCCGGACTCGGCGGAGGCCCCTCGGCCCGGCGACGTTCGCCGGTTGGGTCGAGTGGCCTGCCCAAAACGCTAGCCAACTCGTGTGGCCTCTGTGAAGGTTGATGCGCGATATGCCCGATACGTTTTTGTGACCTTAGCCCATGGCGCCGCCGTCCGTGGTTGATCCGTAAGGTTCGGTGGCCACTTATGGGGATACGTGGAGTTAGATCTGGCTCGGTACGTTAATTCCGATTGGTCATGGTCCGCGCCAGTGGACGGCGGCAGGAGGGTGCGGCCCCGGCGACGCGGACGAACCTGAGGGTGAGCAGGTGCCGGGGAGAGCGGTGAGCGGGGCGATTGCGGACCGTGACAGGGCATACAGCGACGGTGAGATGCGCCCGCATGACCGGATCTCCGGCATCCCCGGGCCCCGAGTTGTCGGGGCGGCCCCTGGGTGTCGGTGGGGCGGCCTAGACTCGGAGAGCGATGAGCAGCCTCTTTGACGACAGTTTCCTGGCGGACCTCAAGGCCCCGCGGGCCCATGAGGAGGAACCCCCGCCGCCGCCCGAGGACGAGCACGTACCGGAGCCCATTCCGGACGACCTGTTCGGCGGCAGGTTCGACGTGCCACCGGACCGCGACGAGTACTACCGCGACGGCGCCCCGCGCCCCGCGGTGGACCCGGCCGCGCTCCTGGAGGGGCTGAACGAGAACCAGCGCGCGGCCGTCGTCCACTCCGGCACCCCCCTGCTCATCGTGGCCGGAGCCGGCTCGGGCAAGACCCGTGTGCTCACCCACCGCATCGCGCACCTGCTCGGCGAGCGGAACGTCCACCCGGGTCAGATTCTCGCGATCACCTTCACCAACAAGGCCGCGGGCGAGATGAAGGAGCGCGTCGAGCAGCTCGTCGGCCCGCGCGCGAACGCCATGTGGGTGATGACGTTCCACAGCGCGTGCGTACGGATCCTGCGCAGGGAGAGCAAGAGGCTCGGCTTCACGTCGTCCTTCTCGATCTACGACGCGGCCGACAGTAAGCGGCTGATGGCCCTCGTCTGCCGCGACCTGGACCTCGACCCCAAGCGCTTCCCGCCCAAGTCCTTCAGCGCCAAGATCAGCAACCTCAAGAACGAGCTGATCGACGAGGAGGACTTCGCCGCACAGGCGTCCGACGGCTTCGAGAAGACCCTCGCCCAGGCGTACGCGCTCTACCAGTCCCGTCTGCGCGAGGCCAACGCCCTCGACTTCGACGACCTGATCATGACGACGGTCAACCTGCTCCGCGCCTTCCCGGACGTCGCCGAGCACTACCGCCGCCGCTTCCGCCATGTGCTCGTCGACGAATACCAGGACACCAACCACGCCCAGTACGCCCTGGTCAGGGAGCTCGTCGGCACCTCCGAGCACCCCGTGGACGTACCGCCCAGCGCATACGACCTCCAGCCCGCCGAGCTGTGCGTCGTGGGTGACGCCGACCAGTCGATCTACGCCTTCCGCGGGGCGACCATCCGCAACATCCTCCAGTTCGAGGAGGACTACCCGGAGGCGACGACGATCCTGCTCGAGCAGAACTACCGCTCGACGCAGACGATCCTCTCCGCCGCCAACGCCGTCATCGAGCGCAACGAGTCCCGCCGACCCAAGAACCTGTGGACCAACGCGGGCGCGGGCGCCCGGATCACCGGCTATGTCGCCGACACCGAGCACGACGAGGCCCAGTTCGTCGCCGACGAGATAGACCGCCTGACGGACGCGGGTGAGGCGAAGGCCGGAGACGTCGCCGTCTTCTACCGCACCAACGCCCAGTCCCGTGTCTTCGAAGAGGTCTTCATCCGTGTCGGGCTGCCCTACAAGGTCGTCGGCGGTGTCCGCTTCTACGAGCGCAAGGAGGTCCGGGACGTCCTGGCGTACCTCAGGGTCCTGGCCAACCCGGAGGACTCGGTGCCCCTGCGCCGTATCCTCAACGTCCCCAAGCGGGGGATCGGCGAGCGCGCCGAGGCGATGATCGACGCCCTCTCCCAGCGCGAGAAGATCAGCTTCCCGCAGGCGCTGCGGCGCGTGGACGAGGCGTACGGCATGGCGGCCCGCTCCACGAACGCCGTCAAGCGGTTCAACACGCTCATGGAGGACCTGCGTACGATCGTCGACTCGGGCGCGGGCCCGGCCACGATCCTGGAGGCGATCCTGGAACGTACCGGCTATCTGGCCGAGTTGCAGGCCTCGACCGACCCGCAGGACGAGACCCGTATCGAGAACCTCCAGGAGCTCGCCGCCGTCGCGCTGGAGTTCGAGCAGGAGCGCGGCGAGGGCGAGACGGGCACCCTGTCCGACTTCCTGGAGCAGGTGGCCCTGGTCGCCGACTCGGACCAGATCCCGGACGAGGAGGAGGACGGCTCCGGCGTCATCACGCTGATGACCCTGCACACCGCCAAGGGCCTGGAGTTCCCGGTCGTCTTCCTCACGGGCATGGAGGACGGCGTCTTCCCGCATATGCGCGCCCTCGGCCAGACCAAGGAGCTGGAGGAGGAGCGGCGCCTCGCGTACGTGGGCATCACACGCGCCCGCGAACGGCTCTATCTGACCCGTTCGTCCCTGCGGAGCGCCTGGGGCCAGCCCTCGTACAACCCGCCGTCCCGCTTCCTGGAGGAGATCCCGCCGACGCACGTGGACTGGAAGCGCACGGGCGCCCCCGCGGCTCCGGTGTCCTCCGGCCCGGCCTCGGGCATCGCGGCCTCCCTGTCGTCGTCCCGCTCCCGTTCCTCCGCCGCGGGCGCCTCCGGCTTCGCGACGCGGCGCGCCACCGAGAAGCCGGTCGTCTCGCTGGCCGTCGGTGACCGCGTCACCCACGATCAGTTCGGCCTGGGCACGGTCGTCGGCGTGAAGGGCACGGGTGCCAACGCCGAGGCGACGATCGACTTCGGCGACACCAAGCCCAAGCGGCTGCTGCTGCGGTACGCGCCGGTGGAGAAGCTGTAGGCGGACGAGAAGCCGCGGACACGAGTCGGGCCCCTGCTGAGCAGGGGCCCGGTCTTTTTCCACGCCGCGGGTGGAGTACGCCGCACAGAGCTGCGTCGGTCGAGTCGAGGGGCCTCGGTCGAGTCGAGGGGCCTCGGTCGGGTTACGTCGGGTCGAGCCCGTGGCTCCGCAACCACGGCAGCGGGTCTATCGGCGAGCCACCGCCGGGCCGTACCTCGAAGTGGAGGTGAGGACCTGTGGAGTTGCCGGAGTTGCCGGAGTAGGCGATCGTGTCGCCGGCCTTGACCGTCGTACCCGAGGCGACCTTGTACGTGGAGAGGTGGCAATACCACGTCTCCGTGCCGTCCTTGGCGGTCACGATGACCATGTTCCCGTACGCGCTGTTCCACTGCGTCCGTACGGTCCCGTCGGTCGCCGCCATCACCGCCGTCCCGTACGACACGGGGAAGTCGATCCCCGTGTGCAGGGACATCCAGTTGATGCCGGACTGCCCGTAGTACGCGCTGAGCCCGTTCCGTGAGACAGGGAGGGCGAACTTCGGCCGCAGCCGCTCCTTGCGGGCCGCCTCCGCCGCCGCGCGCTTCTTCTCGGCCTCCTGCTGGGCCTTGAGGTCGATGCGCTCCTGAGTCCGGCTGGCCCGGTCGGCGAAGTCGTCCGCCTCGGCGGACAGGTTCGCGAGCTGGGTGTCGAGCTTGTTGTTGGCGGTGGACGGCTTGACCGCGGTCGCGTCCGACGCGCTCGCCAGCGTCTTGTTGCCGCTGTCGTCGTCCCCGACGCTCACGGAGGCGGCGGCGATGCCAGCGACACCCATGACGCACGCCGAGGGAACGGCGATGGTCAGCACGGCGGAACGCTTCGCCGGGGCGGAACGCTTCGCCGGTGCGCGGCGACGCGAGCGCGAGGCCGCGCGGGACGCCGCCCGGCCAGGGCCGGAAGGGGTGCCGGCCGCGGCAGAGGCTAGGGGGGCGGCGGCGCCTTCTTCCTGGTCGGCCGCCGACGCGTGATGGTCCGCTCCGGTCGTGCCGGTGCCGTCCGCGCCCTCGAACTCGCCCTCCACCGCCGCGGACTGCCCGTCGTCGTAGGGGCTGACCTGCTCGAAGGTCGCGGTCGCCTGCTGATCGAAGGCGTCGGGGGAGGGGTGTTCGTGGGCGTGGACCTCGTGGCCGTGGGCCTCGTGGCCGGTCAGGTCGTGGTGGCCGGTGTCATGGCCGCCGGAGGTCTGGGTGCCGTCGCTGTTCCACTGCGTCGCGTCGTACGCGCCCGTGTCGAAGAACTGCGCGCCCGTCCACTGCTGGGTCTGGTCGTGCCCGCCCAACTGTCCCGCCTGGCCGAGCTGTTCGGCCTGCAGCCACCCGTTCGCGTCCCACTGCCCGGTGGCTTCGGGGCTGGAGGCCTGCGCGGGGATCTCCGCGAGATGCTGGTAACCGGCCGTCCAGCCGGTGGAGTCGTAGCTGCCCGTGTCGTAGGCCGCGTGGTGCTGGGCCGCGTACGCGTCGTAGTTCAGCGTCTCGTGACTGCCCGAGGGCCACTGTGCGGAGTCGTACGAGCCGGTCGCACCGTCACCCGGCAGGTCGCCGAAGAGGGGGTCGGTCTCGAAGGTCGCCGTGGCGAAGCCCGCGTCGGTGGTGACAGCGGTGTGGTGACCACTGTCGAAACCAGTGGCGCCATAGCCGTCGTACGTGGTGAAGTCGCCGTACGAGGCTTCCTGGGAGCCGTACGACGCGTAGGGCGCCGGGGCGGCATCGGAAGCCGGAGCCGGGGTGGTTGCGTTCCCCGACGGGTGACGGTCGTTCACCAACTTCTCTTTCGCCTCGACAGCAGGGGCTGGCAGAGCAGTGCGGTGACTGTACCCGGCGGTATGCGGGCGCGACAATCTTCAACGGGTTTCACGACCGCAGGAAACGGGCATTCGAGCGTCTTTCGGCGGACTGCGGACTCAGGCTTGGCCTTGTGTTCGATGTGCGTTCGAAATTGCGCGGGCTGTGCGGGGGTCGTTGAGGGTCATCGAACGGCGTCGGCGGTGCGTGAAGGAGGGCTGCGGCCGTCCGCGGCCGGGCCGCTGATCCGGTCCGGCGGCCGACGCGAGGTCGATGTGCGACGTGAATCGCCTGATTCCGCTGTGCTTTCGACCGGTTTCGAGCGGTTACGCCACGGTCAGGTCCCCTGCGTGGGGACCCGTCTCCCCGTTGGCCCTGCGGGCCGTCTTGGGGTTCGAGTCATCGAGGTCGAGCGCCTGGCGAATCCCCGAGGCGACGGCGGGGTGGACGGGCAGGGCGAGATGTCCGATGCCGCTCACCCGCACGTTGTCCGCGATCAGGTCCGGGTGGTCGACGCAGGCGGCCTCCAGAGGGTCCATGATGTGGTCCAGATCGCTCCAGAAGGCCACGAAGTGCGTACGGCAGCCGGGCGCCGGCTCGTGCAACTCCTCGAGCACCGCGGAGCCCGGGCGCATCTGGCGCACGATCGGGTGCGCGTTGGCCAGCGGCGCGACCCGTGTTCCGGCGTGCGGGGTGCCCAGCGTGACCAGCGTGCGGACGCGGGCGTCGCCCTCGAGCCGCTGCACGTAGTAGCGCGCTATCAGCCCGCCGAGGCTGTGGCCGACGATGTCCACCCGCTCATGGCCCGTGCGCTCGCAGATCTCCTCGATGTGCCGGCCGAGCACTTCGGCGGCGGTGCGGATGTCGCGAGTGAGCGGAGAGTAGTTGAGCGACTCGATCTCCCGGCGGCCGTGCTGGGTGAGCGAGCGGCGCAACAGGACGAAGACGGACCGGTTGTCGATGAAGCCGTGCAGCAGGACGACCGGGGGTTTGGCCTCGGTCGGCAGGGGAGCGGGGGTGGCGTCGGGAGACCGTGGCGCGGGAACGATCCGGCGTTCCTGGATGATCCCGGACGGATAGAGGAGCAGATGCCCCGCGAGGATCGCGAACTCCAGGGCAGTTGCCTTCAGGAGGGTCACCGACAATCCCGCCAGCGTGCTGGGCCAGAGGCGCTGGCAGAGCGGCAGAAAGGGCAGTGTTGCCCGGGTGACCTTCATGGCCGACCTCCTGTCGGCACGCGGGGGACGTCCTTGTCCCCCCGTGTGCCCTCGTGGCGAGCCGCCGTGGAGGTGGGCGACGGCGCGAGTGCGGCGTGTGCGACGCGTGGGGCGTCGGTGACGCTACGAGGGTCCTGTCGTGTCGGTTGCACGGTGCCCCGCCGTCCTCACGGCCGAAGCGGTCCCCGCCTCCGTACGACTGTGATTCCCCGCTTCCTTGCTCGTGTCATCCCCGAAGCGCCTCATCACCGCCGCCTCCCGCCGACGGGCAGTGGTGCGGCCACCTCGTGGCGGCTTTCCTTGCGTACGCTCCGACCGTAGCGCCCGCGTCCCTGGGCCGTGCGGCGTGCCGCCGGACCCGAGGACGTGTACTCCGCGATTCGAGGAGCGTCCGCGGCGAACTTATCCCATCGTGTGATTTCCCCCTCGGTCCGGACCGTGAAACTGCCGGTTGCGGGATGCTGGCGATAACGTTCGTTCACTTCCCCTGGCCGGTGCGGTACGGGGCACCCGTACCGGCGGGCGCATCCGGGTGGAGAGAGCGGCGGTACAAGGCGGTACAGGCGATACCTGTGGTGTGCATGGTGTGGGCGCTGTGCCCGCACTCCCCGCCGAACGCGCGGAGTGCGGACGGTGAGCGTCCGTGTGCGCCGAGTGTCGCTATGTTCGGTACGGATTGGGTGGAGTCGTTTCATGGAGGCAGTGATGGGTGTGGCAGCCGGTCCGATCCGTGTGGTGGTGGCCAAGCCGGGGCTCGACGGCCACGATCGCGGGGCGAAGGTGATTGCGCGGGCTCTGCGCGACGCCGGTATGGAGGTCATCTACACCGGTCTTCACCAGACGCCGGAGCAGATCGTCGACACCGCGATCCAGGAGGATGCCGACGCGATCGGCCTCTCCATCCTCTCCGGCGCCCACAACACGCTCTTCGCGGCCGTCATCGACCTCCTCAAGGAGCGGGACGCGGAGGACATCAAGGTCTTCGGCGGCGGCATCATCCCCGAGGCCGACATCCCTCCCCTGAAGGAGAAGGGCGTCGCCGAGATCTTCACCCCGGGCGCCACCACCGCGTCGATCGTGGACTGGGTCCGCGCCAACGTACGGCAGCCTGCGGACGCGTAGGTCTTCGGCGTACGCGGAGGGAGCGCAGGCTTTCGGTGTACGGAGGGCGGGGGCCGGGCTCTCCCGGGCCCGGACGTCGTCGCCGTCCTCCAGGGCGGCTCCCGGCTTGGGAGGCACGCCCGCTCCTGTCCCGCCTTTCGGCCCTGAGGTGTCCAGCCCCGTGGCACACGTCATCGCGGAGTCAGCTCCTCCTGCATGGCCGCGCGCAGGCGCAACGTCGTCACGAGGCGCTGGAACGCCTCGGACCAGTACCCGCCCGCGCCCGGGGACGCGTTCTCCTGCTCCTCGGGAGTGGCCGTAAGGACTTCCAGACGTCTCGCTTCCGCGGGGGACAGACACCTCTCGGCCAGCCCCATCACGCCACTGAAGCTCCAGGGATAACTGCCCGCGTCCCGCGCGATGTTGAGCGCGTCCACCACCGCGCGCCCCAGAACGGGCGACCACGGCACCGCACAGACGCCGAGCAACTGGAACGCCTCCGACAGGCCGTGCGCCGCTATGAACCCCGCCACCCACTCGGCCCGCTCGTCGGCCTCCAACGTTGACAGCAACTTGGCCCGCTCGGCCAGCGACACCGCTCCCGGCCCGGCGGCCTCGGGCGCGGACGGCGCCCCCAGGAGCGCCCTGGACCAGTCGGCTTCACGCTGCCGCACCGCCGCCCGGCTCCACGCGGCATGCAGTTCCCCCTGCCAGTCGTCCGCCACCGGCAACGCCACGATCTCCTCCGCCGTGCGCCCCCCGAACCGCGCCGACCACGACCCGAGCGGCGCCGCCTCCACCAACTGGCCCAGCCACCACGACCGTTCGCCCCGCCCCGCCGGAGCCTTGGCCACCACCCCGTCGCGCTCCATGCCCGCGTCGCACTCGTGCGGAGCCTCCACCACGAGCGTGGGCACGTCCCGCGTGTGGTCGACGGCCACGCACGCTCCCGCGCGGTCCGCCATGCGCGCGGCGAGCGCCGAACCGGGCAGCGCGGACAGCAACTCCGCCGCCGTAGCCCGCACGTTCCGGCTACGGTCCGCCAATGCCTGCTCCAGGAACGGCTCGTCTTCCGCCCGCAGCCCGGTCCGCAGCGAGTCGAGGAACATGAGCCGGTCCTCGGCGCGCTCCGTCGGCCACGTGGTTTCCAGCAACTCGCGTGCGAGCACGGGCTCCTGGGCCCGTATGCCGGTGAGGAGCGCGACCCGCTCGGCGAACAGGCCCTCCTGCCACAGCCGTCGGACCCGGTCGGTCTCCCGCGGGCTCGGCAGGTCGGCACCGCCGCCAGGCGTGGCGCGTAGTGCGAAACGCCAGTCCGGGTTCAGCCGGGCCAGCCACAGCGCGCGGGGGCCCGCGAACGTCAGGGCCGCCGGCCGCAGGTCCGTACGGCCCCGCGCCGCGTCCAGCAGCGCGGGCAGCGCCTCGGGCGGGGCCGCGAACCCGCGTGTGTTCGCCAGGGCCAGCCACTGCGGCAGCAGCTCCATGAGGTCGGGTGCCGTACCCCTGCGGCCCCCGCCTCCCGTGCCCGGCCGGTCGGCCAGCAGCATGGCGAGTCTGCGTGCGGCGGCCGGCGGCAGGGGCGGGCGCGGGTCCGCCGCCGCGGGCTCCGGCCGAGCCGCCGCCCGCGCGGGCCGTACCCCCGCCCTTCGCCGCACGGTTTCGACGGC
>NZ_VJZE01000249.1 GCF_009377205.1 Streptomyces phyllanthi
ACCACCCGCAGCAACAGCACCGCCCGCCCCGGCACAGTGATCTCCGTGCCCGCCGGGTGCTCCACGCCCGGAGCCTCCCCCTGTTCCTCCCACGACGTGTCGACGACCACCTCGTACCGCTCCGCCCACGGCGGACCCGGCAGGACGAAGGACACCGGCGAACCCCCCGCGTGCAGCACCGCCAGAAAGCTCTCGTCGACGACCGGTGCGCCACGCGCGTCACGTCCCGGGATGTCACGGCCGGAGAGATACATCCCCAGCGTCGCGGCCGGCGCGTACCAGTCGCCCTCCGTCATCTCCGTGCCCCGGTCCGTGAACCACGCCAGATCCCGCAGCCCGTCCGCCGAATGGGCGCGCCCGGAGAAGAACGCCCGCCTGCGCAGCACCGGATGGGCGTGCCGGAGCGCGATCAGCCGCGACGTCAGATCGAACAGGGCCCTCCAGCCGGGGTCCTCAAGGAGCCCCCAGTCCACCCAGCTGATCTCGTTGTCCTGGCAGTACGCGTTGTTGTTGCCCCCCTGCGTCCGCCCCAGTTCGTCGCCCGCGAGCAGCATCGGCACACCCGTCGACAGCAGCAGGGTGGTCAGGAGGTTGCGGAGCTGGCGGCGGCGCAGGGACCGTATGTTCTCGTCGTCCGTCTCCCCTTCCGCCCCGCAGTTCCACGACCGGTTGTCGTCCGTCCCGTCCCGGTTCCCCTCCCCGTTCGCCTCGTTGTGCTTGCGCTCGTACGACACCAGGTCGCGCAGCGTGAAACCGTCGTGCGCCGTGATGAAGTTGACCGACGCGTACGGGCGCCGGCCTCCCCAGGCGTACAGGTCGCTCGACCCCGACAGGCGGTACCCCAGGTCCCGTACGTCCGGCAGGGCGCCGCGCCAGTAGTCCCGTACGGCGTTCCGGTAGCGGTCGTTCCACTCCGTCCACAGGGGAGGGAAGGCGCCCACCTGGTAGCCGCCCGACCCCACGTCCCACGGCTCCGCGATCAGCTTCACCCGCCGCAGCACGGGGTCCTGCGCGATGACCGCGAGGAACGGGGAGAGCATGTCGACGTCGTGCATCGACCGGGCCAGTGCGGCCGCCAGATCGAAGCGGAAGCCGTCCACCCCCATCTCCGTCACCCAGTAGCGCAGCGAGTCCGTGATGAGCCTCAGCACATGCGGCTGGACGACGTGCAGCGTGTTGCCGCAGCCCGTGTAGTCCGCGTACCGGCGGGCGTCGTGCTGCAACCGGTAGTACCCGCGGTTGTCGATCCCGCGCATCGACAGCATCGGGCCCAGCTCTCCGGCCTCCGCGGTGTGGTTGTAGACCACGTCGAGGATCACCTCGATGCCCGCCGCGTGCAGTGCCCGCACCATCCGCCGGAACTCGCCGACCTGCTGTCCGGTCGTCCCCGACGCCGCGTACGCCGCGTGCGGGGCGAAGTAGCCGATCGAGTTGTAGCCCCAGAAGTTGCGCAGGTCCCGCCGGAGCAGATGGTCCTCGTGGGCGAACTGGTGCACGGGCAGCAGCTCGACGGCCGTCACGCCCAGCTTCACCAGGTGTTCGACGGCCGCCGGATGCGCCAGACCGGCGTACGTGCCGCGCAGTTCCTCCGGGATTCCGGGGTGCGTCCTGGTGAAGCCGCGCACATGCAGCTCGTAGATCACCGAGTCCGCCCACGGTGTCTTGGGGCGGCGGTCGTCGATCCACTCGTCGTCGGGTGCGTCGTCGTGGACGACGACGCCCTTCGGCACGTACGGCGCCGAGTCCCGGTCGTCGCGCACGGTGTCCGCGATGTGCTGCTGCGGCCAGTCCCGGACGTGCCCGTACACCTCGGGCGGCAGCCCGAAGTCCCCGTCCACCGCCCGGGCGTACGGGTCGAGGAGCAGCTTCGCCGGGTTCCAGCGGGCGCCGGTCCACGGGTCCCAGCGGCCGTGCACCCGGTAGCCGTACCGCTGACCGGGCAGGACGCCCGGCACGAAGCCGTGCCAGATCTCGTGCGTCAGTTCGGTGAGCGGGACGCGTGTCTCCGCGCCCTCCGCGGAGAACAGACACAGCTCCACCGCCTCCGCGCCGCCCGACCACAGCGCGAAGTTGGTCCCCGCCACTCCGTCGGGCCCCACCCGGAACCGCGCCCCGAGCGGCATGGGCGCCCCCGGCCACACGGGCGTCTGCGCGGCCTCGGCCGCCGTGCGCCGACTGCCGTTCAGTACGGCGGCCGGGCGCGACGGTCCGCGTCCCTCCTGGACTGCCTCCTGCTCGGGTGCACTCGCCACCTCACGGCCTCCTGCGGCTCGGCGGAACGCCACGGCAGAGGCGTACGGCCCTGTTCTGCGGCTCAGGCCACCACGCCCCGCGTCGTTCTCCCCACTGTTCTGCCCAGACCATGGCTCGCACTCACGTTTCCCCGAGGCGTGCGCCGTCGTTGGGACGCACGTGAACCACGTACACACGCGCGTGCGACGCGCCGGGGCCGCACTGGCCGCCGTACTGACATGGGCAGGGCTGCTGGCAGGGGCCATCGGGTGCACGCCGGAGGGGCCCGACGGCAAACCGGTGGCACCGAAGGACATCATCCGCGTCACACCGGCGGACGGAAGCAAGGCCGTGCACGCCTCCGCCCCGTTCGAGGTGCGGGTGCCGGGCGGGCGGCTGGAGTCCGTGAAGGTCGTCAGGTCCCTGGACGCGCAGGAGTCACCCGTACCCGGGCGTATCTCCGCCGACGGCCGGACCTGGCGCCCCACCGGCTCCCGCGGACTCTCCCTGGCCGCCCGCTACACCGTCGACGCGGTCGCCCACGACAGTCAGGGGCGCCGCTCCGCCCGGCACGCCACCTTCACGACGTACGTTCCCGGGAAACGCTTCATCGCGTACGTCATTCCGGAGAACCGCTCCACCGTGGGCACCGGAATGATTGTGTCCCTGGAGTTCAACCGGGAGATCGAGAACCGGGCGGCCGTCGAGCGGGCCGTCCGGGTGACCTCGAAGCCGGCCGTGGAGATCCGGCCGCACTGGTTCGGCAACGGCCGCCTGGACTTCCGGCCCGAGCGCTACTGGAAGCCGGGCACCCGGGTCACCGTCGGGCTGCGGCTGCGGGACGTCGAGGGGGCGCGCGGCGTGTACGGCCTGCAGTACAGGAACGTGTCGTTCACCGTCGGCCGCCACCAGAGCAGCCTGGTCGACGCGGCCGCCCACACCATGCGGGTGAACCGGGACGGCAAGCTCCTCGCGACGCTGCCGATCACGGCGGGGGCGCCCGGGACGACGACGTACAACGGGAAGATGGTCGTCACCGAGATGCTCGAGGTGACCAGGATGAACGGCGCCACGGTCGGTTTCCGCAAGGCCGACGGCAAGGGCGAGTACGACATCCCCGACGTCCCCCACGCGATGCGGCTCACCACCTCGGGGACCTTCCTGCACGGCAACTACTGGGCGCCGGGCGTCTTCGGCAAAGCCAATGTCAGCCATGGCTGTGTGGGCCTGCGCGATGTGAAGGGCGGCAGTTCGAGCACGCCCGCGGGCTGGTTCTTCGACCGCAGCCTCATCGGTGATGTCGTCGAGGTCGTCCGCAGCAATGACAAAAAGGTCGCTCCCGACAACGGGCTCGGAGGGTGGAACATGGGCTGGAAGGAGTGGAAAGCGGGCAGTGCGGTGAAGTAGCCCGACACGGCGTCGGCACAGGGGCACACGGCTCAGGGGGCGAGGGAACGCGACGGCGCCCACAACGGTCTTAGTTGGGACTGAACAGTGACCTTGGAGGGGCCCGCTCCGTCCTGATCTTGGGGTTAATGTACGCACAAACGCGCGGGACGCGTTGGGGGAGCGGGCCTGAACAGGCCGTGCGAGGGGAGACAGGAACGTGAACGGGCGACCGATATCGGGGGCGTCGGTTGGTGCGGGGCCGCGGGCGCGGGGGAGCCGGCGGACCCGGAGCGTACTGGCGCTGCTGCTGGGGGCGTTGCTCCTCGCGGTCACGGCGTGCGGGGGCGGAGGCGGGTCGGACTCCGGCTCCGGCAAGGGGAAGGACGGCAAGGGCTCATCGGGCACGGCGGACACCAAGGCCTCCGAGGCCGCGGTGACGATAGCCCCCAAGAACGGCGCCGCCGACGTGGCGACCAGCGACGCCCTCAAGGTCACCGCGGCCAAGGGCAAGCTGACCAAGGTCACGGTCAAGGACTCCAAGGGCGGAGAGATAGAAGGGGAGATCACGGACGGGGGCGCCACCTGGACCCCGTCGATCCACCTGGCCTCGGCCACCAAGTACACCGTCCACGCGGTGGCCGAGGACAAGGCGGGCCGTGAGGCCGCCGAGGAGTCCTCCTTCACCACGCTGACCCCCGAGAACACCTTCGTGGGCATCTTCACCCCCGAGGACGGCTCCAAGGTCGGCGTCGGCATGCCGTTCTCACTGCGCTTCACGCGCGGCATCACCAAGCCCGAGGACGTCGAGAAGGCGATCACCGTCAGGACCGAGCCGGCCGTCGAGGTCGAGGGCCACTGGTTCGGCAACGACCGCATCGACTTCCGCCCCGAGAAGTACTGGGAGCCCGGTACGAAGGTGACGGTCGACCTCAACCTCGACGGCGTCGAGGGCCGCCCGGGCGTCTACGGCGAGCAGGACAAGAAGGTCTCCTTCACGATCGGCCGCAGCCAGATCTCCACCGTCGACGTCAAGACCAAGAAGATGGTCGTGAAGCGCGACGGCAAGGTCATCAAGACCATCCCCGTCACCACGGGCAAGCCCGGCTACGACACCTGGAACGGCCAGATGGTCATCACCGAGCGCCTGTCGGTGACCCGTATGAACGGCGAAACGGTCGGCTACGGCGGCGAGTACGACATCAAGGACGTCCCGCACGCACAGCGCCTGACCACCTCCGGGACGTTCATCCACGGCAACTACTGGGGCGGCGACGCCTTCGGCAACTACAACGCCAGCCACGGCTGCATCGGTCTGCGCGACGTGCGTGGCGGCTGGGACAAGAACGTCTCGGCGGCCTGGTTCTTCAACCGGTCGATGATCGGTGACGTCGTGATCGTGAAGAACTCCAACGACCGGATCGTCGACCCGGACAACGGGCTCAACGCCTGGAACATGTCGTGGGAGAAGTGGAAGGCGTGAGTCCTCGATGACGTGAGTCCTCGATGACGTACGGCCCCGGTG
The DNA here is from genome assembly GCF_009377205.1 of Streptomyces phyllanthi. Taxonomy (GTDB): domain Bacteria; phylum Actinomycetota; class Actinomycetes; order Streptomycetales; family Streptomycetaceae; genus Streptomyces; species Streptomyces phyllanthi. The sequence goes on from NZ_VJZE01000249.1 coordinate 5,144, forward strand.
TGATGTACGGCACCGGGGCCGTCGGCGTTAGTGCCCGTTAACCTGCCTGCATGACTGTGCATCTCGAAGTCGCCGAAGGCGTCGGCACCATCCGCCTCGACCGCCCGCCGATGAACGCGCTGGACATCGCCACGCAGGACCGCCTCAAGGAGCTCGCCGAGGAGGCCACGAACCGTGAGGACGTGCGCGCGGTGGTCCTGTACGGCGGGGAGAAGGTGTTCGCGGCCGGCGCGGACATCAAGGAGATGCAGGCCATGGACCACGCGGCGATGATCGTGCGCTCCCGGGCCCTGCAGGACTCCTTCACCGCGGTGGCCCGCATCCCCAAGCCGGTCGTGGCCGCCGTCACGGGCTACGCGCTGGGCGGCGGCTGCGAGCTCGCGCTCTGCGCGGACTACCGCATCGCGGCGGAGAACGCGAAGCTCGGGCAGCCGGAGATCCTGCTGGGCCTCATTCCCGGCGCGGGCGGTACGCAGCGCCTGTCCCGGCTGATCGGCCCCTCCAGGGCCAAGGACCTGATCTTCACCGGCCGCATGGTGAAGGCCGACGAGGCGCTGACGCTGGGACTCGTGGACCGGGTCGTACCGGCCGGCGAGGTCCACGCGCAGGCGCACGAGTGGGCCGCGCGGCTCGCCCAGGGGCCGGCGATCGCGCTGCGCGCGGCCAAGGAGGCGATCGACACGGGCCTGGAGACGGACATCGAGACCGGGCTCGCGGTGGAACGGAACTGGTTCGCGGGTCTGTTCGCCACGGAGGACCGGGAGCGCGGGATGCGGAGCTTCGTGGAGGAGGGCCCGGGCAAGGCGAAGTTCGCCTGATCCGGATGCGGTTGACGTGGTGTCGTGTCCGCGTACCCCGAAGGGGCGGATCGCGAAGACCTTGGGACAGGCTTGGCGATGGCGATGGCGATGAACTGATGATTGCCGAGTTCGGGTAAATCGCCGCAGGCCAGGTGGTGCGCGACAGGGCATTTCATACCAATGGCATATGTCAATTCCGCCCCTCGGGATGAAACGTTCCGGGGGGCGTATTCCTGTGGAACGGCCCCGAGCGATGCCTTGGGCGGCCATCATGGGGGCATGGCGGGGCTGGAGGATGTCGAACAGCCGCGGCGGCACGGGAGTGCGACCGCGGCGCGCTGGTCGCCTGCGGTCGAGGACGAACGGGCGCTCAAGGCGCTGGAGTTGTTCGGCAGCCCCACGGAGGGGGAGGTCCTGCTGCCGTCCCGCCCCGAGTCCGCGGGCATCGCGCGGCGGCTGGTCCAGGTCGTCGTACTGCGCCATTGGCGGCTCCCGCCGAGGACGGCCGAGGAGGCGGTGCTGCTCGTCTCGGAACTCGTGGGCAACGCGGTGCGGCACACCGGTGCGCGGGTCTTCGGGCTCCGCATGCGTCACCGTCGGGGCTGGATCAGGGTCGAGGTGCGTGATCCCTCTCGTGGTCTTCCCTGTCTGATGCCGGTCCAGGAGCTGGACGTCAGCGGCCGCGGCCTGTTTCTCGTGGACACGATGTCGGATCGGTGGGGGGTCGATCTGCTGCCGCGGGGCAAGACGACATGGTTCGAGATGAAGGCGGCAGAACATTGAGGGGTGGCCCGGAGCCGGGCCACCCCTCTGCCGTGCGCATGGCGCCCGACTCTTCCCGGTGCGCCGGGTCTGTGCGCAGGAGGCTTCAGCCGAGGAGGTCCTTGACCGTTGCCGCGGCCAGCAGCCCCAGTGTCAGTGTGCCTCCGAAGGCTGCCCCGCCCCGCAGGACGGCGGTGCGCAGCGGCGTTCCCGGCAGCCGGGCGGAGACCGCCACGGCGATGCCCACCAGCAGGGCGAACTGTATGACTACGATCAGCGTGAGCGAGACAAGCAGCACACGTACGGCTTCGGCGGACACCACGCCTCCCAGGCGGAGTTCGAGCGGACAACCATGACGTGGGACAGCGTGGACGGTCTCGCGTTCACCGGTGTTCACCGAACAGAACTGAACGGCGGCATCCTCACGGGGGAGTGTCCTTGACCGAGCAGACGGGTCCCCAGGAGCAACTGGCGGGGCGGTTGCGGGAGCTGCGCGTGAAACGCCGCCTCACCATGGCCGGACTGGCGACGAAGTCCGCGATCGGCAGGACCACGGTCAGTCAGGTGCTCAACGGCCGCATCCCGCCCAGTGAGGCCGTTCTGGTAGCGCTGGCCCAGGCGTTGAAAGCAGATCCCGCCGAGTTCGAGGAGCTGAGGAGTCTGCAGGCGGCGGTCATGTCCCGGCAGGGCCCCGGCAGCCCCGACAGCGACTTCGAGGAGCGCTACCGAAGGTACGTCGTCGACCGTTACGGCACGTTGACGATCGTCGGACTCGATCTGCGCCACTCGGATCAGTCATGGCCGCTCGACGCCGCCTACCTGAGCCTCGAACTGGCGGACATGAGCGAGACGGCGCCCTTGCGTGGCTTCAGCCAGCCGGAAGGAATGCCGTTCACCAGCCACGACGTGCGGGTGGTGCGGGCCGAGCAGGCGCTGTCCGGCCGCGAGCGAACCTTGGTCAGAGGGCTGGCGGGCAGTGGGAAGACCACGCTGCTGCAGTGGCTGGCGGTCACGACGGCACAGGGCCTGCCCGCGACCGGGCTGGAGCACCTGGCCCGGCGCATCCCTTACGTCCTGCCCATGCGCACCCTCGTCCGCAGAGGCTCTCTGCCCTCACCCCAGGCGTTTCTCGATGCGATGAGCTGCCCGTTCGCGGAGGCACAGCCGAGGCAATGGACGGACGGCGTGTTGCAGAGCGGGCGCGGGCTGCTCCTCATCGACGGGATGGACGAAGTGCCCGCTGACCAGCGCCGGGCAGCCCGATCCTGGCTCCAGGGCCTGTTGTCGGCCTATCCGCGCAGTTGCTTCGTGGTGACCACGCGTCCCTCTGCCGTCCCCGAGGGCTGGCTCTCCGCGGACTCGTTCGTGGAACTCACCATCCGTCCGATGCGCGGCCGGGACACCGACGTCTTCATCACCCGCTGGCACGAGGCGGCCGCCGGAGAAGCGAGTGGCGACCAGAGCCTGGCCGGACTGCGGGAGAAGATGCGGGACGCCATCCGGGCCAAGCGCGAACTCGCCCAACTGGCCACCACTCCCTTGATGTGCGCATTGATGTGCGCGCTCCACCGCGACCGTCGCGGCCACCTCCCCCAGGGCCGGATGGAACTGTACGAGGCGGCCCTTTCCACACTTCTCGACCGCCGCGACAACGAACGCGGCATCGAGACCCCCGAGGGGGTCCACCTCAGTGAGCGGCAGAGCATCCAACTGCTTCAGCGGCTGGCGTACTGGATGGTCGTCAACCGTCAGACAGAGATGCACAAGGACTTCGCCCTGCGGAGCATCGGCGTGCAGTTGCCGGCCATGCCCAGCCTTCACGGCAGGACCAACGCGGAAAAGGTCCTCGCTCATCTCATCAACCGCAGCGGCGTCCTGCGGCAGCCGACCGAGGACACCATCGACTTCGTGCACCGCACCTTTCAGGACTACCTCGGTGCCAAGGCCTGTGTCGAGGCGGGCGACTTCCCGCTGCTGCTCGACAACGCCCACGACGATCAGTGGGAAGACGTCATTCGCATGGCCGTTTCCCATGCCCGTCCCAACGAACGGGTAATGATCCTGAAGGAGCTGATCGCACGCGGGAACGAGGCGCGTACACAGGCGAAGCGCCTGCACCTGCTGGCCATGGCGTGCCTGGAGTACGCGACGGAGGTGCACCCGGACGTCCAAGCCCTGGTCGAGCAGAACGTGGCCGGGCTCCTGCCGCCGCGCTCCTACCGCGATGCACGTGTTCTGGGACAGCTGGGCCCGGTGATCCTCGACCTGCTGCCCGGCCCGGAGAACCTCGCCCCCTACGAAGCCGAAGCGGTCGTCACCACTGCGGCGATCGTCGGCGGGCCCCCGGCCTTCGTGCTCCTCAAGCGGTTCAGGAACCACCCGAGCCCTGCCGTGCAGCGTGCCCTGGCGGACTCGTGGAGTGCCTTCGACGCCCAGGACTATGCCGACGAGATCATCGAGCACCTTCCGGATCGGACCCTGGTTCTGGCTGTCGACTCGGCGGCACAGTTCGACATGGCGGAGAAGTTGGGAAGGGACTGCCACGTCCGGATCAGCCGGTACCTGCCGCTGGACGGGATCGCCCGGCTGCCGCGCCGGAACTCGGTCGTGGCGATCACGGTGTCCGGCGACGAAGGGCTCGCGCCACTCGACCTCCTCAGCGAGTTTCCGCGACTGCACACGCTCAAGATCAGCGGAGCCGCGATCTCCGACTGGACACCGCTTCAGGGGACCACCGTCAGGAATCTGACGCTCAGCAAGCTGGACAACTGCAGGCTGGGCTCTCTGCGACATCTCGACCGCATCGAGAAGGTCACCCTCGGCGTACCCCGGTCGTACCACAACCTGTTGAGCCTGCGGGTACCCGCGAACATCACAGAACTTCGCCTGTCGGGCATCGGATCCCGTAAGGACTTCCTCGTCGGAGTATCGCGGCTTCGCCGGTTGTCCGCCCTGAGCGTCGAAGTGGCGGAACCCTCCGCGAAGGAGTTCGCCCACATCGCCGCGCTCTCCCGACTGAAGCAACTGCAGCTGACCGGTCTGAAGCTCAGGGCGCTGTCGAACGTTCCCCCACTGCCGAACGTGGAGCACCTCATCCTCCACGTGCCCCGGGGCACTCCGGCAGCGGCGGACCTGCGGCGGGTCTTTCCCGGCCTGCGAACGATCTCGATCTTCGCGGAGCATCGCCCGGTCGACGTCAGGCGCCTCGCCGACTGGCCCGGACTACGGGTCCGCGTTCACAACGCCTCCTCCGTCAGAGGGGCGGACCGTTTCACTCCGGAGGTTCTCACCCTCATTCCGGAGCCCAGGGAGGATGTGCTGTCTCCGCTGTCGGCGTGACGGGTTTCGACCACGGCCCGGCGGCCATTTGTGGGTGAATCACTCGTTTTCCTGCTCTTTGCTCCTTAAATGGTGCGGGTGAACCAGACTGACCGCCGTACGGCACCGCGTGCGGGCGCCGGGCCCGCCGCCGGACGCACCGGCGCGGCCCGTGCCGCCCCGGTCGGCCCTGCGAAGGTCCTCGCCCACGGCCACTCCCGTCGGCCGACCCGACTCGCCCACGGGCCTCCCTGCCCGTGCGCCCTTCCCTTCCCTCTCCGCCCCTCCATACGCACGACCACCGCGGCCTGCGCGCGGTCACCAACACGGAGTCGACCCAGCTGATGTCACGCACCCCCGCGTATCACACGCTCCTTCGGCGCACCGCCATCGCGGCCACCGCCTTCGCCGCCCTGGCCGCCTGCGGCGGCACCGAGAACCGGGCGTCGAACCCCCGCGGAACCACTCCCGCCACCAAGCCCGCCCAGCCGACCAAGCCCGCCGTCCAGGGGCTGAAAGGCATGCCCCCGGTCCTCGACCCCCACGACGTGTACGCCGCCGACCGCCCGGGCCGGCTCTCCCCGGTCGTCAGAGACTTCCCGTCCCGCGTCTACGTCCCCAACACCGAGTCCGACACCGTCTCGGTCATCGACCCGAAGACGTACAAGATCATCGAGACCATCCCCGTCGGGCGCCAGCCCCAGCACGTCGTCCCCTCCTGGGACCTGAAGACCCTCTGGGTCAACAACAACCGCGGCCACACCCTCACCCCCATCGACCCGAAGACGGGTAAGGCGGGCAAGCCGGTCGAGGTCCACGACCCGTACAACCTCTACTTCACCCCGAACGGCAGTCACGCCGTCGTCATGGCCTCCCTCGACCGCGAACTCGTCTTCCGCGACCCCCACACCATGAAGCGGATCAAGACCGAGCCGGTCAGCTGCTACGGCGTCAACCACGCCGACTTCTCCCTCGACGGCCGGTACTTCATCGTCTCCTGCGAGTTCAGCGGCGAACTGCTGAAGGTCGACACCGAGAAGATGAAGGTCGTCGGGCAGCAGAAACTGCCGTTCGACGGCGCCATGCCGCAGGACGTGAAGATCTCGCCGGACGGCAAGCGGTTCTACATCGCCGACATGATGGCCCACGGCATGTGGGTCCTGGACGGCGACCGGTTCACCACCCCGGAACTCCTGCCCACGGGCAAGGGCTGCCACGGCCTGTACGTCAGCCGCGACTCACGCGAGATGTACGTGTCCAACCGTGGCGAGGGCACCATCTCCGTCTTCGACTTCACCAGGAACGAGCTCACGAAGAAGTGGCGCCTCCCGGACGGCGGCAGCCCCGACATGGGCGGTGTCTCGGCCGACGGCAAGGTCCTGTGGCTCTCCGGCCGCTACGACTCCGAGGTGTACGCCATCGACACCCGCACCGGCACCCAGCTCGCCCGCATCCCCGTCGGCAGCGGCCCCCACGGCCTCGCGGTCTATCCGCAGCCGGGCCGCTACTCACTCGGCCACACGGGCATCTTCCGCTGACGGCCCTGCACGAGGTCGCTTGAGTCTCCACCCGCTGGAGGGCCCAGACTCGCAGACATGATCGAAGACGGCACCGGACTCCTCACCATCGGCCGGCTGGCGCGGGCCACGGGTCTCACCGTGCGCACCATCCGTTACTGGTCCGACGAGGGCGTCCTGCACCCGGTCGCCCGCAGCGAGGGCGGCTACCGGCTGTACGACGCCGGATCGGTGGCCCGCCTCGAACTCATCCGCACCCTGCGCGAGCTGGGCCTCGGCCTGGCGGACGTACGCAGGGTGGTGGCGGGCGAGACGACGGTCGCGGAGGTGGCGGCCGCGCACGTGGCGGCGCTGGACACGCAGATCCGCGCCCTCAAGGTGACCCGGGCGGTGCTGTCGACCGTGGCGCGACGCGGTTCCACCGCAGAGGAGACGACACTCATGAACAAACTGGCGCGGCTGTCCGCCGCCGAACGCGGGCGGATCATCGACGACTTCATGGAGGAGACCTTCGGCGGACTCGACACCGCGGACCCGGACATCCGTACACAGCTGCGGTTCCGGATTCCCGATCTGCCCGAGGACCCGACACCCGAGCAGGTGGACGCCTGGGTGGAGCTGGCGGAGATGATGCAGGAATCCGGGTTCCGCGCACGCATGCGAGAGGCGGTCGAGTTCAACGCGGCGGACCGGAGGCCGCAGGAGCCGGCCGGCACCTCCCTGTGGTTCATGAGCCGCATGGTGCAGCTCGCGGGCGAGGCGCGGGAACAGGGCATCGACCCCGGATCGCCCCGCGCGGCGGAGGTGCTGGAGGAGCTGATCGGCGACGCCGACCGGGCCGTCGTACTCGAACGCATGGAGGCCGCGACGCATCCCGAACTCGCCCGGTTCCGGGAGCTGACCGCGCTCGTCCGGGGAACCGGTCCGCTGCCCGCGCACGCCGAGGAGTTCGCCTGGGTGGTCGCCGCGCTGCGAGCCGGACCGGCCGGATAATCTGAGCCCGCCAAAAAGGCTGTAACGCACGGAAGCACGATGAAGGGGCGGATCGGTGGCCGACATCGAGGAAGCACGCAAGCAGTTCCAGCGGATCGACACGGACGGTGACGGCTTCATCACCGCCGCCGAGTTCAAGGCCGCCCTGGCCCAGGGAGGCGACTGGAACGTCACCGAGTCGGTGGCCGAGGCCATCATCGCCGTCCAGGACCTCAACGGCGACAAGCTGCTCTCGTTCGAGGAGTTCTGGGGTCACCTGAACAAGTGACGCACGTGCCAGGGGGCGCCCGCCGTCGACGGGGGGCGCCCCTTTGCCGTATCCGACCGCCCGGCGGGTCGTCGTCGCCGTCAGCCGCTCGTGGCCCACTTGCGCAGAGCGGCCTTCGTTTCGAAGTCGGCCACGTTCTTGTCCAGCGGATGGTCGGTGTACTGGTGGAAGCGCCACTTCGCCTTGATGCGGGGCTTGCCGGCGGTGACGTAGTCGGCGATCCAGAGGGCGTCGCCGTCGTACGAGGTGCTGTCGACGTTCAGCCAGTAGTCGCGGTTGCAGTAGAGGACCACCCGGTGGTTCGGCCGCAGTTCCTTCACCTTGCGGATGAAGCGGTCCTTCTCGGCGTTGCTCGCGTGGGTGCCGTCGCTCGTCGTCTCCCAGTCGACGGCGAGGATGTCGCCCGCCTTTTCGGGGGCTTTGCGGACGAAGTACTCGGCCTGCGCGGTCAGGTTGCCGGGCCACAGGAAGTGGTAGAAGCCGACGACGAGGCCCGCGTCACGGGCCGTCTTCGTCTGGGCGGCCAGCTTGGGGTTGGTGTAGCTCCGGCCCTCGGTGGCCTTGATGAAGACGAAGGAGAGGCCGTCGGTGTCGTAGGAGGAGGACTGATAGGAACTGACGTCTACGCCGCGGAGCATGTGGGGGACTCCATCTGTGGGGGG
>NZ_VJZE01000024.1 GCF_009377205.1 Streptomyces phyllanthi
GGGGTCCTGGACGGCGACCTCGAGGGCGACCTGGACGGCGACCTCGTCGGCTTGCCCGGCTTGTCCGTACCGCTCGCCCTGTCCGAGGGCTCGGAACTCCTCGTCGGCGTCGGGTCGTCCACCGTGCCGTACGTCCCGTCCGGTCCCGGATCCGTGGGGCCGGACACCGCAGCGGGGTCGTCGTCGGAGCCCTTCTTCGGACGCTCCGCGTCCAGGTCCCCGTCGTCGACGCCGGCGCTGGCCGACGGGTTCACCCCGACCTTCTCGGACGGGGTGTTGTCGCTGTTGTCGGAGGTCGCCCCCAGGGTCACCACGGTGCCCAGCAGAACGGCGAGCAGGACGCCCGCGCCCGCTGCCACCAGATTGCGCCGGGTTCCGTCCACCAGACGGCCCTTGATGCCGCCCTTGGCCGGGCCGCCTCCCGCCACAGGGGTCGCCCCTGTCCGGGCGGAGCCGATCACGTGGGGAAGAGTGCCCGGCGTCGAGGTGTCGTCCACGGGGCCGGGCGGGCCGAACCCGGAGACGAAGCCGGACGGTACGCCTCCGGGAGGGGACGCCGACTCCTCGTGCCAGGCGTCCGGCACCTCCTCCCCGGCCGCGGTACGCCCGCCGGGCGGGGTGGCCCCGGAGCGGTCGGCGACCAGGGCCAGCGCGCGGCGGCCCGCGAGCGTGCCGCGCTTGTCAGCGAGGGCGCCGCGGAGCCCGATGGAGGCCTCCAGTTCGGCACGGGCCCGGTCGAGCTGCCCCAGGCAGAGCGCGAGGATCCCCAACTCGTGGTGGAAGTAGGCCTGTTCACCGACGTCCCCGGCGAGCCGGGCCGCCTCGGCGCCGGAGCGCAGGGCCCGCTCCCATGCGCCCCAGTGCAGCCCCGCGGCGAACGCGGGCGCGGCCTGGCGGGCCAGTCGCACGGCGGCGCTCTCCTCGTCCTCGGCGAAGGCCGAGGAGCCCTCCTGCTCGTCGGCCGGAGGCGGAGGCTCGGCGGTGGTCAGCGGAACGACGACGGTCAGCGCGGCCAGCAGGGCGTCCGCCTCGGCCGCGACCCGCTCGGGGGTGACCGAGGGGTGCCCGGCCCACCACGCGTAGTGCCGTGCGGCAGTGACGGCGCGCTCCTCGACGTCGTCCGCGTACCCGGCGGCCTCCAGCTGGGCCGGCACCCCGGCGGCGAGCCGGTAACGCGAGCCGACCGGGGTCACGAGGGCGCAGTCGGCCAGCTCGGCGAGGGCGGCGTCCGCGTGGGTGTCCCCCACCAGCGCGGGCAGATGGGCCTGGTGCGGCACCTCACCGCCGAGCGCGACCGCGAAGCGCAGCGTGTCCCGCGCCGAGGCGCTCAGCCGGGACGCGAGCAGCGCGGCCGGCGCGGCCCCCTCGGCGAGCGACGGCAGCGGTACGTCGTGGCCGTCCCCCGCGTCGAAGGGTGCGTCGACGCGGGCCTCCTGGAACACTCCGAACTCGTCGAAGGCGTCCGCGTCGGCTCGCAGCCGGTCCCGCTGCCGCAGCAGCGCCCCGGCCTGCACGAACCGCAGCGGCAGGCCCTCGGACTCGAACCAGAGGTCGCCCGCCCAGTTCGACTCCTCCTCGGTGAGCACGCGTCCGGCGGCGCGCTCCAGCAGTTCCAGGCTGTCGGCGCGGTCGAGCCCGCCCAGGAACACCTCTTCGAGGGATGAGTCGGCGGACGGCGCGGGAACGTCGGGTGTGGCGGCGAGCAGGAAGGCGCACTCGGGGGTCGCGTCGAGCAGCTCGTCGAGCGCGCCGCCGCCGAACTCGAGGTCGTCGAGGACGACGACCGCGCCGATCTCCCGGACGAACTCCAGGAGCTCGTCCTGCCCGAGCCGGTGCAGGGGCGCCTTGTGGACGGTGGTGAAGAGGTCGTGCAGCAGGTCGGCGGTGGTGCGCCGGTAGCCGGAGAGGCGTACGACGCCGTCGGGAGCGAGGTCCGCGCAGTCCTCGGCGACGAGGTCGAGGAGCCCGGTGCGGCCCGAGCCCGCGGGGCCGGTGAGGCGGACGGAGCGGCCGCGCGCGAGGAGTCGTACGAGCCGTTCGCGCTCGTCGTCGCGGGCCAGGAGCGGCAGCCGGGGCTGTGCGGGGCCCGGTGGGACGGGAGGCCTGGCGGCGCGGTCGACCTCGGCCCGCTCGTCGGCCGTGTGCTTCCCGGACCGGCCGGGGCGCTCGTGCGGGGGGCAGTTCTCTATCTCGCTGCCGTCGACGGGGTTGACGGTGAGCAGGAAGTCATCCGAGACGAGCTGCACGGTGCGGGCGAGCGCCGGAGCGGGCTGGCCGAAATCCGGTGTCAGGGCGTCGCGGGGCGGACGCGTGCGAGGCGCCCGCCCTCCGTCGTCATGGCCGTATTCTTCGGGTCCCCGGTTCGGGTCCATAGGTCCTAGCCCCCCAAAAGCAGCGTCGTGTGCTGGGTCCCCTCCCGGCCTTGCCGCACACCGCGCTGTCGCTTCTGGTCCGGTGCCCGCTCGAGGGTTGTGGGACGGCGGGCAGCCGAACCCTAAACCTTTGCACAGTATCTACGGAATGCCGGGGTCCCGTGCCGTCCGAGACATCACAGTCTCGTGAGGATTGCGAGCGTGATGCGCTTCACTCACCAGACATCCGGGTGTCCTGTGGACGACGGGTCACACGCGTGAACGGACGTGCATTCCCGCACGTCCGTTCACTTTCGGGTCGTCCCACCCGGTGGCGTACCGATTCGCCACAGTCGGGGTCCGGAGTCACACACGGGGTAGCGACTCCACCCCGATGCCGCCTTCGATGGCGAGGATCCGGTGCAGACGGGTGGCCACCAACAGGCGTTGCATTTGCGGAGGCACCTCACGCAGAACCAGCCGCCGCCCGCACCGCCCCGCCCGCCGATGGACCCCCATGATCACCCCGAGCCCGGTGGCATCCCAGGAGTCCAGCTCTGACAGGTCGAGCACCAGGTCGCCGACTCCGTCGTCGATGGCCGAGTGCAGGACCGTACGGGCGTCCGCCGCGCTGCGGACGTCGAGGCGGCCCCCGACGACCAGCTCGGCGTGGTCGCCCCTGATGTACATATGCGCTCCCCGAGAGTGCGTTTCGTACGCCGGTCGTTATCTGGTGATGCAACTTCTGACGGTCTGCCAACCCTCGAGGTTGCCGTCTGTGAGCGAACCGATACCGAATTCACCCCATCGGGTGAGGCTCGAGAGACCCGTGTGGTCCCCGTGGCTCCGGTGACGTCAGTGCTTGTAGAAGCCCTGCCCGCTCTTTCGGCCGATGTCACCGGCGTCAACCATCCGGCGCATCAGCTCCGGTGGGGCGAACTTCTCGTCCTGGGACTCGGTGTAGATGTTGCTCGTGGCGTGCAGCAGGATGTCCACACCGGTGAGGTCGGCCGTGGCCAGCGGTCCCATGGCGTGGCCGAAGCCCAGCTTGCAGGCGAGGTCGATGTCCTCGGCGGTGGCCACACCCGACTCGTACAGCTTGGCGGCCTCGACGACGAGGGCCGAGATGAGCCGGGTGGTGACGAAGCCGGCGACGTCGCGGTTGACGACGATGCAGGTCTTGCCTACGGACTCGGCGAACTCCCGCGCGGTGGCGAGGGTCTCGTCGCTCGTCTTGTACCCGCGGACGAGCTCGCACAGCTGCATCATCGGCACGGGTGAGAAGAAGTGCGTACCGACGACCCGCTCCGGTCGTCCGGTGACCGCCGCGATCTTGGTGATCGGGATGGCGGAGGTGTTGGAGGCGAGCACGGCCCCGTCGCGCACGATCTTGTCGAGCGCGCGGAAGATCTCGTGCTTGACCTCCAGCTTCTCGAAGACGGCCTCGACCACGATGTCCGCGTCGGCGACGGCGTCGAGATCGGTGGTCGCGGTGATGCGCCCCAGCGCGGCCTCCGCGTCGTCCGCCGCCAGCTTGCCCTTGCCGACGAACTTGTCGTACGACGCCTTGATGCCGTCGGTGCCACGGGTGAGCGCCTCGTCGGTGACGTCACGCAGGACGACGTCCCAGCCCGCCTGCGCGGAGACCTGGGCGATACCGGATCCCATGAGACCGGCCCCGATGACGGCGAGCTTCCGTGTCACTGTGCGACTCCCCTGCTCTCACGCACGGTTGATGTTTGCCTCTCGGGCGGACCCTAGCGCTCGTGAGGGGCTGTGTGACCGGAAGGTAATGCGTGTCACGTCTCAGGGGGTGAGACGGTCATCACGCTGCGGCACGCCCCGTCCGGCGGACCCGGCCACCCCTCCCGTGACCGTCGCCGCGGGTACCCGTCCTCCGCGGCCGGAGCGCACCATCCTCGCGAGTTCGCGCTGGTCGGCGCTGAGCGGACCGGCTGACGCCGGGAGTCTCCCCGGGACTGTCGAATGCGCCGGTTCCCGATCGACGTGAGGGTGAAGGCAACACCTCCCAGGACTTCAGGAGCACCCCCTCGTGACCGTAACCGCGGATCTGGCCATCTCCCTCGACGGCTACATCGCCGGCACCGACGTCACCCTCGACAACCCGGCAGGCGACGGCGCCGAGCCCCTGTTCGAGTGGATCCACAACCTGGCGAGCTGGCGGGAGCGCCAGGGCATGACCGGCGGGGAGGAGAACCGTGACTCCGAGCTGATGCGCGAGTGGTTCGAGGCCACCGGAGCCGTGGTCATGGGCCAGATGATGTACGACACGGGCGAGGAGTTCTGGGGTGACAACCCGCCGTTCAGGGCCCCGGTCTTCGTGCTCACCCACCGCCCCCGTCCGACCCTGGTCAGGGAGGGCGGCACGACCTTCACCTTCGTCACCGACGGCGTCCACAGCGCCCTCGACCGGGCGAAGGCCGCCGCCGGGGGCGGGAACGTCGACATCGCGGGCGGGGCGGACACGGTGCGGCAGTACCTCGGGGAGGGGCTCATCGACGAGCTGCAGCTGCACGTGGTGCCCGCGCTCCTCGGAGAGGGGCTGCGGCTCTTCGAGGGACTGGGCGCCGTGCGGCGGAACCTCGAACCGGTCAGGGTGGTCGACACGCCCCTCGCCACCCATCTGAAGTACCGCTTCGTGAGGTGACCCGGCACGGCCAGTGGGGTCACTCCACCCTGCGTACGGCGTAGTTGAGCACCTTCTCGCTCAACAGCTCCTCCATGTCGTCGAGGAGCAGAAGCACCTCGCGGGACACTTCTTCCGGATCGCGCCCGGCGACCATCTCACGTCCGATGACGCCCATCACCGTCTGGTGGAGCCAGTTGATCTGGCCGGCGATGAGAGTGGGCATGGGGTCGTCGTCGGGGGCGCCGGTCTCCTCGCGCAGGGCCGCCTCCAGGTTCTCCTGGACCTCCTGCTGGACGCTCCAGAGCCGGGAGCGCAGGGTGGGCGCCTCGTGGATGACCTTCAGGAAGTGTTTGTAGTCCTTCGTGAGGCCGACGCGCGGCGAGACCGTCTCGACCTCCCCTCGCACCTCGCGCAGTACGGCCGCTGCGGCCGACTCGCCCGCGTCACGGCCGCGCACCCAGCGCGAGAGCCGGTGGACGACGTCCTTGCTGCGGTCGAGGAAGAGGTCCTCCTTGGCGGGGAAGTAGTTGTAGACGGTGTTCACGGAGACGTCGGCCGCGTCGGCCACCTCCGCGATCGTCACGGTCACGAAGCCGTGCTCGACGAACAGCGCGGTGGCGATGTCCGAGATCCGCTGCCTCGTCTCGCGCTTCTTGCGCTCCCTGAGCCCCTCTGCCATGGCCTCATCGTAGGGGCCCCAGATTCTTGCACTCGTTTGAAATTTGGGGTTGTTGCAAAATTTCAGTGACTCTGTTTTTCTGTGAGCATGGCAATCATCAGTGCGGCCGGCCTGGCCCGCTCCTTCCAGACGAAGCACGGCCCGGTGGAGGCCGTGCGCGGTATCGACCTCACCGTCCGCGCAGGCGAGATCCTCGGCTTCCTCGGCCCGAACGGCGCGGGCAAGACAACGACCCTGCGCATGCTCACGACCCTGCTCGAACCCACCGGCGGCGCCGCCACGGTCGCGGGCCACGACCTGGCCACCGACCCGGCCGGAGTGCGCCGGGCCTGTGGCTACGTGGCGCAGTCCGGCGGCGTCGACCCGACCGTGACCGTCCGGGAGGAACTGGTCACCCAGGGACGGCTCTACCGGCTGACGAAAACTCAGGCGACCGAGCGCGCGGAGGAGTTGACGCACGATCTCGACCTGTCCGACCTCCTCGACCGCAAGTGCGGCGCGCTTTCGGGCGGTCAGCGCCGCCGTCTCGACATCGCGATGGCGCTCACCCACCGCCCAAAGGTCCTCTTCCTCGACGAACCGACGACGGGACTCGACCCGGGCAGCCGCGCCGACCTGTGGGACCTGGTCCGCCGTCTGCGCGACGAGTACGGCACCACGGTCTTCCTGACCACGCACTACCTGGACGAGGCGGACGCCCTCTCCGACCGGCTGGTCGTCGTCGACAAGGGCGTGGTCGTCGCCGAGGGCACCCCGAGCGCGCTCAAGCTCCGGTACGGCGGCTCGATCGACGCCACGCTCCAGGACACGTTCCTCGCGATCACCGGGCGCGGCCCCGCCCCGGCCGACTCCACCCCCGTAGCCGTATAGCGGCTTCCCCCCGACCCGTATGAGGAACCCGATGCTTCTCCACGACACCGTGCTGGTCTTCGGCCGCTATCTGCGCCAGACCCTGCGCTCCCGCTTCGCGATGCTCTTCGGCGTGCTGATGCCGCTGCTGTACCTGCTCTTCTTCGGGCCGCTGCTGACGGACCTGCCCCTGAGCTCGCAGGGCAGTTCCTGGCAGGTCCTCGTGCCCGGGCTCTTACTCCAACTCGGCCTGTTCGGCGCGTCGTTCGCCGGCTTCGCCGTCATCATCGAGAAGGGTCAGGGGGTGGTCGAGCGGATGCGGGTGACGCCCGTGAGCCGGCTGGCCCTGCTGCTCGGCCGCGTGCTGCGCGACGCCGCGGTCTTCGTCTTCCAGGCGGTGCTGCTGGTGCTCGCCGCCGTGGTGATGGGACTGCGGGCCCCGCTCCTCGGCGTGCTGATCGGCTTCGCGTTCGTCGCGCTGCTGACGGTGTCGCTGGCCTCCCTGTCGTACGCGCTGGCCATGAAGGTGAGCACGCCCCAGGTGTTCGGCCCGACGATCAACGCCGTCGCCATGCCGGCCATGCTGTTGTCGGGGCTGATGCTTCCGATGACGCTGGCGCCCGGGTGGCTGGACGTACTCTCGCGCCTCATGCCGTTCCGCTATCTGGTGGACGCGGTGCGGGACGCGTACGTCGGCGAGTACGCGACGGCGTCCATGCTGTACGGCGTGCTGGTCGCCCTCGGCCTCGCGGCGCTTGCCGTGACGGTGGGCACACGGGTGTTCCGGACGGCCGGGGCGTAACTAGGCTGGTCACATGGTCAATCTGACGCGCATCTACACGAGGACCGGCGACCAGGGCACCACCGCCCTCGGTGACATGAGCCGGGTCGCCAAGACCGATCTGCGCATCGCCGCCTACGCCGACGCCAACGAGGCCAACGCGGTGATCGGTACCGCGATCGCGCTGGGCGAGCTGGACGAGGAGGTCGTCAGGGTCCTCACCCGTGTGCAGAACGACCTGTTCGACGTCGGGGCCGACCTGTCCACGCCCGTCGTCGAGGACCCCGAGTTCCCGCCGCTGCGCGTCGAGCAGTTCTACGTCGACAAGCTGGAGGCGGACTGCGACCGCTTCCTCGCCGGGCTGACGAAGCTCCGCTCCTTCATCCTCCCCGGCGGTACGCCCGGCGCGGCCCTGCTGCACCAGGCGTGCACGGTCGTACGACGGGCCGAGCGCTCCACCTGGGCGGCGCTGGAGGCGCACGGCGAGGTGATGAACCCGCTGACGGCCACCTACCTCAACCGGCTGTCGGACCTGCTGTTCATCCTGGCCAGGACGGCGAACAAGGAGGCCGGGGACGTGCTGTGGGTACCGGGCGGGGAGCGGTAGCACCCATGGGGGCTCATCGCAGGCCGGCCGGTTCGCCTTTCCTCGGGAACAGCGTGTAGGACGCGGCGACGACCAGGTTGATGCCGATCACCCACACCATCCTCGACTGCCAGGTCCGCAGCGAGCCGGTCTCGCCGTCGTCACCCACGTACCAGATCGCGGCCTGCAGCAGCGCCATGGCGACGACCGCCGCGAGGATCCAGCGGCCGGCGACACGCCATTCGTGGACGGCGCGGGCCATGCCGTACTTAGGGGGCCGCACCGGCGGCGGGCCGCCCGCGAAACGGTGGGCGACCCGGGCGTCGGCCCACTTGATCGTGGAGTGGCCCAGTCCCACCGTGAAGCCGATGTAGACGGCGGCGGCCCCGTGCTTCCAGTCGGGTTCCGCACCGTTCTTGAGATCGATCGCGGTGACGACGAACAGGACGACCTCCAGCAGCGGCTCGCACAGCAGCAGGGCCAGGCCCAGGCGCGGCATCCGGAACGCGTAGCGGAAGGCCAGTCCCGCGGCCAGCAGCACCCAGAAGGCCACCTCGCACGCGATGATCAGTCCGACGATCACGGTTCGCTCCTCTCGGTCACCTGTTCAGACTCCCGTGCGGAACCGAGGGGATCGTCGTCGGCAGTGACGAAGTCGCGGTACATCGAAAGATGCAGCCCGGATCCCCCCGGCATCAGGCACCGTGCTCCCGGCCCGTGTTGGATGGTTACATGGCCCTGACGCTCCCCCGCCCCCACCGCTTCGACGTGTGCGTCGCGGCCGGCGGTCTGCTCGGTGGACTGCTCCTGCTGGGCCTCGATCTGGCCAGCCGCCGGGCCCAGGAGCCGATCGTGCTCTGGGAGGGGCCGTGGCCCATCGTCGTGCCGCTCGCCGTCATGGCCGGCTGCGAGCTGCTGCGGAGGACGCGCCCGCGCGTGGGGCTGCTCACCGGTGTCGTCGCGCTGACCCTCGACACGATGACCCAGGGCAGCCTGGTCACCGTCCTGATGTTCACGGACCTGGTCTACGCGGCCGTCGTCTACGGCCCTCCCGCCTCGGCCCGCCGCATCCCCTGGATCACCGGGCTGCTCACGGTGGCCGGAACGGTGGTGCCGCTCGCGGTGTGGCGGGTGTCGCAGGCACTGCTCCTCGGGGTGGTCATCGGCATCGTGGCGTTCGGGCCCGCCGCCACCGGCTGGATCGTGCGCGACCACCGCGACGCCGCCGAGGCCGCCCGGCTGCGTGCCGGACAGACCGCCCTGCTCGCCGAGATGGACCGCAGCCAGGCCGTCGTCGCCGAACGGGCGCGCATGGCACGGGAGCTGCACGACATGGTGGCCAACCACCTCTCCGCGATCGCCATCCACTCCACGGCCGCGCTCTCCCTCGACGACCCGGACACCTCCCGGCAGGCCCTCGGTGTCATCCGGGAGAACAGCGTCGAGGGGCTCGCCGAGATGCGCCGGCTCATCGGCCTCCTGCGCGACGCCGGCGGCGATCTGGAACCCACCGCCGCGCCCACCCTCGACGGACTCGGCGCACTCGTCGCGGGCGCCCGCACCAACGGCCTCGACGTCACGCTCGACGCCTCCCACGGCGACGGACTGCCCGCGCCGGTGGAGCTGGCGGCGTACCGCATCGTCCAGGAGTCCCTGACCAACGCTCTCAAGCACGCCTGCCCCGGCCGTGTCACGGTGACGCTCGCCCAGCGGGACGGCACCCTCGCCATCGACGTCCGCAGTCCGTACGGCGACCGCGACGGCCCCCTCGCCCCCGGATCGGGCGCCGGCCTGATCGGTATGCGGGAGCGTGCCGCTCTGCTGGACGGCACCTTCGAGGCCGGCCCCGAGGAGTCCGCCGACGGCAAGGTCTGGGCCGTACGCGCCACCCTGCCCGCCACCGAGAACCCGCAGTCGTCCCGAGGAGTCCCCGAATGATCCGCGTCCTTGTCGCCGAGGACCAGTCCGCCGTACGCGCCGGGCTGGTCCTGATCCTGCGCAGCGCACCCGATGTCGAGGTGGTCGGCGAGGCCGGCGACGGTGAGCGGGCGGTGGCCCTCGCGCGTGAACTCCGGCCGGATCTGGTGCTGATGGACGTGCAGATGCCGCGTCTGGACGGGGTGTCCGCCACCCGGCAGGTCGTCGCGGAGGGCCTGGCCGACGTACTCGTTCTGACCACCTTCGACCTGGACGAGTATGTGTTCGGGGCGCTGCGGGCCGGGGCGTCGGGCTTCCTGCTCAAGAACACGGACGCGAAGGACCTGCTGGAGGCCGTCCGGACGGTGGCCCGGGGCGAGGGGCTCATCGCCCCGGCCGTCACCCGGCGCCTGATCGCCGAGTTCGCCGCCGGGCCCGTACGCGAGCCCTCGGCGGATCCGTCCGTCCTGAACTCCCTCACCCGCCGCGAACGCGAGGTCCTGTCCTGCCTCGGGGAGGGACTGTCGAACGCCGAGATCGCGGTACGGCTGGAGATGGCGGAGGCGACCGTGAAGACCCACGTCAGCCGTCTCCTCGGGAAGCTGGAGCTGCGCAGCCGGGTCCAAGCCGCCGTACTGGCACAGGAGTTGGGCGTGTGACCCGTGGAGCCGCACCAGCCGGGAAGTCTGGTCCAGACCTCTTGACGGTTGGTCCAGACCTTTCTATTCTCACCGCACTGCACTGCGCCACGTCATGCTCACGACACCCCTCAAGGAGGCGCACATGCGCTTCAGGCACAGAGCTGCGGCAGTTCTCACCACCCTCCTCCTCCCCCTCACCGGACTGGTCGGCCTCGCCACTCCCGCCCACGCGGCCGCCGCGTCCTCATCGGCTACGGCGACCTACACGAAAACCCAGGACTGGGGCACCGGCTTCGAAGGCAAGTGGACCGTCAAGAACACCGGCACCACCACCCTCAGCTCCTGGACCGTCGAGTGGGACTTCCCCTCGGGTACGTCCGTGACCTCGGCCTGGGACGCCGACGTCACGTCCTCCGGCACCCACTGGACCGCCAGGAACAAGTCCTGGAACGGCACCCTCGCCCCCGGCGCCTCCGTCTCGTTCGGGTTCAACGGGAGCGGCTCAGGCTCCCCGGCCAACTGCGAGCTGAACGGCGGCGGCTGTGACGGCGGTCCCTCGGTCCCCGGCGACAACCCGCCCTCCGCACCCGGCACCCCGACCACCTCGGACGTCACCAGCACCTCGGTGAAGCTCTCCTGGTCCGCCGCCACCGACGACAAGGGCATCAAGAACTACGACGTGCTGCGCGGCGGCACCAAGGTCGCCACCGTGACGACCACCTCGTACACGGACACCGGCCTGACCGCCGGCACCGACTACTCGTACACCGTCCAGGCCCGCGACACCGCCGACCAGACCGGCCCGGCGAGCGGCGCGGCCGCCGTACGGACAACGGGCGGCACCGGCCCGGACCCGGATCCGGGATCGAAGATCAATCTCGGCTACTTCACCGAGTGGAGCGTCTACGGCCGCAACTTCCACATCAAGAACCTGGTGACCTCGGGCTCCGCGTCCAAGATCACCCACATCAACTACGCCTTCGGCAACGTCAAGAACGGCCAGTGCGTACTGGACGACGCCTACGCCGCCACCGACAAGGCGTACACGGCCGACCAGTCCGTCAGCGGCGTCGCCGACACCTGGGACCAGCCGCTGCGCGGCAACTTCAACCAGCTGCGCCAGCTGAAGGCCAAGTACCCGCACATCAAGGTGCTGTACTCCTTCGGCGGCTGGACCTACTCGGGCGGCTTCGGCCAGGCCGCGCAGAACCCGGCCGCGTTCGCCAAGTCCTGCAAGGCCGTCGTCGAGGACCCGCGCTGGGCCGACGTGTTCGACGGCATCGACATGGACTGGGAGTACCCGAACGCCTGCGGCGTGACCTGCGACACGTCCGGTCCCGCCGCCTTCAGGAATCTCATGCAGGCCCTGCGCACCGAGTTCGGCTCGAACTACCTGGTCACCGCCGCGATCACGGGTGACGGCTCCTCCGGTGGCAAGATCGACGCGGCCGACTACGGCGGCGCGGCCCAGTACGTGAACTGGTACAACGTGATGACGTACGACTACTTCGGCGCCTGGGCGGGCACCGGCCCGACCGCCCCGCACTCGCCGCTCACCTCGTACTCCGGCATCCCGACCGCCGGCTTCACCTCCGCCGACGCGATCGCCAAGCTGAAGTCCAAGGGCGTCCCGTCCGCCAAGCTGCTGCTCGGCATCGGCTTCTACGGCCGCGGCTGGACCGGCGTCACCCAGTCCGCGCCCGGCGGCACGGCGACCGGCGCGGCCACGGGCACGTACGAGATGGGCATCGAGGACTACAAGGTCCTGAAGAACTCCTGCCCGGTGACCGGCACGATCGCGGGCACGGCGTACGCGCACTGCGGCAGCAACTGGTGGAGCTACGACACCCCGGCCACCATCGGTACGAAGATGACCTGGGCCAGGAACCAGGGTTTGGGTGGCGCGTTCTTCTGGGAGTTCAGCGGGGACACCGGCAACGGAGAGCTGGTGAGCGCCATCAACAATGGCCTGAAGTAGTGATCGGAACGATCACGCGACGTTGACGCTCCCCCAGACTTCGTCCGGGGGGACCCCCACCCAGCGAGTGAATGTGGCTACGCCACGTTCACTCGCTGTCCGGGCGGGGCCGCCTCCAGCCACGCGAGGAAACCGGTCAGCGCGTCCTCGCTCATCGCCAGCTCGAGCCTGGTCCCCCGGTGGAGACAGGCGAGGATCACGGCGTCGGAGAGCAGGGCGAGCTCTTCCTCGCCCTCGGGGGTGCGGCGCCCGGCCACCTCGATCGCCGAGCGCTCCAGGATGCGGCGCGGGCGCGGGGAGTAAGAGAAGACACGGAACCACTCGATGCGGTCGCCGTTGTAGCGGGCGATGCCGTAGCCCCAGCCCTTGCCGTTCTCCTCGCCGTTCCCCGGTTTCTCCGGAGCGTTCCAGCGCAGGCTGCAGTCGAAGGTGCCGCCGGAGCGCTGGATCAGCCGCCGTCTCAGACCGAAGACGAACAGACCCACCACCACGAGCACGATCACGAGCCCGCACACAGTCAGAGCGAGGACCATCGGCACCGACCTCCTCGTCTCCTAGGTAACGGAACGGAAAAAACACCCACATTCGCCTCAGCCGCGGCTGGGGCCGGATTGCTCCGGTCCCAGCCGCGGCTGAGTCACAGCATCACATGACGCGCTTGTTCAGCGCGCCGCCACCGCACGCAGTCGGACGTCCGCACGGCGCTCGGCGGAGGCGTCGCCCTCCGCCTTCGCACGCTCGAGCTCCCGCTCCGCGCGCTGGACGTCGATCTCGTCCGACAGCTCGGCGATCTCGGCCAGCAGCGACAGCTTGTTGTCCGCGAACGAGACGAAACCGCCGTGCACTGCGGCGACGACCGTTCCGCCATCACTCGTACGGATGGTCACCGGGCCCGACTCCAGCACACCGAGCAGCGGCTGGTGACCGGGCATGACGCCGATGTCGCCGGACGTGGTACGCGCGACGACCAGGGTGGCCTCGCCGGACCAGACCTCTCGGTCGGCCGCGACCAGCGCGACGTGCAGCTCAGCAGCCAAGGTGGCTCCTCGGGTCACCACCCGGCGGTTCTGCCGGGTGTTGGGTCAATTCTAAAGGGAGTGAGGGAAGGGGCGGGACGCACCCCGTACGAGGTGCACACCCGCCCCTCCCACAGACGAGCACGGGGTCAGGAGACGCCCAGCTCCTTCGCGTTCTTCTTCAGGTCCTCGATACCACCGCACATGAAGAACGCCTGCTCCGGGAAGTGGTCGTACTCACCGTCGATGATCGCGTTGAACGCGGCGATCGACTCGTCCAGCGGCACGTCCGACCCGTCGACGCCGGTGAACTGCTTGGCGACGTGGGTGTTCTGGGACAGGAAGCGCTCCACGCGACGGGCACGGTGGACGACGAGCTTGTCCTCCTCGCCGAGCTCGTCGATACCGAGGATCGCGATGATGTCCTGCAGGTCCTTGTACTTCTGCAGGACGTTCTTCACGCGCATCGCGGCGTTGTAGTGGTCCGCCGCGATGTACCGCGGGTCGAGGATGCGGGACGTCGAGTCCAGCGGGTCCACGGCCGGGTAGATGCCCTTCTCGGAGATCGGACGGGAGAGAACCGTCGTCGCGTCGAGGTGGGCGAAGGTGGTGGCCGGGGCCGGGTCGGTCAGGTCGTCCGCGGGGACGTAGATCGCCTGCATCGAGGTGATCGAGTGACCACGGGTCGAGGTGATGCGCTCCTGGAGGAGACCCATCTCGTCGGCCAGGTTCGGCTGGTAGCCCACCGCGGAGGGCATACGGCCGAGCAGGGTCGACACCTCGGAACCGGCCTGGGTGAAGCGGAAGATGTTGTCGATGAAGAACAGCACGTCCTGCTTCTGCACATCGCGGAAGTACTCCGCCATGGTCAGACCGGCGAGGGCCACGCGCAGACGGGTGCCCGGGGGCTCGTCCATCTGGCCGAAGACCAGCGCGGTCTTGTCGATGACGCCCGACTCGCTCATCTCGTCGATGAGGTCGTTGCCCTCACGGGTGCGCTCACCGACACCGGCGAACACCGACACACCGTCGTGGTTGTTGGCGACGCGGTAGATCATCTCCTGGATGAGCACCGTCTTGCCGACGCCGGCGCCGCCGAACAGACCGATCTTGCCGCCCTTGACGTACGGGGTCAGCAGGTCGATGACCTTGACGCCGGTCTCGAACATCTCGGTCTTCGACTCGAGCTCGTCGAAGTTCGGGGCCTTGCGGTGGATGGTCCAGCGCTCGCCGTCGTACTTCTCGTCGACGTTCAGCACCTCACCGAGGGTGTTGAACACCTTGCCCTTGGTGAAGTCGCCGACCGGGACGGTGATGCCCGTGCCGGTGTCGGTGACGGCGGCCTGGCGGACCAGACCGTCGGTGGGCTGCATGGAGATCGTGCGGACCAGGCCGTCACCCAGGTGCTGGGCGACCTCCAGGGTCAGCGTCTTCTTCTCGCCCTCGTTGGCCGGGTCGCTGACCTCGACGTGCAGGGCGTTGTAGATGTCGGGCATCGCGTCGACGGGGAACTCCACGTCGACGACCGGGCCGATGACCCGGGCGACGCGGCCCGTAGCCGTGGCCGTCTCAACAGTGGTCGTCATTACTTGTCACTCCCCGCGGTCGCGTCGGCCAGGGCTGCGGAGCCACCGACGATCTCGCTGATTTCCTGGGTGATTTCGGCCTGGCGGGCCGCGTTGGCAAGACGGGAGAGCGAGTTGATCAGCTCGCCCGCGTTGTCAGTGGCCGACTTCATCGCACGACGGGTGGCGGCGTGCTTGGAAGCGGCCGACTGGAGCAGCGCGTTGTAGATCCGGCTCTCGACGTAGCGCGGCAGCAGGGCGTCGAGGACGTCCTCCGCCGACGGCTCGAAGTCGTACAGCGGCAGGATCTCGCCCTTGGAGGGTGCCTCCTGCGCGACCTCGTCGAGGCTGAGCGGAAGCAGTCGGGCCTCGAGCGCGTTCTGCGTCATCATCGAGACGAACTCGGTGTAGACGATGTGGAGTTCGTCCACACCGCCGTCCGCCGTCTCCTTCTCGATGGCCTCGATCAGGGGCGCCGCGACCTTCTTCGCGTCCGCGTAACTGGGCTCGTCGGTGAAGCCGGTCCACTGGTCCGTGATCTTGCGCTCACGGAAGTTGTAGTGGGCCACACCGCGCCGGCCGACGATGTACACGTCGACCGCCTTGCCCTCGGCCTCCAGGCGCGCCGTCAACTTCTCCGCCGCCTTGATGGCGTTGGAGTTGAAGGCGCCGGCCAGACCGCGGTCGCTCGTCAGGAGCAGCACCGCGGACCGGGTGACCGTCTCGGCCTGGGTGGTCAGCGGGTGCTTGGTGTTCGAACCGGTGCCGACCGCCGTGACCGCGCGGGTCAGTTCCTGCGCGTACGGAGTGGAGGCCGCCACCTTGCGCTGCGCCTTGACGACGCGCGAGGCGGCGATCATCTCCATCGCCTTGGTGATCTTCTTGGTCGCGGTGACGGATCGGATGCGACGCTTGTAGACCCGGAGCTGGGCTCCCATGAGTCAGGTCCCTTCCTTACGTCACTTGGAGGCGCTGGTCGCCTTCGGGGCGGCCGGAGCCTCTTCGCCGAGCAGCTTGCCGTCCGAGGTCTCGAACTGCTTCTTGAACTCGGCGATCGCGTCGGCGACAGCGGTGAGGGTGTCGTCCGACATCTTGCCGCCCTCCTTGATGGAGGTCATGAGGCCCTGCTCCTTGCGGTGCAGGAACTCGAGGAGCTCCTTCTCGAAGCGGCGGATGTCGGCGACCGGCACCTCGTCCATCTTGCCGGTGGTGCCGGCCCACACGGAGACGACCTGGTCCTCGGTGGACATCGGCTCGTACTGGGCCTGCTTCAGCAGCTCGACCATGCGCTGGCCGCGCTCCAGCTGGGCCTTGGACGCGGCGTCCAGGTCGGAACCGAAGGCGGCGAACGCCTCCAGCTCGCGGAACTGGGCGAGGTCCACGCGCAGACGGCCGGAGACCTGCTTCATCGCCTTGTGCTGGGCGGAACCACCGACTCGGGAGACGGAGATACCGACGTTCAGCGCGGGGCGCTGACCGGCGTTGAACAGGTCCGACTCCAGGAAGCACTGGCCGTCGGTGATGGAGATGACGTTGGTCGGGATGAACGCCGAGACGTCGTTGGCCTTGGTCTCGACGATCGGCAGACCGGTCATCGAGCCCTTGCCCATGTCGTCGGAGAGCTTCGCGCAGCGCTCCAGCAGACGGGAGTGCAGGTAGAAGACGTCACCCGGGTAGGCCTCGCGGCCCGGCGGGCGGCGCAGCAGCAGGGACACGGCGCGGTAGGCGTCGGCCTGCTTCGAGAGGTCGTCGAAGATGATGAGGACGTGCTTGCCCTCGTACATCCACTGCTGACCGATGGCCGAACCGGTGTACGGCGCCAGGTACTTGAAGCCGGCCGGGTCGGACGCCGGGGCGGCGACGATGGTCGTGTACTCGAGCGCGCCGTTCTCCTCCAGCGCGCGGCGGACCGACGCGATGGTCGAGCCCTTCTGGCCGATGGCGACGTAGATGCAGCGGACCTGCTTGTTCACGTCGCCCGTGCGCCAGTTGTCGCGCTGGTTGATGATCGTGTCGACGGCCAGGGCGGTCTTGCCGGTCTGGCGGTCACCGATGATCAGCTGACGCTGACCACGGCCGATCGGGGTCATCGCGTCGACGGCCTTGTAGCCGGTCTCCATCGGCTCGTGCACCGACTTGCGCTGCATGACCGTGGGGGCCTGCA
This sequence comes from Streptomyces phyllanthi, assembly GCF_009377205.1. Lineage (GTDB taxonomy): Bacteria > Actinomycetota > Actinomycetes > Streptomycetales > Streptomycetaceae > Streptomyces > Streptomyces phyllanthi. The sequence continues at coordinate 17,178 of NZ_VJZE01000024.1, forward strand.
GCTCGAGGGCGCGGCGACCGGTGGTCTCGATCTCGCCGAGGCCGTCGATCGGGTTGCCGAGCGGGTCGACGACGCGGCCGAGGTAGCCCTCGCCCACGGCGACCGACAGGACCTCGCCGGTACGGGTGACCGGCTGACCCTCCTCGATGCCGCTGAACTCACCGAGGACGATGGCGCCGATCTCGCGCTCTTCCAGGTTCAGCGCGAGGCCGAGGGTGCCGTCCTCGAACTTCAGCAGTTCGTTGGCCATGGCCGAGGGAAGACCCTCGACCTTCGCGATGCCGTCGCCGGCAAGGGTGACCGTACCGACCTCCTCGCGCGAGGCCGCGTCCGGCTTGTACGACTGGACGAAGTTCTCCAGCGCGTCCCGGATCTCCTCCGGCCGGATCGTGAGCTCCGCCATCTGGGTTCCCTGCTCTCCTTGTTGGGCCCGAAGTTTCTTTGGGGGATCTGGGGGCTCCCCCCAGAACTTCTGCATCCTCTGCACGGCCCAACTCGGGCCGTAGTACTGCGTATGGAGTTGCTGCTAGCTCGCCAGTCGGCGGCCGGCGTCCTCGAGTCGGTCCGCGATCGAGCCGTTGATGATCTCGTCGCCGACCTGCACCCGGATTCCGCCGAGGACCTCGGGGTCCACGTCGATGTTGAGATGCATCTCGCGGCCGTACAGCTTCGCCAGCGCGGCGCCGAGACGCCGCTTCTGTGTGTCGCTCAGCGGGACCGCCGAGGTGACGACGGCGACCATGCGGTTGCGGCGCTCGGCGGCGAGCTTGGACAGGGACTCGAGTCCCGCCTCCAGGCTACGTCCCCGCGGCGCGGTCACAAGGCGCGTCACCAGACGCTCGGTCGTCACATTGGCGCGACCGCCGAGCAGGGCGCGCAGCAGCTCGCCCTTGGCCGCGGTGCTCGCGGACCGGTTGGTCAGGGCGGATCGCAGCTCGGTGTTCGAGGAGACGATCCGGCCGAACCGGAACAGCTCGTCCTCGACATCGTCGAGCGCGCCCGCCTTCTGGGCCGCGGTGAGGTCGGCCAGGTCGGCCAGTTCCTCCAGCGCGTCCACCAGGTCACGCGACTGCGACCAGCGGGAGCGCACCATGCCGCTCACCAGGTCGGCGGTGGCACCGCTGACCTGGCCGCCGAAGATGCGTCCGGCCAGTTCGGCCTTGGCGTCAGCGGCCTGCGCCGGGTCGGTGAGGACCCGACGCAAGCTGACCTCGCGGTCGAGCAGCGCGGTGACGGCGGCCAGCTCGTCGGCGAGCTGCGCCGCGTCCACGGACGTGGAGTCCGTCAGCGCGTCGAGACGCTCACGTGCGGCTGCCAGGGCCTCGCGGCTCGCTCCGTTCATCGCGTCGCCTCGGCCTTCTCCTCGAGCTCGTCGAGGAAGCGGTCGATGACGCGGCTCTGCCGGGCGTGGTCCTCGAGGGACTCACCGACGAGCTTGCCGGCCAGGTCGGTGGCGAGCTTGCCGACATCCTGGCGCAGCGCGGACGCGGCGGCCTTGCGGTCGGCCTCGATCTGGGAGTGACCGGCGGCGATGATCTCCTCGCGCTGCCGCTGGCCTTCCGCCCGCATCTCGGCGATGAGAGTGGCGCCCTGCTCCTGCGCCTCCTGGCGCAGACGCGCGGCCTCGTGCCGGGCCTCTTGGAGCTGAGCCTTGTACTGCTCGAGCACACTCTGGGCCTCGACCTTCATGGCGTCGGCCTCTTCGATACCGCCTTCGATCGCCGCGCGGCGCTCCTCGAGAACCTTGTTGATGTTCGGGAGCAGCTTCTTCCAGAAGAAGAAGAACACGATGGCGAAGGCGATGGTGCCGACGAGCAGCTCGGGGCCCGGCGGGATGAGCGGGTTCTGCTCCTCCTCGGCCGCCAGCTGTACCAGGTTGGCGATCACATCAGTGCCTTTCGTTGAAAGGTTTGCTCGTCAGGGTTCGTCAGTTGTAGACGAACGGCATGACGATGCCGATGAGGGCGAGCGCCTCACAGAAGGCGAAGCCGAGGATCTGGTTGGCACGGATCAGACCGGCGGCCTCGGGCTGACGGGCCAGGGCCTGGGTGCCGTTGCCGAAGATGATGCCGACGCCGACGCCGGGGCCGATGGCGGCGAGGCCGTAGCCGATGGAACCGATGTTGCCTTCGACAGCGGCGAGGGTCTCAAGGGCAGCCATGCTGATTCTTCCTTCTCTTTCATGGACCGGCGGGGGTTGGCCACCGGACGTTCTGGGGGCTTGTGGAGCGGCGCGGCTCAGTGGTGCTCGGCGAGAGCGCCCTGAATGTACGAGCAGGCGAGGAGGACGAAGACGTACGCCTGGACGGCCTGCACGAAGAGCTCGAAGAGGATCATGACGATGGTCATGACGAACGAGACACCGGCCGCCGGGATCATCCAGCTGTTCAGCAGGTACCACGAGGCGACGGTGAACATGACCAGCATCAGGTGGCCGGCGAACATGTTGGCGAACAGTCGCACCGCGTGCGTGAACGGCCGGACCAGCAGGTTCGAGAAGAACTCGATGACCATCACGAGCGGGAGGACCGCGCCGAGTTCCTTGTCGTAGCCGGTGACGTTCTTGAAGAAGCCGACGAAACCGTGCCGCTTGAAGGTCAGCGAGACCCACACCACGTAGACGATCAGGGCCAGCACCATCGGGTAGGCGATGATCGACGACACCGGGAACTGGGCCAGCGGGATCACGGACCAGATGTTCATGATCCAGATGAAGAAGAACAGCGAGACCATCAGGGGGACGTACTTCTCGCCCTCCTTCTTGCCGAGGGTCTCGTACACGATGCCGCGGCGCACGAAGTCGTAACCGGCCTCGCCGACCATCTGCATCTTGCCCGGGACGACCTTGGCCTTGCCGAAGGCGGCCCAGAAGAAGCTGATGACCAGCAGGGTGGTGATCAGCGCGAGCAGCATCACCTTGTTGAACTCGAACCCGCCGACATCGGCGATCGGCTTGAAGAGGAACGAGTGGAGGCCCGGAGCCGGGAAGCCACAGCCGTTGTCGGACATGATCCGACAGCTCCAGTCAAAGGCGAGCTGGGTCTGGTCAGCACTCACCGCGGGCTCCTTCGGCGTGACGCATGGGTACGGCAACCTCGTTGTGTCGGCGCGGCGCGCAGCCGCGGATCGGCACCGGACTGGTGTTACGGATGTGGGGGCGGCTGGGGGGCATCGAGCCTCGCGATTGAGCAGGCGTCAGCTCAGATGCCCGCGCCCGCGATGCCGCAGTTGGCACCGGACGATAGCAGGACTTCGCACACGCATTTATCCCGGCCCTACTCCTCACGACGAGTGCCCCGATTTTTCGGACTTGGCGCTCGTGGAGGAGTCGGGTTCGACATAAAGAATCTTGGCCTTCATGTGGGCACGCGTCTGCGCGGTGATCCATGCGAGGGTCGTGGCGACGAGCGTGAACGCGAAAGCCTTGGGGTGGAACAGCGTGGTGTTCTTGAACGCCGTCAGGAAGATGAACAGCAGCAGGATCTGCGCCGCGTAGAGCATCAGACCCATCATCTGGAACAGATGCGGAAGCGATTTGGCAGTGCGCTGCAGAACGTAGAGCCCGATTCCCATGAAGAGGACCGTGATCACCGTCGCCACGACGGCACCGATCGCGCCCTTGCCGCCCACGACCACACCGCTGACGACGGCGGCGATCGCGCCGACGGCAGCCGTGGGCACGGCGGCCTGAAGGAGCATTCGGGCGTCATTGGACGGCATGGCGGCAACTCCGCTCAGTAAGGGGGCAGGGTGTCGTCATGGACGAGCGTAGTCCCGGGCGAGAGTGAGAACCTCCGCCAATGGACCGTCGCAGTGCGGTCCTTCGGCTCTATCCCGGGTTCTCGTGAACCGTATCACAAACTATTTGATGAGGTCTTTACCTGCTTGGTGTGCTCGGTGTCACACATGAGAGTGAACCCGCGCGAATGTGCAAAATCCAGGCCCTTTTGTCTGGTATTGGGCGCTTTGCGTTCTGGATGTTGAGTCAAGAGTTAGTCAGATTCTTACCTTCGCGTCAGCGCGAGGTTTCGGCCTTGCGTCCTTCCAGGAGGTGTGGACGGGCGCCCAGGGCGGTGGAGCCGTTGACGCGTGAGGCGCCCGCGGCGACCGGGGTGCGCTGGTCGGCGGGCTGCTGCGGGGCGTCGGTGTCCGTCGTCCCGTACGCGGCCGTCGACACGGCCGGGGCCACGGCGGTGCCCTCGGCGCCCTCCGCCTCCCGGCGACGGCGGTACCGCGGCGGCACGAAGGCCTCGGCCCAGCGCGGGGCGCGCGGTGTGAAGCGGGGCAGCAGGAGCAGCACCAGACCGACGGAGCTGAGCGCCACGACGCCGAGGACGATCCACATCGAGGCCGCGTTGACCGAGTAGGACAGCGCGCCGAAGGCGATCAGCGCCGACCAGAAGTACATGATCAGCACCGACCGGCTGTGCGAGTGGCCGATCTCCAGCAGACGGTGGTGCAGGTGGCCCCGGTCGGCGGCGAACGGGGACTGGCCCCGCCAGGTGCGCCGCACGATGGCGAGCACCAGGTCGGCGGCGGGGATCGCGATGATCGTCAGGGGCATCAGCAGCGGGATGTAGACCGGCACCATCTGGTGCACGGCGATGCGCTCCGAACCGGAGAACAGCTGCATCGCGTCGGGGTCGACCTGACCGGTCACGGAGATCGCGCCGGCCGCCAGCACCAGCCCGATGAGCATCGAGCCGGAGTCCCCCATGAAGATCCGCGCGGGGTGCATGTTGTGCGGCAGGAAGCCCAGGCACATGCCCATCAGGATGGCCGCGAAGAGGGTGGCGGGGGCGGCGGCCTCGATGCCGTAGCTGTACCAGATGCGGTACGCGTACATGAAGAACGCCGCGGCCGCGATGCACACCATGCCGGCGGCCAGACCGTCGAGGCCGTCCACGAAGTTGACCGCGTTGATGGTGATGACGACGAGGGCGACCGTCAGCAGGGTGCCCTGCCACTGGGTCAGCGCGACGTTGCCCAGACCGGGGATGGGCAGCCACAGGATCGTCAGACCCTGCATGACCATCACACCCGCGGCGATCATCTGGCCGCCGAGCTTGATCAGCGCGTCGATCTCGAACTTGTCGTCGAGGACGCCGATGAGCCAGATCAGCGCGGCTCCGGAGAGCAGGGCGCGCGGTTCGTTGGAGTTGTCGAAGACCTCGCTGAGGTTGGTCAGGTGGTCGGCGACGAGCAGTCCCGCGCAGAGCCCGAAGAACATGGCGATGCCGCCGAGCCGGGGCGTGGGTTCCCGGTGCACGTCGCGTGCACGGATCTCCGGCATGGCACCCGCCACGATCGCGAACTTCCGTACCGGCCCTGTCAGCAGGTACGTCACCGCGGCCGTGATGCAGAGTGTCAGCAGGTATTCACGCACGGGCTTCCCCACAGGTCTCGCTGGCCATCTCAGCCCCACACCCTAGCGATGCGCGCATACGGGTAGGGACTTCCGGGTAGCGACGATGGTTGCACGGGTGGCTGTGTCCGGTGGTGCGCCTACCCCACCTCGGCCGGGATACGACGCAAATCTTCCGCCTCATCTCACGCCGTGTCCCCCAGGGCTCACTCCGGGTACGGGGGAAATCTCCCGGCCAGCTCCCGTACTTCTTCACGTGCCCGCTTGCTGTCGACGTCCTCGCGCAGGACCGCGGCGAACAGGGCGGCGATCCGCGCCATCTCCAGCTCACCCATGCCCTGCGTGGTCAGCGCCGCGGTGCCGAGACGCAGGCCGCGGGCGTCTCCGTGGGGCAGGGCGCAGGTGTCGAGGACCATGCCGGCCGCGGCGAGCCTGCCCCGCGCGGTGCGCCCGTCGACGCCGAGCGGCGCGGGGTCGGCGGCCACCAGGTGGGTGTCGGTGCCGCCGGTGGTGACGGCGAGGCCCTGTTCGGCCAGCCCCTCGGCGAGCACGCGCGCGTTGGCGACCACCTGGTGGGCGTACGCCGTGAAGGCCGGGGCCGCCGCCTCGCCGAACGCGACGGCCTTGGCGGCGATGGTGTGCATCTGCGCGCCGCCCTGGGTGAACGGGAAGACGGCCCGGTCGACGCGCTCGGCGAGATCGCTCCCGCAAAGGATCATGCCGCCGCGGGGGCCGCGCAGCACCTTGTGCGTGGTGGCGCAGACGACGTCGGCGTACGGCACGGGAGAGGGCGCCGCTCCCCCGGCGACGAGCCCGATGGGATGGGCGGCGTCGGCGATCAGATACGCCCCGACCTCGTCGGCGACCTCGCGGAAGAAGGCGTAGTCGATATGGCGGGGATAGGAGATGGACCCGCACACGATGGCCTTGGGGCGGCGGGTACGGGCCAGGGTGCGTACCTGTTCGTGGTCGATGAGCCCGGACTCGGCCTCGACGCCGTACCCGACGAAGTCGAACCAGCGCCCCGAGAAGTTCGCGGGCGAGCCGTGGGTGAGGTGCCCGCCGAACGGCAGCCCCATGGCGAGGACGGTGTCCCCGGGCCGCAGCAGCGCGGCGTACACGGCGAGCACCGCGGACGATCCCGAGTGCGCCTGCACATTGGCGTGTTCGGCGCCGAACAGCGCCTTCGCCCGGTCGACGGCGATCCGCTCGGCCATGTCGACGATCTCGCACCCGCCGTGATGGCGCGCCCCGGGGTACCCCTCCGCGTACTTGTTGGTGAGCGGCGACCCGAGCGCGGCCAGCACGGCCGGCGAGGTGAAGTTCTCGGCGGCGATGAGCTGCAGCGTCGTCGACTGCCGGACCGTCTCCCCGATGAGGATCTCGGCGAGCTCCGGGTCCTGACGGCGCAGGACATCCGCTTCCAGCGTGGGTGTGACCGGCATGGTGAGCTCCGGACGTCGGCGGGGCGCTAGGACCAATGTAGGACCGCTCCCCCTGCCACGCCCGGCGTTACGCCCACCCGGCGCCCCTCACGCCCACGCGTGCGCTCGCGAACGGAGCGCCCTCAAGCCCGCGCCGGAACCCCCGTCAACGCCGTGACCACCGGATCCAACGCCTGATGTATCTCATCCCCCACCGACCGGAAGAACGGCAACGGCGCCCCGTACGGGTCATACACCTCGTCCGCCTCCGCCGTCGGCGCCAGAAGCCACCCGCGTAGAGCCGCCGCAGCACGCACCAACGCACGCGCGCGTTCGACCACGCCGTCCTCCAGGGGAGGGAGGGTCGTGGGGTCTATGGCGCGGACGAGGCGGGTGAATTCCTTGAGGGTGAAGGTGCGCAGGCCCGCCGAGTGGCCCATGGAGATGACCTGGGCCCGGTGGTCGCGGGTGGCCGTCAGCACCAGGTCGGCGAGGATCACGTGCTCGTCCAGCAGCTCGCGGCCCACGAAGCCGGAGGCGTCCGCGCCGAAGTCCGCGAGGACCGCCTCGGCGTTGGCCTCCATGGGCGCGCCCTCGTGGCCCCAGGTCCCGGCGCTCTCCACGATGAGGCCGCCCCACAGCGGGTCGCCGAGCCGGTCCGCCAGGGCATGCCGGGTCAGCCGCTCGGTGATCGGCGAGCGGCAGACGTTGCCGGTGCTGACGTGGAGGATGCGGAAGGTGTCCCGGGGAAGCCCCACGAAGGTCCCCGTCTCGTCCCCGTTGCGTATGCCACGCCCCGCGTCAGGGGCCGTCAATTCGCCACCTCGAGGTCGGGTACGACCTTGCGGAGCTCCTCCGCCGACAGCGCGCCCGCGCGCAGCAGCACCGGCACCTTGCCCGTGACGTCGACGATCGAGGACGGCACGTTGCCGGGGGTCGGGCCGCCGTCCAGGTAGACGGAGATCGAGTCGCCGAGCATCTCCTGCGCGGCGTCACAGTCCTCCGGGGCCGGGTGGCCCGTGAGGTTGGCCGACGACACCGCCATGGGGCCGACGTCGGTGAGCAGTTCGATGGCGACCGGGTGCAGTGGCATGCGCACGGCAACCGTGCCACGGGTGTCCCCCAGGTCCCACTGGAGCGACGGCTGGTGCTTGGCGACAAGTGTCAGCGCGCCCGGCCAGAACGCGTCGACCAGCTCCCACGCCATCTCGGAGAAGTCCGTGACCAGGCCGTGCAGCGTGTTCGGGGAGCCGATGAGAACGGGCGTGGGCATGTTGCGGCCCCGGCCCTTGGCCTCCAGCAGATCCGCCACGGCCTCCGAGGAGAACGCGTCGGCGCCCACGCCGTACACCGTGTCGGTGGGGAGGACCACCAGCTCGCCACGCCGGACGGCGGACGCGGCCTCACGCAGACCCGTCGCGCGGTCGGTCGCGTCGTTGGTGTCGTATCGCCGTGCCATTTAGCGAGCCTCCTCGTACACGGAGTACACGTCGTACGCCTCGTACACGTCGTACCCGTACTGCTGCTGGTCTGGGATTCTGAACGTCCTGGACGCGCGCGTCGTCACGGCAGTGCCTTGCGGGCCGTCGCGAACCGCGGGCGGTTGTTGAGGTCCGGGTGGTCGGCCGCGTCGGCCCAGCCCCGCTCCTCGGTGAAGATCCACGGCACCTGGCCGCCCTGGGTGTCGGCGTGCTCGACGACGACGACACCGCCGGGGCGGAGCAGACGGTGTGCGGTGCGCTCCAGGCCGCGGATCAGATCGAGGCCGTCCTCCCCCGAGAACAGGGCCATCTCGGGATCGTGGTCCCGCGCCTCCGGTGCCACGTACTCCCACTCGGTGAGCGGGATGTACGGCGGGTTGGAGATCACGAGATCGACCTGGCCGTCGAGGTCCGGGAACGCTGTGCGGGCGTCTCCCTGGCGCAGGTCGACCCTGGACCCCGCCATGTTCTTGCGGGTCCACCGGAGCGCGTCCTCGGACAGCTCCACGGCGTGCACGCGGGAGCGCGGCACCTCCTGCGCCAGGGCGAGCGCGATGGCGCCGGAGCCGGTGCACAGATCGACGATGAGCGGCTCGACGACGTCCATGGCCCGTACGGCGTCTATGGCCCACCCGACGACCGACTCGGTCTCCGGCCGCGGCACGAAGACACCCGGCCCGACCTGCAGTTCGAGATACCGGAAGTACGCCCGCCCGGTGATGTGCTGCAACGGCTCGCGCGCCTCGCGGCGGGCGATGACCTCCCAGTACCGGGCGTCGAAGTCGGAGTCCTTCACGGTGTGCAGCTGGCCCCGCTTGACGCCGTGCACGAACGCGGCGAGCTCCTCGGCGTCATTGCGCGGCGAGGGCACACCGGCGTCGGCCAGCCGCTGGGTGGCCTGGGCCACTTCCGCGAGCAGCACGCTGCGGGGGTTTGGGGGTCGCTCCCCAAAATTTTGCTGCACGCTGGTCCTCCGGGGCTGAGCAGTTGTCTCGTCGTACAGCTTCGTACAGGTTCGTACGGCTTCGTACAGCTGAGGGCGGCTGTCGCCGCCGCGTACGGTCCTAGGACCTTACGCGGCGGCGAGCTTCGCGGCCGAGTCCGCGTCGACACACGCCTGGATCACCGCGTCGAGATCGCCGTCCAGGACCTGGTCCAGGTTGTACGCCTTGAAGCCGACACGGTGGTCCGAGAGGCGGTTCTCCGGGAAGTTGTACGTACGGATCTTCTCGGAGCGGTCGACGGTACGGACCTGGCTGCGGCGGGCGTCGGCGGCCTCCTTCTCCGCCTCCTCCTGCGCAGCCGCGAGCAGCCTGGAGCGCAGGATACGCATCGCCTGCTCCTTGTTCTGCAGCTGGCTCTTCTCGTTCTGGCAGGAGGCGACCACTCCGGTGGGGAGGTGCGTGATGCGCACCGCGGAGTCGGTCGTGTTGACGGACTGGCCGCCGGGGCCCGAGGACCGGTACACGTCGATCCTCAGATCGTTCGGGTTGATCTCGACATCGATCTCCTCGGCCTCGGGCGTGACGAGCACACCGGCCGCGGAGGTGTGGATACGGCCCTGGGACTCGGTCGCGGGCACGCGCTGCACACGGTGGACGCCGCCCTCGTACTTCAGCCGCGCCCACACGCCCTGGCCGGGCTCGGGCGCCTGACCGCCCTTGGTCTTCACGGCTACCTGGACGTCCTTGTAGCCGCCCAGCTCGGACTCGGTGGAGTCGATGATCTCGGTCTTCCAGCCGACGCGCTCGGCGTACCGCAGATACATGCGCAGCAGATCACCGGCGAACAGCGCCGACTCGTCGCCGCCCGCGCCCGCCTTGATCTCGAGGATGACGTCCTTGTCGTCGCTGGGGTCGCGCGGGATCAGCAGGAAGCGGAGCTTCTCCGTCAGCTCCTCGCGCAGCTTCTCCAGTTCCTTGACCTCGGCGACGAAGTCCGGGTCGTCGGCGGCGAGTTCCCGCGCGGTGTCGATGTCGTCGCCGGTCGCCTTCCAGAAGCGGTACGTGGCGACGATCGGACTCAGCTCGGCGTAACGCTTGTTCAGCTTGCGCGCGTTGGCCTGGTCCGCGTGGACCGACGGATCGGCGAGCTTCTTCTCCAGGTCGGCGTGCTCCCCGACCAGTTCCTCGACCGCCTCGAACATCTCCGGCTCCCTGGGCTGTCCCCCGCTCCCATGATGAGCCCGGGGACGTACGTACGACGAAATATGTGAGCTGCGCCGGCTCCCAAGGGGGCCGTACCGCAAAACGCCGGTCCCGGAACCCCCGAGTGGGGGCATCCGCGGACCGGCGCTGTGGGCTCGCTACTTCTTGGCAGCGGCGGCCTTGCCGAAGCGGGCCTCGAAGCGGGCCACGCGGCCACCGGTGTCGAGGATCTTCTGCTTGCCCGTGTAGAACGGGTGGCACTCGGAGCAGACCTCGGCACGGATGGTGCCGGCGGTGATCGTGCTACGGGTGGTGAACGACGCGCCGCAGGTGCAGCTGACCTGCGTCTCGACGTACTCGGGGTGGATGTCGCGCTTCAAGGTGTCTCCTAGATTCGGGAGGGCGCCGGGTCGCTTCCGCGGGGTGCGGGAGCGTGAACCGGAGCCAGCGGTCCAGTCTGCCAGGACTGGGTCCATCCTCCCAAACCGGGGGGCTCGGTCGTCTATTCCCGGTCGGTCGGTGGGTGGGTCGCGGTCGGGGTCGCCGCTTGGTCACCGTGGGCGTCCGCGGGTCGAATGTGGCTGGTCGCGCCCACGCGGCGGAAGCGCACATCGATACAGCCCAGCGCCCCTGAAAACCTGGGATCGCCCCCGAGTTCCCAGCGCCCCCGAAAGCTCAGGACGACGTGACCACGCCGTCCGCCTCTCCGGCCGCCGTGTCCTTCGTTGCCGACTTCGGGATCGGCCTGTCCTCCCTGAGGGCCTTCCAGACCTGTTGGGACTTCGTCTCGTCCACGAGGACCCGGTTGCCGTCGGCGGGGTCGTAGCGGACCGGCATCGTGACCATGTTCATGTTCGAGGGGCTGATGCCCTTGAGGCCGCTCGCGAACGACGTCAGCCTGGTGACCGAGGCGAGGTCGGAGTCGGTGGTGACCGTCCTGGTGACCGTTTCGGCGAGGTCGTACAGCTTCTTGGGGTCGGTCAGGACGCCGAGGTCCTTCACCTGGGAGACCAGAGCCTTGATGAACGCCTGCTGAAGCTGGATACGGCCGAGGTCCGAGCCGTCGCCGACGCCGTGCCGGGTGCGGACGAGGCCGAGGGCCTTGTCGCCGCTGAGGGTGTGGGTGCCGGCCTTCAGCTCGAGATGGCTGTCCGGGTCGTCGATGTCCTTGGTCGTGGTGACCTCGACCCCGCCGAGTTCGTCGATCAGCTTCTTGAAGCCGGCGAAGTCGACCTCGACGTAGTGGTCCATGCGGATGCCGGTCATGGACTCGACGGTCTTGACCGCGCAGGCCGCGCCGCCGGTGGAGTACGCGGAGTTGAACATGGCCTTCTTCGCGGCGGGATACGTCCTGCCCTTCGCGTCGGTGCACTCGGGCCGCTCGACGAGGGTGTCACGCGGTATCGAGACCACGCTGGCCTTCTTGTGACCTTCGTACACGTGCACGATCATCGCCGTGTCCGAGCGGGCGCTGCCGTCGTCGGTGCCGCCGCCCAGCTTCTTGTTGCTCCCGGCGCGGGTGTCGGAGCCGAGGACGAGGATGTCCTGCGAACCGTTGTCGACGTTCTCGGGCCGTTCGGCGCCGAGGACCTGGTTGATGTCGACGCTCTTGATGTTGCCGTTGAGCTTGAAGTACAGGTAGCCGAAGCCCGTACCGCCGAGCACGAGGATGCCCGCGGCGGTCCAGGCCGTGACAAGGAGCCCCTTGCCCCGCCTGCTCCGGGGCTTGCGGCGCCGGCCCGTCGCACGGTGGCGCGGGCCCTTGGTGCCGGTCTTCCCCCGGTTTCCGGGGTCCTGCGTGCTGTCGGCGGACATGGGCTCCTCGGTCCTGTCTCCTGCGGTCGGTTACCCCCTGCTGTCAGGCTCAGGCCTGGCCGGAGAAAGCGTTGCACACGGCACTGTGCCCACCGCGTGAACGCGATGGGCACAGTGTGTGATCGACCGTAGCGGTGAGCAGTCGCTCACCTGCGGTTTCAGCCGAAGAGGTCGTACTGGTCGTAACCGGTACCGATGGAGATCCTTGTGGCGAAGATCTCGCTCGTGGCCTTGCCGGTGCCCTTGTACAGGTAGAGCGTGCCGCCCTTCGTACGGGCCAGGAAGTCGGCCTTGCCGTCGCCGGTCACGTCGCCCGGGGCCACGAAGGCGTTGTAGCTGCTCCAGTTGCGGACCTTGACCCGGCTGGAGAAGGCGCCCGTGCCGGCCTTGCCGGTGCCCTTGTAGAGGTAGATGTCCGAGGTGCTGCTCTTGCGGACGATCAGGTCGGCCTTGCCGTCACCGGTGAAGTCGCCGTGGCCGCGCACCGAGTTGTACTGGCTCCAGCCGGAGCCGACCTTGACGCGGGTCGAGAAGGAGCCGTTGCCCTTGCCCGGGTAGATCCACAGAACACCGGCGGAGTCGACCGAGAGCAGGTCGGGCAGGGCGTCACCGGTGACATCGCCGGGAGTGACGATCCGCTTGCGGCTCTTCCAGTTGTCGAAGATCTGCTTGTTGGCCCAGGAGTCCGTCGCGGGCACGTAGTGCATCCAGAAGACATCGCCGTCGGAGCTGCGGCGGACCACGAAGTCCTGGTAGCCGTCCCGGTTGAGGTCGGTCTGCAGGACGACGTTGAGGCCCGCCCAGGAGCCCCACGACTCGCGCGCGGTGAACGAGGTGCCCTTGGACTCCTTCACGTAGCCGACGTTCGTGGAGTCCTTGCGCAGGAACAGGTCCGCCTTGCCGTCACCGCTGATGTCGGTGTCGTCCACGCGCGGGTAGGTCACGCCGACGTACGTGCTGACCTTGCTGAACACGCTGTACGCGCCCGCGGCCACGCAGTCCTCGACGCCCCAGGACACCACGCCGACGACGCGGTTGTTCACGACGAGCGGGCCGCCGGAGTCGCCGTTGCAGGCCGAGTTGGTCCCCTCGTCACTGCCGGTCGCCGGCTCGCCCGCGCAGACCATGTGGCCCTTGATGAACCAGCCGGGAAGGAACGCGTCCGCGCAGGTGGCGTCTGTCCGGACGGGCAGCGTCGCCGTCTTCAGCGTGTCGGAGATGTCGTCGCTGGTGGAGCTGGTGCGGCCCCAGCCGTAGACCTTGGCCTGGGTGCCCTCCGCGTACGACGCCGTGTCCCCGGACGTCGTCATCTTGATGGGCGTGGCCTTGACGGGGTTCGGCAGGGTGAGGACCGCGATGTCGTTGTCGATCGTGTCCTCGTCGTACGACGGGTGGTCCCACTGGCGCCAGACACCGGAGAGGGTGCCACCATGGAAGTCGGTGCTCGTGGACCCGTCGTCGTTCGTGACGGTGGTGGGCAACTGCGAGGTGCCGGTGATGACCGTGCCGTTCGCGTGCCAGTCGTACCCGTCGACGCAGTGCGCGGCGGTGAGGATCTTCGTCGGCGCGATCACGGCACCGCCGCAGAAGAAGCCGAGGTCCTGGTCCTCGTCGTAGTACCAGAGCTGGGCCATCCACGGCGCCGAGGTGATGGTGGTCTCGCTGCCACCGATGATCTTCGCGTCGATCGGCGAGTCGCTCGACGACGTGCTCGTCCCGGAGCTCAGTGACGCCCTCTTCTGCGCCGTCTCCCCGGCGGTGTCGTCACTGGCGACCGCGCCCGCGACGCGCTCGGTGAGCTCGTCGAGCGAGGGCGCGCTGGTGTTCGGCTTGGCGGTCGGTGTCGGCAGCGCGGTGGCGGCGTCCGCGGACGACATCATCAGCGCCCCCGCGACGGCCGCGGCGACCGCGGCCGCACCCACGGGCAGCCCGATCCGTATCCGGCGTCTGTGACGGCCGTTTCCGGACAGCGGTGTACCCACTCAAGTCCCCCCTGAGTATCAAGAGTTGATACGTCGGGGACTCACCGAACGGAACATCGGGCGACACGTCCCTCGACGCAACACGAAGAACGTGATCGTACACCTGTCCCATACGCCACCGCGCACGCCTTCATCCGACGGCCACCGGCGCCTCACTTCCACGACGTCGAGGGCCACCCCATGAAGGGAACGGCCCTCGATACCGTGTTCCGTAAGGGTGCTGAAGGGTGATGTGGCTGGAGAAGGTAGCGCTGCAGGACTTGCCGGTCCCGCTGACGTCTCCAGCCCGGTCCAGGTGCGGCCGATCACGTCCGTGAAGCCCTCTGGGGTGAACTCATCCTTGCCCACCAGACCAGATGCGTGCAGGACCCATGTCGCGGGGTTGTACACCGAAGGTGCTGCTGGGATGCGAGAAGATGCGAAGCCGTTGCCGACCGACAGCGCTACCGAACTCCTCCAGCAGCTCAACCGAGCACACGCAACAAGGATCGGCCGCTCACAGGGCAGAGATGATCCTCAGATCTGCCTCAATTCTTCACACTTACAACACCAGGGCGAATACCTTCTGCCAAGCGGTTCACGGGCGCCAGTTGACCAAAGCGCCTCCGCCGCTCGCTTTTCACACCACGTGTGCACCTCTGCGTTCCTACTGCGCACGCCTTTCAGGGGGTTCAACTGTCGTGAAACACACGCCCAGCAGACCGAGAGCCGGGACAGTCCGCACCCTATGCGTGACCGCCCTCCTCGCTGGAGCACTCACCGCGCCTGCCGTCTCCATCCCGCCCGAGGCTCATGCGGCAGAAGCGTGCCCTTCAAGCGTCGCGACCTATGTCCTCGAAGGCGGCCCGGGCGTCGTCAATCCGGCCAAGCCGCGAACACTGCGCAAGTACTTGGACTGGGGCCCCAAGGACGGCGACGCCGACGGCACCATCTTCGACACCGGACACACCGCGCCCGTTCCAGGTACCAGCCGCATCTTCACGGCGGGCAACGGCGTCATCTACGAGATCACTGCGAGCGGCACACTCAAGTCGTACACCGACGAGACGGCCACCGGCGGCTCTCTGCTGACGCCCGCGCGGACGTACGGGACGGGATGGGGCTCGTCCAAGAAGGTCTGGGCCTCCGGAAGCCTCCTCTTCGCCCAGGCCGAGAACGGGGAGATCACCGTCTACAAGCAGTCCGACCCCGCCACCGGTTCGGGCACGATCTCGTCGATGGCGTCCAAGATCCCTGCGGACCATGCTGCGGCCGTCGCGATCAAAAACGCGGACGACGTCTGGATGGCCGACTCCAAGGTCTACGTCCTTACGGACGGGGAGATCAGCACGTTGAGGTATTTCGGGGCAGCCACAGGGCAGTCCGTCCACCCCAGGCTGACCCCCCCAACTGTGGTGGCCACAGGGCTGACCGATGCGGTGCAGGCTTGGAGCCCGGGCCCAGGCACCGTACACACGCACACAGGTAGCAAGGACCACTCCGGCACAATCAAGGGGTACACCGGCACCACAGCACTGACACTGGCCAACGACGAGATCCGCACTGGGATCTACGGCCAGATCTTCGCCGACACCGCCACATGTCTGGCGGACATGGCGCCTGGTAGCCCCTACTTCGGTACTCGCCCGGACGACTCCGAAGTGCCCGAAGCCACACCGGAGCCCGAATCCGACCCGAGTCCGACCGGCGCCAAAACGGTCAGCGGCCGGTTCACTCGAGGCGACGGACATCCGGTTGCGGGTCTGGAGGTGGTCATCGAGGCGAGTGACGTCCTTCCCGAAGAGGAGGGAGCAACCGCCGACCTGCCCACCCTGGGGAAGACCACCACCGCTGCGGATGGCTCGTGGTCGCTCACCCTCCCCAACACCCTTCCCGCCGAGGTCCAGGAAGCCGTGGATGCCAACGGCGGCGCCGTCAATGTGACCGCCACCGCCACCGGCGTGACCTCCAACGGCGTGATCATGCAAGCATCCGACAATTTGACCGCAGCATCGGAATCGGCGACGAGTGCGGCCCGCATGGCCATCGCCGATTTTGCGGCCGAGGAAGAGGGCCACTCGGTCGCTCTGCTGCCGCAGGCGCCTGATGGCCTGGAGGAAGCCGAGCCGACCGCACAAGCTGTTGCTCAGAGCTGGGCTTCGGCCCAGGATCAGTCATCCGTGGACACCCTCGGCGACGCCCCGCTTCCAGAGTGGCAGAGCCAGACCGGGGCTCCACCCGTCGGCTACAACCCGTACATCGTGGACGGTACGGACGTCAGCAGCATGAAGATCACCCCGTATATGGGTGGCTGTGAGAGATGGACCAAGACGCTCAAGAAGTACATCCGGTACACGACGGTGGCTGAGGGCCATGCCAACTGGGATGCGTATGCATCGGTGGACTACGACGAGAAGTTGTCGACGAACGTCGAAGTGGCTGTTTCCACCCCCGGTGGCTGGAAGATCCAGGGCTCAGTGAACTTGGGATCATCCACGGGCCAATCCTCCGGGTACACCAAAAAAGGACCGTACTTCGCCAAGCAGTGGAAGGTTCCGATCAAGTACAAGAAGATCAAGAAGTACACGAAGTGCGGCGGGAGGACAGCGTCCCACAAGGAGATCAGGGCTGGTAGGTACACGGTTCCGGCAGGCGGAGCAACAGGCAAGTACGGTAAGGACGTCAGATACAAGGACGGCGCCGGCGGGTACTACCAGTCGCCCAAGCGGAATCGGGCCTACATCAAGCCCGGTGCATACTTCCAGCTCTCAAAGGGGCGCAGCGTCAAGTGGTCCGCCGCTGTGACAGTTGAGGGCATAGCGCTCGGCGCTTCGACCCAGCTCGACCGAGAGCACAAACAACGCATCACCGCTGGAGAGCGCACGGTCGCCCGGCATGACATCTGGGGTGCGAACGGACCAGTATCGGGGAAGCCCGGTGTCCTCTACTCCTACTAGGCTCGCGGCAACCGCGATGATCGCCCTCCTTGTCGCGGCATGCTCCTCTCAGGAGCCTCAGCGCGGGAAGGGGACCGCCCTGTCAGGCGGCACCCAGTCAAACGGCACTGTCGGGTTCGAGCACGTAAAGGCGGGAGACATCTTCTGGTTCGCTCTCCCTGTCCCCGCCAACACATCCGACGAGCCTATCGAGATCACAGGGGCATCCGTTGTCGAGGTACCGAAAGGAATAAAGGTGCTGAGATACGGCGCCTACAGCCTTGACGACACCGAAGGGTTGGCCCTGCTCACGGAGGAAGGCGACAAGTACACGCCGGCCTTCGGTCGTTTGAAGGACCATGCCAAGGAGGGCGTGAAGGTCGCCGCCCACTCGTCGAGCGACATCTACTATCTGGCCCGGCTGAAAATCACCGGCGAGCCGACGAGAAGCGTTCGGTACTGCAAGTTCGACTACCGGCAGGGCGGCAGGGAGCTCACCCAGACGCTGGACTGCGAGGTGGAGCTGACCTCCAAGTAGAACATCAGTGGCCCCGGAACATGATTCATGCACCGGGGCCACTTCTCTGTTCAGGGCAACAGGGCTGCCCCGTCTCCGTCGGAGACGGGGCAGCCCTGTGCGCAGGCGGACTCAGTCGCCGTTGCCCGGCGTCGGCGTCGTCTTCTGGATCTGCATCAGGAACTCGACGTTCGACTTGGTCTGCTTCATCTTGTCGAGGAGCAGTTCGATCGCCTGCTGCTGGTCGAGCGCGTGCAGCACCCGGCGCAGCTTCCAGACGACGGCGAGCTCCTCGTTGCCGAGCAGGATCTCCTCCTTGCGGGTACCGGACGCGTCCACGTCCACCGCCGGGAAGATGCGCTTGTCGGCGAGCTTCCGGTCGAGCTTGAGCTCCATGTTGCCGGTGCCCTTGAACTCCTCGAAAATCACCTCGTCCATGCGGGACCCGGTGTCCACCAGAGCGGTGGCGAGGATGGTGAGCGAGCCGCCGTCCTCGATGTTGCGGGCCGCACCGAAGAAGCGCTTCGGCGGGTAGAGGGCCGTCGAGTCGACACCACCGGACAGGATGCGGCCGGAGGCAGGCGCCGCGAGGTTGTACGCACGGCCCAGACGCGTGATCGAGTCAAGCAGGACGACGACGTCGTGGCCCAGCTCCACCAGGCGCTTGGCGCGCTCGATGGCGAGCTCGGCGACCGTGGTGTGGTCCTCGGCCGGGCGGTCGAAGGTCGAGGAGATGACCTCGCCCTTGACCGACCGCTGCATGTCGGTGACCTCTTCCGGACGCTCGTCGACGAGGACGACCATCAGGTGGCACTCGGGGTTGTTGTGGGTGATCGCGTTGGCGATCGCCTGCATGATCATGGTCTTACCGGTCTTCGGCGGGGCCACGATCAGACCACGCTGGCCCTTACCGATGGGCGAGACGAGGTCGATGATGCGGGTGGTGAGCACACCCGGGTCCGTCTCCAGGCGGAGGCGGTCCTGCGGGTAGAGCGGCGTCAGCTTGTTGAACTCCGGGCGGCCACGGCCGTGTTCGGGCGCCATGCCGTTGACGGAGTCCAGGCGGACCAGCGCGTTGAACTTCTCGCGGCGCTCGCCCTCCTTCGGCTGACGGACCGCACCGGTGACGTGGTCGCCCTTGCGCAGGCCGTTCTTGCGGACCTGGGCGAGGGAGACGTACACGTCGTTCGGGCCCGGCAGGTAGCCGGAGGTGCGGATGAAGGCGTAGTTGTCGAGGATGTCCAGGATGCCCGCGACCGGGATCAGGACGTCGTCCTCGGCGATCTGCGGCTCGCTGCCGATCTCGTCGCGGCCACGGCGGCCACGTCGGTCGCGGTAGCGCCCGCGACGGCCACGGCGGCCGCCGCCGTCGTCGTCGTAACCGTCGTCCTGACGGTCCTGGCGGTCCTGACGGCCGCCGCCCTGCTGCTGGCCGCCGCCCTGCTGCTGGCCGCGCTGCTGCTGGCCGCCCTGCTGGTCGTCGCCCTTGCCCCGGCGGTCGCGGTCACGGCCGCGCTCGCGGCGGTCACGGCGGTCACGGCGGCCCTCGCCGCCCTGGTCACCGGCGTCGCCCTGCGCCTGCGCCGGGGTCTCGGCCTTCGGCTCGCTCTTGGCCTCGGCGGCGACCGTCTCGGGGCTGCCGGCCTCGGCGGTGGCCCGGCGACGGCGGCGCTCGGTGGGCGCGTCCTCGCTCGCGGGCTGCGGCTGGCCGGGGATCTCGATCTGCTGCTGGGCCACGGCCTTCTCGGCGGGGGCCTCGGCCTTGGCCTTCGCGGCCTTCGTGGCCTTCTTCTCGGCGGGGGCCTCCGCGTCGGCGGCGGGAGCGGCCTCCTCGCCCGTACGCGCCCGTGAGGTGGTCCGGCGCTTCGGCTTGGTCTCGGTGGCGGCTTCGGCCTTCGCCGGGGCGCCCCCGGCCGCCTGCGCCTCCTTGATGACCTCGATCAGCTGGCTCTTGCGCATACGCGCGGTGCCCCTGATGCCGAGGCCGGATGCGACCTGCTGCAGCTCGGCCAGCACCATGCCCTCGAGGCCGGTACCGCGGCGCCGCCGGGACCCGGCACCGGTGGCAGGCGCGGAGGCGTCCGTGGCGGGCGCGGCAGCGGTCTCCTCGACACGTGCGCCCATCAGATCGGTGGTGTCGCTCACGAAGGGTCCTTCCCTGGAGCGGACGTCGGCCTGTCTGGCTCGGCGACCGGTTGTGCTGTCCGGCTTCGGTCCTTGCTGTGTGGACCGCGCCGGGGCGGTGGTCCGCCAAAGGCGGCGGAGGTGACTGGTGATTCGGCGCTTCCCTGAGCCGTGGCACTGAGTGTCGGTGTCACGCGGCTCGGTCACGCCGGTTCCGGAGCGTGCTCGACAGATCGCTCAGTGCCTGCGTACGGCGTACTGCGTGACGTACGAAACACGGTGCGATTTGGGAGGCTCCCGGAAGAAAGGTTGTCCCGGACGGGGACACGAAGCACCTCGCCATGGTGGGGTCGGGTGCAGACTTGAGGTTAACACTACCGGATCCAACAAACATTCCCCCTCTCGAAATCCGGCAACCGTGCGCGTTCAGTCGACGCCCGAGGTGGCGAGCGGCAACACGCTCGCTCCCTGGGCGTCGAGCTCCAGCCGGTTGGCGGCCCAGCCCGCGCCCGCCAGGTCGGCCACCTTGTCGGCGCTCTCGCCGTCGGCCAGCGCGAGGACCGTGGGTCCCGCGCCGGAGATCACTGCGGGGATTCCGTCGGCCCGCAGCCGCTCCACCAGGGCGGCGCTGTCCGGCATGGCCGGGGCGCGGTACTCCTGGTGCAGCCGGTCCTCGGTGGCGGGCAGCAGCAGCTCGGGGCGCCTGGTCAGGGCCTCGACGAGCAGGGCCGCACGGCCCGCGTTGGCGGCGGCGTCGACATGCGGGACAGCGCGCGGCAGCAGTCCGCGGGCCGTCTCCGTCAGCACCGGCTTCCCCGGTACGAAAACCACCGGAACGATGGAATCGGCGGGCTCCATCCTGATGGCCCGCGCGGTACCGCGCTCCATCCAGGAGAGCGTGAAGCCGCCCAGCAGGCAGGCCGCGACATTGTCGGGGTGGCCCTCGATCTCGGTGGCCAGTCCGAGCAGCGCGGCGTCGTCGAGCCGGGAGTCGCCGCCTATGGTCACGGCGCGCGCGGCGACGATGCCGGCGCAGATGGCGGCGGAGGAGGAGCCGAGGCCGCGGCCGTGCGGGATGCGGTTGGCGCAGACGATCTCCAGGCCGCGGGGCTGCCCGCCGAGCAGATCGAAGGCGGTGCGCAGGGAACGGACGAGGAGGTGGCTCTCGTCACGCGGGAGTGTCTCGCTGCCCTCACCCGCGATGTCGATGTGCAGGCCGGAGTCGGCCACGCGGACGACCACGTCGTCGTACAGGCCAAGCGACAGGCCGAGGGCGTCGAAGCCCGGGCCGAGGTTGGCGCTGGTGGCGGGGACGCGCACCCTGACGGCGGCGGCGCGGAACGCTGGACCGGCCATCGCTCGATGACTCTCCTTGAGCTGCGAGATTGCCGAATGCCATTCGGTTGGCATTCATGACATTCGATTGACGTTCGATGGTGACGGGAGACCCGAAGGCCGCAGTCGACGGGATCCGGGGACCACTGTCGACGACACGACACCGCGGCATATGCGGCGGGCGGGTTCAGTACAGCCTATCGAAGGAAGGTTCAGTGGCGACATAGGGCGCACAGGAGGCGCACGATGCGTGTCGTAAGCCCCCCGTGCAACCCGTGTCGGGTGCCATGCGGGGTTATCCCCCAGGAGTGCCCTCCTTACGCCGGAGCGCGGCGCCCTGCCCGGTCTCCGAACGGGATACGAGCACTTCTGGGCGACAGACGGTCACCTCCGTACGAGGTGGGCACTTCCCGCGACCGGTGGCGCCTCCGCGCGAGCGGGAGGCGCCGTGCGCGGGCCTACGCAAGACCGAGCCGCTCGGCCGCCGTCGCCGCGTCGACCGGGACCGTGACCGGCTGGGGGGCGCCGGCGACGGCCCAGTCGGGGTCCTTGAGGCCGTTGCCGGTGACCGTGCACACGATGGTCTGCCCGGGGTCGACCTTGCCCTGCTCGGCCGCCTTCAGCAGACCGGCCACGGACGCGGCGGACGCGGGCTCGACAAAAACGCCCTCCTGAGCGGCCAACATCCGGTAGGCGCGCAGGATCTCACGGTCCGTCACCTCGTCGATGAGACCGCCCGACTCCTCCTTGGCCGCCAGGGCGTACTTCCATGACGCGGGGTTGCCGATACGGATCGCGGTGGCGATGGTCGACGGGTCCTTGACGACCTCGCCGCGCACGATCGGGGCGGCGCCGGAGGCCTGGAAGCCCCACATCCGAGGGGTCCGGCCGGCGATCCTGTCGGCGGCGTACTCCTTGTAGCCCTTCCAATAGGCCGTGATGTTGCCCGCGTTGCCCACCGGGAGCACATGGATGTCTGGCGCCTCGCCGAGCATGTCCACGATCTCGAACGAGGCCGTCTTCTGGCCTTCGATACGCACCGGATTGACCGAATTGACCAGTGCCACCGGGTAGTTGTCGGACAGTTCACGCGCGAGGGTGAGGCAGTCGTCGAAGTTGCCGTCGACCTGGAGGATCTTCGCGCCGTGCACGAGGGCCTGGCCCATCTTGCCGAGCGCGATCTTGCCCTGCGGCACGAGCACGGCCGACACCATGCCCGCGCGTACGGCATACGCGGCCGCGGAGGCGGAGGTGTTGCCCGTGGAGGCACAGATGACCGCCTTCGCGCCCTCCTCCTTGGCCCGGGTGATGGCCATGGTCATACCGCGGTCCTTGAAGGACCCCGTCGGGTTCGCACCCTCCACCTTGAGGTGAACGTCACAGCCCGTGCGCTCGGAGAGCACCTGCGCGGGCACGAGAGGCGTACCGCCCTCGCGGAGCGTCACGACCTGCGTGGTGTCGGAGACGGGCAGCCGGTCCCGGTACTCCTCGATGATTCCGCGCCACTGGTGGGTCATTGCTGGTTACTCTCCTTCAACCCGCATGATGCTGGCGACACCCCGCACGGTGTCGAGCTTGCGCAGCGCCTCGACGGTCCCGCCCAGGGCGGCGTCGGACGCGCGATGGGTGACGACGACGAGGGAGGCCTCTCCGCCGCCGTCCTGCCGTCCTTGCTGGCGCACCGTATCGATGGACACCCCGTGCTCGGCGAACACGGTGGCGACCTGGGCGAGAACGCCCGGTTTGTCGGCGACATCGAGGCTGATGTGGTAGCGCGTGACGACGTCTCCCATACCCGACACGGGCAGGGCGGCGTACGCGGACTCACCGGGTCCGGTCGCTCCGTTGAGCCGGTTGCGGCAGACCGCGACGAGGTCACCGAGGACGGCGGAGGCCGTGGGGGCGCCGCCCGCGCCCGGCCCGTAGAACATGAGCTGCCCGGAGGCGTCCGACTCCACGAACACGGCGTTGTACGCGCCGCGCACGGAGGCGAGCGGGTGGCTCAGCGGAATCATCGCGGGGTGCACGCGCGCGGTGACGGACGCCCCGTCCTCGGCCCGCTCGCAGATGGCGAGCAGCTTGATGGTGCAGCCCATCTCCTTGGCGGAGGCGAAGTCGGCGGCGGTGACCTCGGTCATGCCCTCGCGGTACACGTCGTCGAGCCGTACCCGCGTGTGGAAGGCGATCCCTGCGAGGATCGCGGCCTTGGCGGCGGCGTCGAAGCCCTCGACGTCGGCGGTGGGATCGGCTTCCGCGTACCCGAGCGCGGTGGCCTCGTCGAGGGCCTCCTGGTACCCGGCGCCGGTCGAATCCATCTTGTCGAGGATGAAGTTGGTGGTTCCGTTGACGATGCCCAGCACCCGGTTGACCTTGTCGCCGGCGAGCGACTCGCGCAACGGCCGGATCAGCGGGATCGCACCGGCGACGGCCGCCTCGTAGTACAGGTCCCGACCGTGCTCCTCGGCGGCGGCGTGCAGGTCGGCGCCGTCCTGGGCGAGGAGCGCCTTGTTCGCGGAGACCACGGAGGCGCCGTGCTCGAAGGCGGTGGTGATGAGGGACCGGGCCGGCTCGATCCCTCCGATGACCTCGACGATGACGTCGATGTCCCCGCGTTTGACGAGCGCGGTGGCGTCGGTGGTGATGAGTTCGGCGGGAATGCCCTCACGCACCTTGGAGGGCCGCCGTACGGCAACCCCGGCCAGCTCCACTGGTGCCCCGATCCTGGCGGCGAGGTCGTCGGCGTGCGTCGTCATGATGCGCGCCACCTCTGAGCCGACAACCCCACAGCCCAGCAGCGCCACCTTCAGCGGACGCGTACGCATCATCCGACCTCGTTTCCTCACATACCGAATACGGTGGGAACAGTCTCACTCACCGGACGGGAGTTTCTGCCCCTCGTCCGGATCGTGAGATATCTATTTCATTTCGCTGAGGGGTGGAGACAGGAGATCTTCCACCCGGTTTGCGGGCGCCCCGTGTTCACGGGACGCCCTTTGGTTCACCCGACGTCGAGGCGCAGGAGGTCCTCCTCCGTCTCACGGCGGACGATGACCCGGGCCCGGCCCTCGTGCACGGCGACGACCGGCGGGCGGAGCGCGTGGTTGTAGTTGCTGGCCATCGAGCGGCAGTACGCACCGGTGGCCGGTACGGCGATCAGGTCACCCGGTGCCAGGTCGGCGGGCAGGAACGCGTCCCGCACCACGATGTCCCCGCTCTCGCAGTGCTTGCCGACCACGCGGACGAGCATGGGCTCCGCGTCGCTCGTACGGGAGACGAGGGCGACGCTGTACTCGGCGTCGTACAGCGCGGTCCGGATGTTGTCGGACATGCCGCCGTCGACGGAGACGTACGTACGCAGCCCGGCGAGCGGCTTGATGGTCCCGACCTCGTACAGCGTGAAGGCCGTCGGCCCGACGATGGCCCGTCCGGGCTCGACGGAGATACGGGGTGCGCGCAGCTTGGCGCCCTCGCACTCGCGGTTGACGATCTCGGTGAGCGCCTTGGCGATCTCGTGCGGCTCGCGCGGATCGTCGTCACTGGTGTACGCGATACCGAGGCCGCCACCGAGGTCGATCTCGGGCAGTTCGACACCGTGCTCGTCCCGGATCTCCTTCAGCAGACCCACGACCCGGTGGGCGGCCACCTCGAACCCGGACGTGTCGAAGATCTGCGACCCGATGTGGCTGTGGATACCGACGAGTTCGAGCCCGTCGAGCTGCAGGGCCCGCCGTACGGCCTCGGCGGCCTGCCCTCCGGCGAGCGGGATCCCGAACTTCTGGTCCTCGTGGGCGGTGGCGATGAACTCGTGCGTGTGCGCTTCGACGCCGACCGTCACCCTGATCTGCACGCGCTGGCGCGTCCCGAGCTCCTGGGCGATGTGGGCGACCCGCGCGATCTCCTGGAAGGAGTCGAGCACGATCCGCCCGACACCCGCCTCGACGGCCGTACGGATCTCGTCCGTGGACTTGTTGTTGCCGTGGTAGGCGATGCGGTCGGCGGGCATGCCGGCGGAGAGGGCGGTGGCCAGCTCGCCGCCGGAGCACACGTCGAGGTTGAGCCCCTCCTCGTGCAGCCACTGCACGACGGCCCGGGAGAGGAAGGCCTTCCCGGCGTAGAAGACGTCGGCGTCGTGCCCGAAGGCGGTACGCCAGGCCCGCGCCCGGGCCCGGAAGTCGGCCTCGTCGATGAAGTAGGCCGGGGTGCCGAACTCCTCGGCGAGCGCCTTCACATCCAGCCCGCCGACACTGACGACGCCGTCCTGCGTACGGCTCACGGTCTGGGCCCACACCTTGGGGTCGAGGGCGTTGAGGTCGGCGGGCGGCGCGGAGTAGTGGCCCTCGGGGAGGACGTCGGCGTGACGGGGCCCGGCGGGGTGTGCGGAACGGCTCATGGCGTGTTCTGTGCTCTCTCAGAGGTGTTCGGGTGCGTCGATGCCGAGCAGGGACAGGCCGCCGACCAGCACCGTCCCGGCGGCTTCGGCGAGAGCCAGCCGGGCCCGGTGGGCGGCCGAGGGTTTCTCGTCGCCGCGCGGGAGCACGGTGTGCTGGAAGAGGAGCAGGGCATCGGCGACGCTGACAAGCTGCCGGGCGACCCGGTCGGGGGCGCGGTGCGCGGCGGCCTGGGTGAGGGCGCGGGGGTATTCGGCGAGGG
>NZ_VJZE01000250.1 GCF_009377205.1 Streptomyces phyllanthi
CCCCCGCACGCCCCTGCGCATGCCCTTCACGGCTTACGGCCCACCGCACCGGACAGCGCGGCCCCGCCTGCCGCCGTGAAGCACCGGCTCGCGCGCGACGCGGCGCACGGTTCCAGGATCTTTGGACTGTCCGGTAAGGAGGCGACCCCGGCTCCGCGGCGCGCGTTCATCCGCAGGGTCGCGATCCCTCGCTCACCGGGCACGTCCAAGGGCTGGGCGCGCTCGACCGGGACGGGGGCTCGGCGCTGGATGACGCCGAGGCCGCGCGTCGGTTCGCTGGGCCGGAGCGTACTCACCTGAGTCCCCCTGGTTCACGTCCTGTTCCGGTCGGCCCCGGAAGCGCGACTCCACACGGTAACGGGCGTGCAGGGGCCCGGCCGTCGCGGCCCGGTGGCACACGGCCTCCACACCGGACGGGGCACGGCCGCCGGGTCCCACACATCGGCGCCGGGAGCGTCGCGCACGTCGAACACGAGCGGCTCGTGCCCGCGCGCCGCCGGCGCCTCGACACCGGCGTGCGGCTGGTCGGTCCGCACCGGCGCCGCACCATGGGACCGCCCCCGTACGTCGTGACTCCGTCAGACAGGCGCAGGTGCGTCGAACCGGGACAAACAGGGCTCCGCGCGAGACGCTGCCCTCATGACGACCTCACCCTCCACCGATGCCCCCGCCGACAACCCCTACCGCTTCGACGATCTGACCGCCCTCTTCGTCAACTGCACCCTCAAGCCGTCCCCGCAGCTCAGCCACACCCAGGGCCTGATCGACAGGAGCCGGGCTGTCATGGACGCCGTCGGCGTGACCACGGACCTGATCCGCGCGGTGGACCACGACATCGCACCCGGCGTCTACCCGGACATGACCGAGCACGGCTTCGCCACCGACGCCTGGCCGGGGCTGTACGAGAAGGTGATGGCCGCCGACATCCTCGTGCTCGCCGGCCCGATCTGGCTGGGCGACAACAGCTCCGTCACCAAGCAGGTCATCGAGCGCCTGTATGCCTGCTCCTCGCTGCTCAACTCCCAGGGCCAGTACGCCTACTACGGCCGTGTCGGCGGCTGTCTGATCACCGGCAACGAGGACGGCGTGAAGCACTGCGCGATGAACGTCCTCTACAGCCTCCAGCACCTCGGCTACACGATCCCGCCCCAGGCGGACGCCGGCTGGATCGGCGCGGCAGGCCCCGGACCGTCGTACCTCGATCAGGGCTCGGGCGGCCCGGAGAACGACTTCACCAACCGCAACACCAGCTTCATGACCTGGAACCTGATGCACATCGCCGCCCTGCTGAAACGCGCCGGAGGCATTCCCGCCCACGGCAACCAGCGCTCGCAGTGGGACGCCGGCTGCCGTCCGGGTGCGGACAACCCGGAGCACCGCTGACCGGCTGGTGGCCGACCGGGGGACCGGGCATGTGACGACGCACGGCGCACGGCGCACGACGCACGAGGTCGTGGAAGCGGCCGGTGGTGTCCCGGGCGAGGTCGGGGCGAACGCGGTCAAGCACCAGGACGGGGAGCAGCTCGCCGCCCTGGTGTGCCTCATCGCCGTCGTCAACGCCCGCACCCGGCGGAACGGGGCAGCGGTGCGGCCACTGAGCTGTGCCCTTCTCGGCCTGAGCCTGCCCGAGCCTGCCTGCGCCCGCCTGACGGAGGGCCGGCAGCGGTCGGCCGCGGCCGGTGATCCGGGACGGCGTCGCCGACCGCCTTGACCGTCGTCCTGCGGTCGGTCTGCGGACCGGTCAGGTCTCGTTGGCGGTGACGGGCTCCCCTCGGCCGGGGTGTCCGTCGGCGGGCGGGTCCGCGTCGGCGCTGCCGTGGTCCTGGGTGCCGGCGCCCGTGATCCGGTTCGGCAGCTTCGCCGCGACGACGATCGTCACCAGCGCGAGGGCGGCCGCGACGACGAAGGCCAGCTTCATCCCGCTCACCTGTGCGGGCACGGCGGCGACGCCGTCGGCGACCAGGTGGCTGGTGCGCGTGGACATCACGGTCACCACCAGCGCGGTCCCGAACGCTGCGGCGACCTGCTGCAACGTCCCGAGCATCGAACTTCCGTGCGAGTACAGGTGTGGGGGAAGCGCGCCCATGCCGAGCGTGAAGACCGGGGTGAACGTCGCCGCCAGGCTGACCATCAGCAGCGCGTGCAGTCCCAGCACCTGCCAGTACGGCATCGTCATGGAGACCTGGGTGAACCCGCAGAGGGCGAGCACCATGCCGATCGAGCCGGGCAGCACCAGGGGCCGACTGCCGAACCGGTCGAACGCCTTTCCGACGGTGGGTCCCAGCAGGCCCATGACCAGACCGCCCGGCATGACCAGCAGGCCGGTCTCCAGCGGGTTGAGCCCGCGCAGGTTCTGCAGATACAGCGGCAGCAGGATCATCGATCCGAGCATCGCCAGGAACCCGACGGACATGAGAGCCAAGGACAGGCCGTAGGTGCGGTGCCCGAGGGTGCGCAGGTCCATCAGAGGCACACCGGTGCGTTGCAGCTTGAGCTGGCGCATCACGAAGACCGCGATGGTCGCGATCCCGGCGACGCCGATCCCGATGCCGAGCCCGGCCCTGCCCCCGCTGTCGCCGATGAGGCTCAGGCCGTACACCAGGCCGCCGAAGCCGAGCGCCGCCACGCCGACGCTGAGCCAGTCGATGGAACTCACCTGCGGATCGCCGATGTTCTCCACCCTGCGCAGGCCGAACAGGGTCACCAGAGCCGCGATCGGCAGGACGACCACGAACAGCAGTCGCCAGGAGCCGACCTGCAGGATCAGTCCGGACACGGCGGGTCCGAGCGCGGGCGCGACCGAGATCGCCAGGGTGACGTTGCCCATCACCCGGCCGCGGTCGTGCTCGGGCACCACGACCATCAACGTGGTCATCAGCAGGGGCATCATCACGGCTGTGCCCGCCGCCTGCACGACCCGCCCCAGCAGCAGCACCTCGAAGGACGGAGCGACGGCTGACAGGGCGGTACCCGCGAGGAACACGCCCATCGCTATCGCGTAGGCCTGGCGGGTGGTGACGCGCTGCAGGAACCAGCCGGTGACCGGGATCACGGCAGCCATGGTGAGCATGAACGCGGTGGACACCCACTGCGCCGACTGCTCGGTGATGCGCAACGAGTCCATCAACCGCGGGATGGCGTTGATCATGATCGTCTCGTTGAGGATCACCACGAACGTGGCCAGCACCAGCAGCCGCACCACCGTCGGTGTGCGGCCCGCCCGCACCGCAGGTTGTTCCTGGATCGCATCTGACACGGCAGCACCTCGCTGGGGTTCCTGGTCACAGTCGCCTCGCAGCCAAGGGCCGCCGGCATGGACGTGGGTGGTGACATCAGTGAAGACCCCTACGCCCGGCAGAACTCATCGGTGCCCGAGTGTTCCGCATCGTTGCGCATATCTCTGCCGAATTTTCGTCTGCTCGACGAAGGCAACCGGCCACGCGACCCCTCTTGCCGGTGGCCGCCCGGGCCGGGTCGAGCGTGGTGCGACGCGCCAGACAGGGGCTATCGCCTGCCGCGCCACTGCTGACCCCGGCCCGCCTGGCGCTGTGCCAGCCACAGGGCGACCGCCTCAGAGATCGGCTGCCCGGTCTCCAGTTCCACGAAGCCGAACTGGCCGCTCTGGTTGCACTCGAGGAACCACCAGAAACCCTCCTCGTCTTCAGCGAAGTCGAAGGCGGCGTACGCCAGTCCGGCCATGGCGACGTACTCGTGCACCGACTTGCCGACGCGTTCGGGCACCGAAACCGCCTCCCAGGTGTGCCCGGTGTCGCCGTAGCGCCCGTCGACCTGGTCCGGCTGGGCCGTCTTCCGCGCGGCGAACAGCCGGGTGCTGACACAGGTCAGACGAATGTCGGCACGCTTGCGTATGTACCGCTGCAACAGCGCGGGACCGGCCGCGACGCCGGAGAAGTCCGAGTCGGGCCCGATCAGAGTCGTGGGCAGAGCCAGCGTGGGGTCACCGGGCGGCGGTCCCGAGGCGGACTTCACCACCACCTCCCGGTGCTCCTCGGCGAACTGCCGTGCCAGGCGCGGGGAGGTGGTGAAGACAGTCGGTGGTACGGCGAAGCCGCTGAGATGAGCGGCCCTCAACTGCCATGGCTTCAGTCGGGCCCGGTCGGCGTTGCGCGGATGGTTCATCCATCGCGTAGAGCCGGAGTAGAGCATTCCGAACAGCGCCTGACGGGTCTCGGCGGTCAGCCACGCCGAGGAGTGTGCCGCGTGCGCGGCCGGTTCGCCGGGCCTGCGCACCCAGACGGACCGCAGGCCTCCCATGCTGAGCACACGTCCGTTCACCGACAGGTGGCCCTCGAAGTCGCCATGGGCGTAACGCGCGGACAACACCGCCTTGCCCGGCAGGTCGGCAGGATCCAGCCGCATCACGGGAGCGCCCGCCTCGTGCAGTCTGGCCACCACCATGTCGGCGGTGACGTCCTCCTCGGACGTGAGGATCAGTACGGTCATTCGACTACGGATCGTCAGTCGTCGAAGTGGGTCTGGGAACCGGCGGTGGACGTCGTCGTCCCGGCCGCCAGGAGGAGGTCCCGGTCGGTGACGGCCGGACGGCCGTCGGGGAGCACGTTCAGCTGAAGCGACTCGTCGAAGCTGTAGGGCGTCACCACGATCGGAAGCGGCCTGGGGAAGGCGTAGTTGAGGGTGAACGGTCGCACTCGAAACCTCCAGGTTCGCACGCTGCCTGCATGCAGTCCCTCGCGCGCTCCTCGCGCGGGGAATTCATCACTTCTGCCATATCCGGGGAAAGCCGTCACATGGTCTGTCGCCTCATCAGCCTCTTTCGCATCACGGACATCAAAGACACTCAATTTCCCCGCCACTTACACATCGAAAGAGGCGCTGCAAACGTCACTGGGCATGCCTGGGGTGAGTCCTTGCGTGGTTCGGGAGAACAGGTGGCTCGTGGGGCTCCGGTGAAGGGAGCGTCCGGACTCATCAGTGGTCGCCGGGGGCCGGAAAGGTTGCCGGGAGCAGGGAACTGCCGCCGCCGGAGTGCGTACGACTGCGTTCCGGCGAGTACCGGTGGCCCGGGAACGGTTACTCGTCCTTCCCGCCGCCCGCCCGGCCGTTGCCGGCCGCGTCGTCCGCGCCGCCGGGCGCGTTGCCGGGATTCCCGTTGCCCGACGTGCCGGTGTTCCCCGCCGTCTCCGTGCCGGCGTCCGCGGCACCCGCGGTGGGTCTGCCCGTGTCGCCGGACCTGCTCGGCGTGGCTGTCGCCCGCGCCAGCTGCTCCGCGCAGTACGCCGCGACCTCGTCCTCGCCGCCCGCCGCCGCGACGAGCTGCTGCCATGCCGTCGCGTCGAGCGCCTTGCCGCTGTCCTGGACCTGTTCGTAGGCACGGCAGTGGGCCTCGGTGTCCCGAGCGGAGGACGAGCCGTCCCTCGCGCCGAGGCCGCCGGAGGACGCCGGCGAGGTCTCACCGCCCGGCCGGGCCGGGGCGGCCACCGAGGGGCGCGGGGTGCTCCGGCCGGTACCGTCCGAGTGCGAGCCGGCTGAACCTATGGCCGCGACGGCGACACCGCCCAGGGCGAGACTGGTGAACACGGCGGCGGACGTCGCCTTCACAGAGCGCCTGGCACGCCGCTCCGCGGGCAGCCGCCAGTCGTCCCGGCGCCGGGTACGCGCTCGGTGCGCACCCGCGCCGCGAGCGGCCCGGAACGCGGCCACGGCCCGCTGCTCGGCTTCGGGGGCGAGATCGCTCGCGCGCATGGCGGCGGCGAGCACCGTCCGCAGCGCGACATCGTCACACGGGTCCCACGGGCCGGGCACGGCGTCGCCGGGGTGCACACGTCGACGGCCCGTGACTCCGTCGCCGCTCAGCCGATCACCCATGTCCGTTTTCCGTTCTCGCCCGTCCCGTTGGATGCGTCCGGCGTGTCGGGTCCTGATGCCTGCCCGCCCGTCCACTGACGCCGTCGTGACTCATTTCGACTCCCCCAGCGTCCGGGAAGCTTCATCCGTCACACCCTTTCCCGCCTCCCTCCTGACGCCCAACTGGTGGGCGAGGCGTTTCAGGCCCCGGTGCGTGGCGGTGCGCACCGCGCCGGGGCGCTTGCCGAGGACGCGCGCGGCGGCGGGGCCGTCCAGGCCGACGACAACGCGCAGGAGGACGGCCTCGGCCTGGTCCCGCGGCAGCCCGCGGACCAGTTCCAGGGCCCGCTCGGTGGAGAGGGACTCCAGGGCCTGTTCAGGGGTGCTGTGCCGGCCTGGCAGGTCCAGTACGTCCTGTTCGATCGATCCCGGCCGGGGCCGAACACGCTGGCGGCGCAGATGGTCCAGTGCCCGGTGTCGGGCGATGGTCGCCGTCCAGCCGCGGAAACCGGCCCCGTCTCCCTTGAACCGTCCGAGGTCACGGGCGATCTCCAGCCAGGCGTCGGACGCCACGTCCTCGGCGTCGTCGCCGACGAATCCGCGCAGATAGCCCAGCAGGCCCGGCTGCACGATCCGGTAGGCGACCGCGAACGCGGTCTCGTCCCCGTCCTGGGCCCGCGCGACGGCCGCGCCCAGTTCCCCGTCGCGGGCCTGTGCGTAGCGGGGTTGCCGTTCCTGGCCCAAGACCGTCCTCGTTCGCACCGTGTTCCTTGCGAGTCCGTGCCGTCCGACGCGCCCCGTTCGCTTCGACGGCCTCATGGTGACAAGCGTGCGTGCTCACAGAAGTGTCACAACGCATCAGGCGTCCTTCACGTCGTCTCCGGCGCTCGGACACCGGTGCGCGACCCGCACCGTCCTGTCCGGGTGACGTCTCGCGTCGGCCGTGCGCTGGGTGACCACCACTCCGCCGGGCGGGGGTGACGTTCCGGAGCCCCTGCGCGCTCCTTCTGTGATGAGCACCTACTTCCATCTGCGAGCGGTGCCGCCCGCGGCACTGCGCAACAGCGTGACCTGGCTTGAACGACTGTTCGGCGACGACTGGGACATCGTCCGGCGCCGCGTCGACCGACGTCGTGAGGAGGTACTGGACAAGCGTTATCTGGATCAGGAGCTGCTCTACGCCGCTGATACTCCCCAGGGCACGGGGGATCGGCCCCAGGCCCAGGTGGTGCTCGGCGGTCGGCCGGTGTTCCATCCCGACCCCTGCAAGCCGCCGTTCCTGATGCTGACGGCGGGCCGGGCGCGCGGGGTGGCCAGGTTCCTGACGACGTCGGACTTCGACGCGCTGTGGGGTTTCGCCCGGGACGACCTGCTCCCGCGCTACGGCGGGGTGACGGCGGAGCCCGACACGCGGGACAGATTCGCGGCCGCGCACCGGGACCTGACGGAGTTCTACGCGCGGACGGCCGAGTGCGGAGACGCGGTGGTGAAGTGGCTGCCGGCCTGAGGCACGCGGCTCGGAAGCCGGAGCCCGCCGCCTTCTGGCGGAAGCCTCAGCGCATCCGCGGAAGCTTTTGCGCATCAACTGGCTGAGGCACAACGCCATGTCGAGGAACTCGGCGGCAGACTGGACCTGGTGGTGCCCGTCGCACAGCCGATGCCCGGCTGTGCGGCGGTGGCGCAGGAGGTCACCGACGAAGCACCCACCCCCAGGCCGCCGACCTGGGGCTTCAACAGGAGCGGGGGACGAGAGTCGACCCCGCGCACGCGCCCGCACAGCGCCCGCTGCGGGATTCGGCCGGTCCGTCGGGGCTGCCGGTGGCGGGCTGAAACCGAGAATGGAGGCGTGGCCGCTGCGCCTGGGGCAGCCCCTTCTTCGTCCGCGCGTCGGTCAGGAGTCAGTCGCCGTGACGACCTGGGGTTTCACCCTGCGTCCGTTCACCCTGATGACCAGGCCTCGGTGACGGCGCAACGGGGTCAGGTCGAGCACCGTGCCTCCGCGGCACTCGAGGGTGAGCCGAGTGAGGTACGGGAAGACCCGGGCCAGGTTCAGGGCAGTCCCTCCCTGGGAGATCGCTCGCAGCGTCAGGGAGTGGATCCTCGGCAGGCGCGTGAGCTTCTCGCCGGGCGAACCCCAGGGGATCTTCGGGAGAGGCAGGCGCGGTGAGTCCGTCGGGAAGCCGAGGCTGGACAGCGCGGGGGCGCGGGCGGCCGCGTAGAGCAGCGTGCCGATGTCGCAGGCACTGGCCAGATCGAGATTCGTGAGGGACGCCCAGCCCGACAGGTCGTTGATCAGCACGGGTGTCTCACTGGTCACCGAGAGGGTTCTGACGGTCCGATGGCCCGCAGGCAGGGGGATGTCACTGTCCTGCAGGGTTCCCGACAACGACAGGGACGACAGCCGGTTCAGTCGCCGCAGAGGAGCCAGAGCGGACTTGGGCAGATGGCGCAGGTCGAGTTCGAGGTGGGTCAGTGGCAGACCGTCCAGTGCCGACAGGTCCTTGAGGTCGGGACAGTTCCTGAGAACGAGTGAACGGACCGCGGACTGGTGGCGCAGGAAGAAGACTCCGTCCAGCAACGGGTTGTCCACCATCCGGATTCCGTGAAATCGGTCGCGCGGCAGGTGGGCCGACAGCTCGGCGTCGGGTATGGCCGCCCGGAAGGTCAGCTGACCGACAGGGCCGCAATGACACAGCGCGCGCATCATGTCGGCCTCAGTGATGCGAAGTTCCTCGTGGGTCAGGTCCATGTGCGCGAGGACTTCCCGGGCGTAGTCGTCCGCCGGGTAGGACGGCCACACTCCACAGAGGACGTCCCGGACGCCTCGCGACTCGTGCCGGGTGAACGCTCTCAGCAGGGGCAGCGACGCGGGACCGCCGATGTCGGAGAGCAGTTCCGCGATGGCCTTGGCCTGTGAGGCGTTCAGCTCCTCGGGGGCCGGTATCAGGGGAAGTACGTACTCGCCGAGGGACCTCAGCTTCTCGTACCCGACGCTGCGAATCCTCGGGATGAGCGTCCTGATGCGTTCCGCTGTCCGCTCCCGTACTTCTTCGTCCAGTACCACCGCGCTCTGCGCGCACCGCGCCGCCAGCACGTGGATGTCGCCGCCGGCCTTCTGGCCCTGTTCAGCCGCCCGGTCGCCCTTCTCCGTCAAACCCTCGACCAGGCGACGGACTTCCCCCCGATTCCCGTGGCCCACGGCGAGCAGGATGATGTCCTGCCACTGCTCGTCGCCCGCGTGTTGCAGCAACTCGCCCAGCCCGTCGCTCTCCTGGAGCTCCTTGGCCGCCAGGTAGTCCTGAAAGGTGCGATGGATGAACTGGACGACCGTCTCGTTGCGTTCCTGGAGGAGGCCGCTGCGGTTCAGCAGGTGGGTCAGGATGTCCTTTGGGGAACCCTGTTGGCGTACCTGGGGCATCCCCCTCATCGCCAGGTCGATCTGGTGCTCGGCCTGGGCGTGGTTGAACTCGACGTAACCGCCCCGGGCCAGCCACACCGCGATCCGCTGGAGCACCTGATGGTGCTCCTCCACGCCCAGGGTGATGCCCTCCGGGTCGTTCACCCGACGGAGGGTGTCCCTTCCGCCCAGCAGCATGGTGAGGGCCGCGTTGTAGAGGGACCAGCGGCTCTCCGGGAGGAAGCCGCGCCGACGGCGGTGGAGGGCACAGATCACGGCGGCCAGCAGCGGGGTACGGGCCAGATTGCGCAGCGTCGGGTTGCGGGCCAGCTCCTTGGCCAGGTCCTGTTCCAGGGAGCGCAGTTGCGCGTCCTCCGCCGCGGCCCGGTGCTCGTCGCGGAATCCCGCGCACTCCAGGCGGGCTGCCGCGTGCCAGGCCTTCGAGAAGGCAAGGACGTCCGAGTCCCGCATGGGCAGGAGGCGCAGCTCCTCGAAGTGCTCCGTGGCCAGCCAGCCTGAGGGTACGGCGAGCGGGCGTACCGTCACGAGGCAGCGGTTGTGCGGGTACATCGCCAGCAGGTCGCCGAGGCGACGGCGTGCCTCCTCACGGCGAGGGGGCGGGATCTCGTCCATGCCGTCGACGAGAAGCAGGGCGCGGCCGGACTCCAGGACCCGCTGGGGCCAGCCGTCGGGCACCGAACCGATCTGGAGTTCGGCTGCTGCGGGCAGTTGCTCGGGTGTCGGGAAGGCGCTGCCCAGCGTGTGCAGACTGCGCATGGGGACGACGAAGGGGACCAGGTCGTTCAACTCGGCGAGTTCATGCCCGAGTGCTCCGCACGCCGCGTGTGAGGCGAGCCACCAGACCAGGGTGGTCTTGCCTGCGCCCGCCTCGCCGCGCAGCACGGTCCGGGGACGGTCGGCGAGGAGGTCGTTGACCCGGCGGGGGACCGGTACGGACTCCGGGTCGGGTTCGGGCGGCATGGCAGGGGAGGCCTGCGGGGCTGCGTACGCCTGCGGTCCCGCGTGCGTGAGCGGGCCCGAGGATCTCCGTGCGGGCCGTTCGCCCTCGTACGGCTGCGCTCCTTCGGTTCGCTGCTC
This sequence comes from Streptomyces phyllanthi, assembly GCF_009377205.1. GTDB lineage: Bacteria > Actinomycetota > Actinomycetes > Streptomycetales > Streptomycetaceae > Streptomyces > Streptomyces phyllanthi. The sequence goes on from NZ_VJZE01000250.1 coordinate 10,322, forward strand.
CGACCGGCGCGAGGCCGAGACGGCCTCCAGGCTCAGGTACGCCGTGTCCAGGTCCCAGCTGGTCTCCGTGGTCCCCAGCTCGTCGATGCCGAATATCTCGGTCTTGCGGTAACGGGTCTGGAGGGCGCGGGCGTAGTGCTGTTCGAAGAGCTCGTCCCGCTGGTGGAAGCCGGTGAGAGGTTCCAGGACAGGTGGGACGTGACTGTGCTCTGTCCCGGTCACCCGGCGGGGAAAGCCCGGTGCGTCGAGGATCCGGTCCACGGGGGCGGCTTCGACGCGGCGGTGGTCCCGGCCGTCCGGGACCTCGGTGACCACGCCGAGGAGCACGGCACCCGCGAACAGTGGGGATCCGGACAGCCCGGCGAGGGGCGAGGAGCCGCCCGTCGGCGGGGCGACCACCGCCCGGTCGAACTCGCAGACGAGCGAGGACCTGAGCCGTCCGGCCATCGGCAGGACGGTCCCTGTGAGCTGGTCGTACTCCAAGTGGCCTGCCGCGCCGTACCGCTGGACGGCTGGGAAGCCGACGACCTGGCAGCCGGGCAGAGGATCGGTGGTCGTGAGGGTGCCCCAGCGCAGTCGGGCCAGGGCCCACTGCTCCGGGGCGACGAGGTCCTCGCCGGTGAGAAGCAGGGCCACGTCGAGGCGCTCGTCCCGCCAGATCGCCCGGCTGGGGATGGGCCGCTCGCTCTCCGGGTGGACCGTGCGGATCCACTCCTGGTCCCGCAGGACGTGGGCGCAGGTCAGTACGAGGCGCGGGCTCAGCAGGACACCGGACCCCTGGGCACCGGCCTGCACCACCACCGTCCGTTCGACGGCCGAGCGCAGCATCACGGCACCGTCGGCGTGCCGCGACCGAACGCGGCGACGCTGCCCTCGGTGTCGTTGCCCACCTTCAACGGACGCCCCGTACGGGCGTCCTGGGCGCGTAGGGTGAAACTCACCCTGTGCGTGCGGGTGCCGGCGTACGAGCGGTCGGCGCCCGCGTCCAGTACCCACGCTTTCACCCTCGCACCGGCCTTGGTCTCACGGTGCATCTCGACCGTGAACTCCATCTCGATGTCGCCCAGTTCGAAGACCACCTCCTGGCCGACCGAGCGGCGCGCGGCGGCGAGGAGTTCGTCACGGACGGCCTGGACGGCGTCGGCGAGTTCGATACGACCGATGTGGGGCGCGTCGCTCGAGGAGCTCATGGGTGCCTTTCGGTGGACGGGTCGCGCCGGGCCAGGGGCGGCTCGGACGGCGGCGTGGGTCGGTCGGGATGCGGGATGTGGGATGCGGGGTGCGGGGTGCGGGGTGCGGAACAGCGGTTCAGCCCGTGCGGTCCGCCCGTGTCGTGGCGGGCTCAGAGCATGAGGTCGTCCTCGCGATCGGGAGGCCGTGTGAGGAAACCGCGCGGGGATACCGTGGGCACACCCTGGCGGCCTGCTCGACGGCCGCGTCCGCCCACACGGACGGCCGGTCGTACCGCGCTGCTGCTTCCATGTCGCTCCCCCGGAAAGCATGGTCGGCTCTGCTGGACCAGCGTACGTTCACCGGGCGTCGCAGAGGGGGGCTGATCCAGGCGTTCCGGGACGCCGAGAGGAACAAGAGGTGGGTGATCGGCTACTTCTACGAGCCGCAGTGGTTCTTCTCGGAGGTGCCGCTGGCCCACGTCAAGCTGCCCCAGCACACGGCAGGCTGCGACGCGGAGCCGGCGAAGGTCGCCTGCGACTACCCCGTGTTCGACCTCGACAAGATGACACCGGAGGCGGCGGCGAAGAAGTGGATCGAGGCGAACCCCGACAAGGTCGAGGCGTGGCTCGGCTAGTACCGGCCGAGAGCGGTCCGGGCGCCGGTCCTGACGGGCTCCCGGCCTCGGCAGGGCCGCGGGGTGAGCGGGCAACCGGGATCGGCCTCTCGCCGGATGGGGGCCGCTTCGCTTCCCACGGTCCGCCGGAGCTGTGTCACAGGCGCGTGACGACCGCGTCCTGGACGTGAGACGGCATCAACCCGCAGTCGGGAGTGGCCCTCTTGGTGATCGTAAACGCGCGGTACCGGGCACCTGGCGCCCCGCATCAGTCACCCTGGAAGGGACATCCGTAATGAACCGTCGCCTGCGCACCGCCCTCGCCGTCACCTCCGTGGTCGGCGCGGGCCTGCTGATGACAGCGTGCGGGGGCGGTGACACGCCGCCGGCGTCCGCTGACGCGGCCGCCGTCTCGGACTCCTCGGCGGCGTCCGGCCAGACGAGCCCTACGGCGACCGGTGGCGGCGAGGGTGGGGACAAGAGTGGCGGAAGCAGTGGTTCCGGCGCTTCGAACGGCGGCGGGACCACGGGAGGCGGCTCATCGGACAAGTCCGGTACGGCCGGCGACGACACGTCCGGAGACAAGAGCGGCTACGGGCAGAGCTGCGGTACCAACGACATCTCCTGGAGCGTGAGCTCTGAGACCCAGGCGGGCGGCTACTACCTGATCAAGGCCAAGGCCAAGCCCGGCATCACCTGTGTCATGCCCGCCGCGCTGCCGGTCGTGGCCTTCGGCTCGGACGGAACGGCCGCCAAGCCCGCGGAGCAGTCCGCGGGCCAGGAGATCACGCTGCGTGACGGGGTCACCGCCTACGCCGGTGTGAACCCGAAGACCACCAACGAGGACGGTGGCAAGGAGCTGAACAGCCTCATCGTCTCCGTCTCCGACGGCGACCCGAACCCGGTGTCCCTGAAGGTCGGCTCGTTCGTCGTCGACCAGCCGATCGTCACCAGCTGGCACACCTCCGCCGCTGATGCCGTTCCCTTTTCCAGCTGAGGCGGACTGAACGCGGGCATTCCTCACTCCGGGCTTCGTCTTCCCGTCTTCCTGCTACTCGGCGGCGGGAGGCGGTCCCGGGAGGCGGTCCCGGGAAGCGTCTGCGCAGGTGGCGGTCGCCGAGGGGGTGTGGAACTGCTGCCGCTTGACCGTGTACGCGTGCGCTTTCGTGAGCATGGGTGAGCTTCGGTGCCGGCGGCCGGGGCGTGCGACGGACTTCCGGTCGAGGGGAACGGGAGTCCGTCTGTCGAATGCGTGACCTTCGTGTGCGGTGGTCGTCGAGTGTGGTGACAGGGTCTGCGAACCCGGCCGGGG
>NZ_VJZE01000251.1 GCF_009377205.1 Streptomyces phyllanthi
TACCCCTCCCGGGCCAGCGCCGGCACCGCGTTGGGCCCGATGTGCACCCCCTCGTCGATCCCCCGCGTCAGATGCACCCCGAGGAACGGAAACGCCGGGTCCGGCACCGGATACACCAGCCCGTTCACCAGCTCGGGCCGCGCCAGCGAGTAGTACTCCCCCCGGAACGGCACGATCCGCACCCCGGGCTCGTCCCCCGCGAGCCGGGCGATCTCGTCGCAGTGCAGCCCGGCACAGTTGACGAGCACACGCGCGCGGACGACACCACCGTCCCCCAGTCGCACGGCGACCCCGAGCGCCGGACGCCGGTCGATCCGTACGACCTCCGCCCCGTACCGGATCTCCGCCCCCGAGGCATGCGCGAGCTGCCCCGCCACGCCCACGAAGTCACAGATCCCCGTGGTCCCGACATGGATGGCCGCAAGCCCCCGCACCTCCGGCTCGTACTCGGCGATCTGGGCGGCCCCCAGCTCACGCACCGGAATCCCGTTCTCCCGCCCGCGCTGGACGAGCGCGTGCAGCCGCGGCAACTCGTCCCGCTCCGTCGCGACGATCAGCTTTCCGGTGACGGCGTGCGCGATGCCGTACTCGGCGCAGAACTTGACCATCTCGGCGGCGCCCCGCACCGCGTACCGAGCCTTCAGGGAGCCCGGGCGGTAGTAGATCCCGCTGTGGATGACGCCGCTGTTCCGCCCCGTCTGGTGCCGTGCCGGGCCTGGCTCCTTCTCCAGCACCGTCACCCGCGTGCCCGGCGCGGCCCGTGTGATCGCGTACGCCGTCGACAGGCCGACGATCCCGCCACCGATCACCAGCACGTCACAGTCATACGAGATCCCGTACGCGCCCCGCTGCCGCACTCGCTCCACCTCCCGACTCCGATAGTGCACTGCGCCACTGACAGTGCGCTTAAACGCGGGGGCGGCATGGTGGGGCCGCAGGCCCCGAAAGGGGCGCGGGGCTGTGTCGACATGCGGGCTCCGCCGCGTGGGCGCGACAAGCCACCGACAACCCGCAGTCCCAAACCGAACAGCAACCCGGCAGACGCTCAGACACCCAGCCCCGAGCGGAGCGCCTACGCGGGAGCCATGAGCAACGGCCGAGCCCGCTCCCGCAACTCCACCACCCGCGGCTCGTCCCCATAGGGCTCCAGCCGGTGCAGCAGATCCCGCACGTACTCGGTGGTGCGGGCCGACGAGATGCGCCCGGCGACCTCCACCGCCCGCACCCCCTGCTCGCAGGCCGCGTCCAGGTTCCCCGACTCCAGTTCGGCGACCGCGGACACCACCAGGCGCAGCCCGTGCGAGCGCACGAACTCCTCCGTCGGCTTCGACAGCGCCTGCTCGGTGAAGCGGCGCACCTCGCGGGGCGCCTTGAGGTCGCGGTAGCACTCCGCCGCGTCGGCCGCGAAACGGTCGTACGAGTAGAAGCCGAGCCACGACGGGTCGTTGTCGCCGTCGCGGGCCCGCTCCAGCCAGCCCTCGGCCGCCTTCAGGGCCGCGCCGGCCGCGGGGGCGTCACCCGCGCGCGCGTGGGCACGCGCCTCGACGAGCCGGAAGAAGCTCATGGTGCGGGCGGTCGCCAGACCCCGGTTGCGCTCCAGGGCGGCCTGGGCGAGGTCCACGCCCTCGTCGCCGAAGCCGCGGTAGGTGGCCTGCAGCGACATCGACGCCAGGACGTAGCCCCCGAGGGGCACGTCGGCGGCCGCGCGCGCGAGTCTTAAGGCCTGGATGTAGTAGCGCTGGGCGGCCTCCTGCTGGCCCGTGTCGAAGGCCATCCAGCCGGCGAGGCGTGTGAGCTCCGCGGACGCCCCGAACAGGGCCCTGCCGACCTCGTCCGAGTACGAACCGAGCAGCAGCGGCGCCGCCTCCACGCGCAGGCACTCGGGCACCATGGACGAACGCCAGTCGCCGCCTCCGTACTTGGAGTCCCAGCGCCTGGCGTCCTCCGCGGCCTCGCGGAGCTTCTGTACATCGCTGTGGCCGACTTTCAGCGGTGCTCCCGAGCCTTCGGAGGGCCCCGGGTCGCGTGCCACCGAACTGTCGGCCGGGGTTATCAGCCACCGTGAGGCGGGCGTTGCGTATGCGCTCACCGCGAACGATCCGGCGAGCGACTGCCAGATGCCGCCTGCTCCGGCCCGGCGCCCCGCGAGGTCCAGCCGGTACAGCTCCGTCGCCGACTTCACGGCCTGACCGACGTCCCTGGGGAAGGCGAGGCCCACCTCGGGTGCGGGGTCCGCGTCGGCCAGACCGATCTCGTGGAGCGGCACCGGGCGGCCGAGCTTCTGGCCGATGGCGGCCGCGATGAGGTGCGGCGCGGCACCCTGCGGCACCATGCCCTTCGACACCCACCGCGCCACCGACGTCTTGTCGTAGCGAAGAGTCAACCCACGCTGGGCACCGAGATCGTTGACGCGCCGCGCGAGTCCCGCATTGCTGATTCCCGCGAGGGCGAGAACGGCGCCGAGCTTTTCGTTCGGCCCGCGTTGCTCCCTGGACATGCGCCACCCCTCGACACAGACGGCTGCCGCAGCGGCATAGGCACGCGGCATTCGTAAACCCAGCGTAGTTCGCCGGATCCCAAGCGTTAAGGGGCGAAAATCCGGATGGCGGGATTGTGGCCCGTACGCGAGTACGGACTGTCGCGGCGTGCTCCCGCTGTGTGGCCGTGCGCCCGTCCGTGCGCTCTTCTCCAGCCACGGGTGGAGCGCTTCGATGGGCGTGCGTGGGTCGGCCCGCTGTACTGGATCCAGTGGGCTGGGGGACACCGCCGCCTACATCCCCGCGGGCGGCGGAACGGTCCGGGGGGCGAACTCCGCCTCCCGGACTGCGCGTCGACTGTGCGTCGCGCAGGGCCTGTACGGAGCGTGCGCGAGTTTCGCCTCCGTCGGCCGATTTGGCCGAAAATCGACGGTGCCGCGCAAGGGGGATTACCGCTCCGACCACGCCTCTTGAGGGCGCGTTGGTGGTTTTTGGGGAGCGTTTTGGGGGCGCATTCGCGTCGCAGGATCATGCGCGAGGGCGCGCGGACCCCCAGGCCGAGCCGCCCTGTTCCTCCTTCCGTGTCTCCTTCCGTGTCTTCTTTCCGCGTCCCTTTTCCGCGCCGAGGCCGCAGCCACTCCGCGCCACTCGCCACCGCTCCGCCCGAAGCGGGCCCGGATCGGCGCATATGGGTTCGCAGGAGCGCATTCCGGGCTCTCAGGGGGAGTGCTTCACGGCGCATCGCCGTATGCACAAGCCTTCGCACAGGCCCCTCCGTGCGCTCCCTTCGTGGCAGCATGGTGACCGGTTCGTACGGTGCACTGGTTGTCCACAGCCTGTGGAGGCGTCGATGCGGTGGTTGGTGGGGTGGAGCAGTACCGCCGCTGCGGCGTCCGAAATCGGTCCCGGTTCCGCGGGCGCCACCGGATTCGACGGCGAAACCGTGCACCCGGTGGGCTCCCAGCTCCTGTGGGGCGATCCCGACCCGCTGTGGGCGGTCGGAGACTGGCGCCCCGACGAGGTGCGCATCCTGACGGCCGACGCGCAGACCCGGATCGCGGTCCTGGGCACCTGCGGAGCCAGTGACGAACAGCTGAGGGTCGGTCTCTTCGCCGCGCGCGGCGGGGCACTTCGCCATCTCACCGCCTGGTCCGGCAGTTACACGGCCATCGTCCAGGTCGGCCGCCGCGTCACGGTGTGCGGCGACCTCGCGGGCGCCCGCCCGGTCTTCCACACGCCCTGGGCGGGCGGCACGGCGTACGCGACCGCCGCGCTCCCGCTGGCCGACCTCATCGAGGCGAACCTGGACTTCGGGCATCTGGCCGCGCTGCTCGCCGCCCCCGACGTACCGGCCGCGCTGCACGACTCGACTCCGTACGACGGCGTACGACGCGTTCCGCCGGGGCATGCGCTGATCCTGCGCGCCGGGGCGCGCGAGATCGCCGGCTACGAGCCCGTGGCCTCACTCGCGGTCGCCGCACCGTCGGCAGACCCGGCGAGCGCGGTGGACGGCGTCCGGGACGCCCTCGTGGAGGCCGTACGCACACGCCTGGCCGCCCCCCGGCACGTCCCCGGAGCGGACATCGACCCCGGCCCGGTCCCCGGCATGGGCCCGGCGGAGCGACGGGCGGCCCGGGGCATGCCGGTACCGGGCATCGGCGCCGACCTGTCGGGGGGCCCCGCATCGGGCACCCTGGCCCTGCTCGCGGCCGGACTCCCGGGCGCGCCCGGAACGGTGCTCGGCCACGGCACAGGCGCGGGCGAGCGCCTTCTGGCCGTCACCTTCAACGACCTCGCCGTACCGGGCCGTGAGGCCGAACTGGAACGAGCGGGCACCCTGGCGGCCAACCCCCGCCTCCACCACGTGGTGGTCGCGGGCGGCGAGGAGGTCCTCCCGTACGCGGACCTGGAGGTCCCGCTGACGGACGAGCCGGGCCCGTCCCTGGTGTTCGCGGCAAGGCACCGCGCCCGCCTGGCCTCGGGCAGCGCGGACCACTTCACGGGCTACGGCGCGCGCCAGGTCCTGGACGCCCACCCCGCCCGCCTCGCCGACCTCCTGATGGACCGCAAGAGACGCCACCTGGTCCGCCCCGTCGCCGCACTGGCGAAGGCGGACAGCTCCGTCATGGTTCCCGCGCGCGTGTACGCGGCGGCGCGCAAACTGGCCCGCACCCCGTACCGCACGGGCGTCGAATCCCTCGCCGACCGCCTCCTCCAGAAGCGCTTCGAGGAACCCGGCGGCGCGGTCGGAGCCTCCCTCGCCGCGCTCACCTGGGCAAGACCGGGTCCGGCGGCGCGCTGGCTCACGGGCGAGGCACTGGCTGAAGTATCGATTCGCCTGGGGACCGCGACCAGCCGCCCGATCGTCAGCCCCGGCCAGCGCCCGGGCGACTTCCGCGCGCGTACGGCACTCGCCCGCCACGCCGCCGACCTCCGCGTCCTGGAACAGGCGGCCGAGATCCGCTTCCAGCGCCTGCACGCGCCCTTCCTCGACAACCAGGTCGTACGGGCCTGCCGCGCCCTCCCGGAGGCCCTGCGCGTCCAGCCGGGAGCCCGCGCGGCCATCCTCCGTACGGTCCTGGAGGGCGCCGGAGTCGCTGATCTCCCACCCGGCTGGGGCGCCCCCTCCCACGCGTCCTCGGCGGCCGCGGCCCGCACCGGCCTCCGTGTGGCGGCCGACTCCCTGGTGGTCCTCTTCGACACGCCGCTGCTCGCGCAGGCCGGCCTGGTGGAGGCGAGGGTGGTCCGCAAGGCACTGCGCGCGGCGGCGGACGGCGAACCCCTGCCCCTGGAGGGCCTCGCGGACCTGGTCTCCCTCGAACTGTGGCTCCGCCGCCTGCTCGACCGCCGGGGCACCTGCTGGACAGGCACGCCCGCCCGCCAGCGAGCGGTACCGGCCGGCATCACCCCGCAGCGCGGGGCACTCGGAGAGGGGGCGACGGCTCGCCGGGCATAAGCGGCAGCCGTTCACCCGCCCCAAGACGCTCCCGGAACGACCGACCAAGGCACGCACGCACACATACCGGCGCACGGCAGAAGCCGGGCGCCGGTACAGCTGCTCGTACGCCCCTGACTCAGGTCCGACACCACCCGTACGGGGAAGCCGCAACGGACATTCCCCGTACGGGAGCCAGCTCAACGGCGCCGGCGATCGACCGTCACGAGGGCCGCGACCGCAGCCCCTCCAGCAGGATGTCCAGCAGCCGCGCCGACGCGGCCGCCTGCTGCGCCGCATCCGGCAGCGAGGGCGCCGCCGTGGCGATGACCAGCAGAACGTCCGACACGGTGACGTCGCCCCGCAGCTCACCCGCCGCACGCGCCCGCTCCACGAGCTGCCCCACGACCTCGAGCAGCGCCGAGGCGCCCGCGTCGTCGTCGGCCGAGGCATCCCCGGACCCGGACACGAGCCGCAGCTCGCCGGCCGCCTGCGGGGACCGCTGCTGCGGCACCCGGGCCTGTTCCACGACGACCCCTTCGGGACCGTCCTCGGCGACCCCGACCCGCAGCACCTGCGGCGGCAGCAGCCGTCCCGCGCCCGAGGCCACCGACGTCCGCAGGAAGCGCGAGAGCGCCGACCACGGCTCGTCCTCCTGCCCGAGCGCCGCACGCGCCTGGTCGGTCAGCCGGGAGGTCTCCTCCTCGGCTATGCGCCGGACCAGGACGTCCTTGCTCGGGAAGCGCCGGTACACCGTGCCGACCCCGACCCGCGCGCGGCGGGCCACGTCCTCCATCGGCGCGCCGTATCCCAGCTCGCCGAAGACCTCACGCGCCGCGCGCAGCACGTGCTCCAGATTGCGCTGCGCGTCCACGCGCAGCGGGGCCGTACGCCCTTGGTCGCCGCGTCCGTTGCTCCCCGCCGCGCTCATCGCGCCGCCGGTCGCGACGGCCGACACGGAAGACCAATGAGAGTCCTGTATGTGCATACGTGTTCCCCCGGTAATGACGTCTCCCCCCGGAGACTCTCCCCGCCATCGAAAAGCCGGAGCGTGTGGAACGAGCGTGGTCCTTCGAACTCGAGCGGGCCCCGCTCGTCGCGAACCCGACGCGCCCGTGCTCGCGGACCCGTCGAGTGGCGCATCCCCCTACACCCCGTCGGAACACGAACATAGTTGAGTCGGAGTCAATTCAGAAGGGGCAGGTTCCGCACGGAGCGCCCCCCGATCGGAGTACGGACCGAATACGCCCCTTTTGCGCCCTCTACTGCTACCGATCTCACGCCATCTGACCTGCGGATCTTCCCCGTACTCGGGTAATTCGGCCAACCCTTCGGGCAGACAGTGTCCCGTCACACAAGTTGTCGGGCCTGTGGACAAACTCCAGCGTCGGGTGCGTCATGGGATGGTGAAGGAACGTGTGCGCATCCTTATCGTCGGCGGCGGCTACGTCGGGCTGTACACCGCTCTGCGTCTCCAGCGAAGGCTGAAACAGGAGCTGAAGAGCGGCGCGATCGAGATCGTGGTCGTCTCGCCCGACCCTTATATGACCTATCAGCCCTTCCTTCCCGAGGCCGCCGCGGGCTCCATCTCGCCGCGCCACGTCGTCGTGCCGCTGCGCCGCGTACTCGACCTGTGCAAGGTCGTCATCGGCGAGGCCACGGCGATCGACCACTCCAAGCGCACCGCGACGCTCACCACCCTCGCCACCGAGGAGGAGGGCGCGGGCGCGGAGCAGATCACCTACGACGAACTCGTCCTCGCCCCCGGCTCCGTCTCACGCACCCTCCCGGTCCCCGGCCTCGCCGACTACGGCATCGGGTTCAAGACCGTCGAGGAGGCCATCGGCCTGCGCAACCACGTCATCGAACAGATGGACATCGCCTCCTCCACCCGTGACCCCGCGATCCGCGACGCGGCTCTGACCTTCGTCTTCGTGGGCGGCGGCTACGCCGGCGTGGAAGCACTGGCCGAGCTGGAGGACATGGCCCGCTACGCCGCACGCTACTACCACAACGTCCAGCGCGAGGACATGAAGTGGATCCTCGTCGAGGCAACGGGCCGCATCCTGCCCGAGGTCGGCGAGGAGATGGGCCGCTACGCGGTCACCGAGCTGCGCCGCCGCAACATCGACGTACGCCTGGACACCCGGCTCGAATCCTGCGCCGACCGGGTCGCCGTCCTCAGCGACGGAGCGCGCTTCCCGAACCGTACGGTCGTATGGACCGCCGGAGTGAAACCGCACCCCATCCTCGCCGCGAGTGACCTACCGCTGAACGAGCGAGGCCGCCTGAAGTGCACCGAACGGCTGACCGTCGAGGGCGTCGAGCACGCGTGGTCCGCGGGCGACGCGGCCGCCGTCCCCGATGTCACCGCCGGAGAGCCCGGCAAGGAGTGCGCCCCCAACGCACAGCACGCCGTGCGCCAGGCCAAGGCCCTCGGCGACAACATCGTCCGCTCACTGCGCGGTGAGCCCCTGGAGGCGTACGCCCACAAGTACGCCGGCTCGGTCGCCTCCCTGGGGCTGCACAAGGGCGTCGCACACGTCTACGGACGCAAGCTGAAGGGCTACCCCGCCTGGTTCATGCACCGCGTCTACCACCTGAGCAGGGTCCCGACGTTCAACCGCAAGGCCCGTGTACTGGCCGAATGGACCCTGTCGGGACTCTTCAAGAGGGAGATCGTGTCCCTGGGCTCACTCGAACATCCCCGTGCGGAGTTCGAACTGGCGGCCGGTGGAAAACCTCCTCAGAACCCGAAGGGGTCGTCCTGACCGGATCCAGGAACTTCACCGGCCGGGCCGGCGTCTGACGGTTGTCGGCCCGGCCGGCCGGACTGCCAGACTGGTCCGGCACCTGGTCCGTTGACCTGGTTCACGGCCTCGGGCGGGCCGATCACCCCTGCGCACCCCACGAGACGTTCCCCAAGTGCTGCATCCACCGGGACACAGTTCTGGATAGCGTCTGCGACGCGGACCGGACCCCCGTCCGGAACCGGAGCCCACCCCCACGCACGACACGAGGCAAGGACTCGGTACTGCATCTCCCGGAGGTCACCCCCGGACCCCGGCCGATCCGGAACCGGCCCCCAGACAACAAGACGAGGCAAGGATTCGGTGAACTTCACCCGCTGGAGCCCCCGGCTCCCCGGAATGCAGCGCCGCCCCCCAGCGCGGACCGACATCACGGTCACTTCGGACCGGATGGGCGAAGGTTCCGTCCCCGCGGCCCGTGCCGAACAACCGGCCGATGGAACACCGGGCGCACCCGCCGTCGACGACCTGCCGACCCGCGAGATCCTCGACCGCATCCCGGCCCTCGTCGCCCTCGTGCACGGACCGGAACACCGGATCGCGTACGTCAACGACGCCTACGTGGCCGCCTTCGGCGTACGACCGGTCGGCGAGCCCGCCCGTGAGGCCCTGCCCGAGCTGGCGGAGCTCGGCCTGCTGCCGCTCCTCGACCAGGTGCTGCGCAGCTCCAAGCCCCGCACGGTCAAGTCCCGCAAGGCACCCGGCGGCCGTTCGTACACGATCACCTGCACGCCCGTCGACATCTCGGCCCTCCGGGCCACTCCCGGGGGACCCGCGGCGCCCATCAACCCCGACGGCAGACCGGCCGGAGGCGGGGTGCTCATCTTCGCCGCCGACGTCACCGACCACGCCGAGGCCGCCGAACGCCTGCGCGCCAGCGAACGCCGCCAGCGCGAAACAGCCGTCACCCTCCAGCGCTCCCTCCTCCCCCAGGAGTTGGAACAGCCCGACGACCTGCGTATCGCCGCCGTCTACCACCCCGGCGGCACAGAGGCCGCGGTCGGCGGCGACTGGTACGACGTCATCACCCTTGGCGGCGGCCGCACCGCCCTGGTCATCGGCGACGTCATGGGCAGGGGTGTACGGGCGGCGGCGGTCATGGGCCAACTCCGCACAGCGGTCCGCGCGTACGCCCGCCTCGACCTGCCCCCGCACGAGGTGCTCCAACTCCTCGACGGCCTCGCCACGGAGATCGACGCCAACCAGATCGCCACCTGCGCGTACGCCGTCCACGACCCCAACGAGGGCCGCCTTGTGTACGCGTCGGCGGGCCACCTGCCGATCCTGGTCCGCGACGAGAGCGGAATGGTCCTGCGCGCCGACGAACCCACCGGACCCCCGCTCGGCACGGGCGGCTGGATGCACGCCTCGGGCTCGGTCCCCCTCGGCCCCGGATCGACCGCAGTGCTCTACACGGACGGCCTGGTGGAACGGCGCAACGAGGACCTGGACGAGGGCATCGCGTCCCTGGAGCGCGCCCTCGCGGGCGCCACCGGTACCCCCCAGGTGATCTGCGACCGCCTGGTCCGCTCGGCGGGCGTCATGGCCGACCACGACGACGACGTCGCCGTCCTGGTCCTCCAGCACCCGGCCCGCACCGGCTCGGACAGCGAACTCTTCCGCAACGCCGCCCTGGAACTCCTCGGCGGCGTGGAAGCGGCCCCCCGCGCCCGCGCCTTCGCCTCCGGAGTCCTCACGAGCTGGCGCTTCCCTCCGGAACTGCACGACCTCGGCGTGCTGGCCGCCAGCGAACTGGTCGCCAACTCCCTCCAGCACGGCACCCCGCCCATGCGCCTGCGCCTGCGCCGCACCGACCGCCGTCTGATCGTCGAGGTCACCGACGGCGACGACCACCTCCCACGCCGCCGCCACGCCGAACCGGCCGACGAATCCGGCCGCGGCATCGCCATCGTCGCCACGATCGCCTCCGCCTGGGGCTGCCGCCGAGCCCCAGGCGGAGGCAAGGCGGTGTGGTGCGAGTTCGCCCTGCCAAAGGGAACCTCCAGCACCTGACCTCCTCGAACACAGCACGCCCCACACAACCCAGCCCTTCCGGCCCGAGAAGCAGGGGGCCGGCGACTGCCCCCAGAAACCGAGGCCAGAGCCAAGCAGGGGGCAACACCCCAACGACTCTCGCGCAGCACCCCTGCCGACCGGGGCCGGCACCCCCTACGAGTCCGAGACGGAGCCCCAAAGCGGGGCCAGGGCCGGAGCCCCGGAGGGGCAGGGGCAACAGCCCCGAGGAAGTCCGGGGCCGGAGCCCGGCATTCGGGAAGCCAGGGGGCGCAGCCACAGGAGGTGAAGGACCAAGTCAGCACAGCCCCCTTGACCTGTACGGGTCGAAGGAGCGGAGCCCTTGGCGATGGGCCGGGTAGCGGCGGACGGGGACGAGACTCCTCCTCCCTCGCCGCCCCCGCAGCCGACCGGCCGCCAGACACCTACGAACAGGACCCAGGCGACCCACCGCAGCGTTCGCACACGGCCTACGCCGCCAACGACTCCTTGGGCACCCCACCCCGGGCCACCACCCGGCTCCTTGCCTGCGACGGCTGGTTCTGTACGGGCGTGAGCCGTCGCCCCAGCCGTATCGCCAGCACGGATATCCCCAGCGAGAACAGCAGGAACGTCACGATGTACGCCGCGTGCAGCGAGGCCCCCATCGGTCCGCCCACCGCCGGCCCCACAGCCAGCGCGAGCTGCTTCACCAGAGCGAAGGCCGAGTTGTACTGACCGGCCATCCCCGCGGGTGCCAGGTCGGCCACCAGCGGAGCCACGGTTGGCGCCAGCATCGCCTCCCCCAGCCCGAACAGCGCGTACGTCGAGACGAACGCGGCCGTCGCCATGGCCTGGCTGCCGTGCCCGAGCCCCGCGTACCCGGCCACACCCCAGGCGACGGCCCATATGAGCCCGACCGCCGCGATCACCCGCGACCGCTTGCGCCGCTCGACGAACTTCAGGACTGCGAACTGGGCGACCACGATCACCGCGGTGTTCGCAGCCAGCGCCATACCCAGCGCGGACGTCGAGATCCCGGCCGCCTCGACCCCGTACGCACTCAGCCCCGACTCGAACTGCCCGTAGCAGGCGAAGAACAACACGAAACTCAGCACGCACAGCTGCACCATGGCCCGATTGCCCAGCAGCTGCTTCCAGCTTCCCTTGGCCGTTCCTGCCGGAAGACCCTCGACCCTCGGCGCGCGCGGTATCCGTATCGTCCCCATGACCACGACGAGCAGCAGGAACATGGCCGCCTCGATCGCGAACAGCAGCGTGAAGGAACCCGCGCGCGAGGGATCGACGAGATGGCCGCCTATGAGTCCGCCGACCCCGAGCCCGAGGTTCTGCAGGAAGAACTGCGTGGCGAACGCCCGGGACCGCGTCCCCGGGGCAGAGCAGTCGACGATCATCGTCGCGAGCGCCGGCTGCGTCACGGCTTGTCCCGCCCCGAGCGCGACCGCCGACAGCACCACCGCCAACGCACCGGACGCCACCCCCAGACTCAGCGCACCGACGGCGGCAGTCACCAGAGCGGCGAGCAACACCGGCAGCGGGCCCCACCGGACGATGGCCCGCCCGGCGAACGGCAGCACCATGAGAGCGGCCACGGCGAAGACGGCGAGCACAAGCCCCGCCGTCCCAGCACCGAGCTCCCGCACCTGAGCCACATACACGTACAGATACGGAACGGTGAAGCCGAGGCCGAACGCGCTGAGCGCGTTGCCCACATGAATCCGGCGCATCGCTGCGCCCACCCCCCTGATCACGCTCACCTGTCCTCACACACGAAGGGGTCAACCCTGAGAGGCTCAACCCAAAGACTTCGAACCTAAACTTCGAAGCTAAAGAGTACATAGCGAAGGACTTCGAGGGCAAGTGGCTGCGTGACATACTGCGGTCCATGGGCGACACCCCCGGCGTCAGCGAACCGGCACTCGAAGAGCAGATCGCTGCCTACCAGCGCGAGTTCAGGGATCTGGACCCCCAGGTCGAGAAGATCGTCTCGGCCCTGTCCCGGCTCAACCGCCGTATGAACGTCGCCTACGGCCGGCAGACCTCCGAGCTGGGTATCAGCAACGCCGAGTGGGAGGTTCTGAAGGCCCTGGTCCTCTCCGGTGCCCCATACCGCCTGGGCCCGAGCGACCTGGCGAAGCGCCTAGGCCTCACCCCGGCTGCCATGACCCACCGGATCGACCGCATGGTTGGGGAAGGCCTGGTTACCCGAGAACGCGATGAGTCCAATCGTGTCCGTGTCATCGTCGAACTCACTCCCGAGGGCCGCGAGAAGTGGCTGGCAGCCATGCGACTCGCCTCGGTCTTCGAGGAGGAGCTCCTTCAGGACCTGTCGCCGGCCGAGCGCGCAGTTCTGGGGGAGGTCCTCACCCGGCTCCTGCGACGGGTGGAGCACTCCCAGCCGGACGCGGGTGGCAGGCTCAGTGACCTGGACTGAGCGCCGCGGTGATGCCCGGAAGGTTTGACGTGGGGTCACCCGGGGGATGATTGACAGTCCGCTCCCTGGCCCGTAAGGTTCTTCGGGTTGCCACGGGACCGTAACGGTTCTTCGGCAGCACCTCCGCCGCAGAAGCGGCACTCAAACCATCAGCACGATCTCCCAACCGGGTCAATTTCGGCATGCCCGAATTTGATTCGAATGGGGACTCGGCGGCCCGATTGGGAATCGCCGAGGGAATCCGCTAAGGTTTGAGACGTCGGAACGGCCCAAGGGCCGGGAAGACAGCCGGAAGGCAAATCCCGCCGACTGGGAATCGGGCCCGAAAGGATCTGATAGAGTCGGAAACACCGAAGGGAAGCGCCCGGAGGAAAGCCGCGAGAGAGTCTCTCGGGTGAGTACGAAGGAAGCGTCCGTTCCTTGAGAACTCAACAGCGTGCCAAAAATCAACGCCAGATATGTTGATACCCCGTCTCCAGCATCAGCTGGGACGAGGTTCCTTTGAAGAAAACACAGCGAGGACGCTGTGAACCACTGGGTTATTCCTCTGGTGGTTCCGCTCTCGTGATGTGTCACCGGATTACCGGTAAACATTCACGGAGAGTTTGATCCTGGCTCAGGACGAACGCTGGCGGCGTGCTTAACACATGCAAGTCGAACGATGAAGCCCTTCGGGGTGGATTAGTGGCGAACGGGTGAGTAACACGTG
>NZ_VJZE01000252.1 GCF_009377205.1 Streptomyces phyllanthi
GGTCCGGTCAGTTCGTGGAAGAAGTCATCGACCCGCTGCCACACCTCGGGGCCGCCGTCCAGCCCCTTCCAGTGTGCGCGGACGACGGCGACCAGGCGGTAGCAGTCGTCGAGCGGGACGAGCCAGTGCTCGCTCGCCCCGCGGGCCCGGTGCACCAGCAGGGCCCGTACGTCGGTGACGGACTCCGGCAGGTCGGCATGGCACTTCTCGACCTCCTGCCAGCTGTCCGGGGGGACGACGGCACGCAGGGCGCCCAGGGGGCTCGGGTACGCCGCGATGATCTCCCCGGTCTCGCCCGAACGGGTGAAGAAGGCGAGGGAGACGGGGACTCCGAGGCCCGCCCACAGGGCATCGTCGACTCGGCAGCCGTCCAGGCGTCGGCGTTCCTGCGGCAGGAGCCGGTAGCCGCCGGCCGAGGCCGTCCCGTGGTCGAACAGCACGGCGCAGGCGCGGCAGGCGCAGGAGACGGCGCCGGTGGCGGACTGGAGCACATGGCGGTGGGGGTGCCCGGTCGGCAGCGGCTCGGCGCACAGGTCGCACCGCTGCTCCTGGTCGCCCCGGTTGCCGGCCCGGGCCGCCTGCCGGGCCACTCGCCGGAGCCCGGTCATCCGCGGCCCGCTCATCCGCAGGCACCTCCCGCGACGGGCGTACGGTCGCGGAACAGCGCGTCGACGGGGATCAGCGTCCCGCCCGCCGCGCCGCCGTTCTCCACCCGTACGTCCTCGATCTCCGGTGCCCGCGCGGCCACGGCGTCCCGTACCGCCTGCTCGGCCGCGGCCGATCCGCAGCCCCCGCCGCGGATCCGTACCCGGAGCGCCGTGCCGGACAGCTCCAGCACCTCCGGGGGCTCGGGCAGTGCGGCGAGGGCCTCCCGGACCCGGGTCTCCACCGGGTCCGGGTGCAGGTCGTGGACCAGCAGGAGATGCCCGACCAGTTCGTCGGCCGCCAGCCGGCCCAGCAGGTCGGGGTGTCCGGCCAGCCGGGCGGTGATCCGTCCCAGACACTCCCCGTACAGGCCGACGAGTGTCTCCACGGTCTGCGCGGCCCGGGCCGCGGCGAGGCCGTCCGGCAGGGCGTCCAGTCCGGACAGCCGCTCCTCGGCCAGCGCCACCTGGCCGCGGGCGTACGCGTCGTCCCAGGGTTCGAAGGGCATCTGCGGTCCGCCTAGCCGGCCAGGGCGCCGAAGGTCGGCGAGTGGGACTGGGTGAGGGTGCGGCCGCCGCCGAGGTACATGTGCACGCCGCACGGCAGGCAGGGGTCGAAGCTGCGGACGGTGCGCATGATGTCGATGCCCTTGAAGTTGTCCCGGTCGTTCTCCTCGAAGATCGGGCAGCCCTGTACGGCGTCCTCGTACGGACCGGGGGTGCCGTAGAAGTCGCGCGGGCTGGCGTTCCACGGGGTCGGCGGGTACGGGTGGTAGTTGGCGATCTTGCCGTCGCGGATGACCAGGTGGTGGCTGAGCACGCCGCGCACCGCCTCGTGGAAGCCGACGCCGATCGCGTCCTTGGGCACCTTGAAGTCCTGGAAGGTCTTGGTGACGCCGGAGCGGACCTCGTTCAGGGCCCGGTCGACGAAGTGGAAGGCCATGGCCGCCGCGTAGGCGACGAAGTACATACGGGCCCGGTTGCGCTCGATGGTGTTGGGGAACGGCGGGGGCGTCCACTCCAGCCGCCGCTCGGGCGACGACGGGGTCTTCGGCAGGTCGATCTGCACGCTGTGCCCGGTCGAGCGCACGTAGGGCGTGTTGACCTTTCCGGCGAGGGCGGTGGCCCAGAGGCGGGCGATGGGGCCGCCGCCGGTGTCCAGGGCGAGGAAGTCGTTGGTGCGCTTGTCGAACCAGCGGGGGCTCATCACCCAGCTGTAGTTGCCGCCGTTCAGGTCGCGCTTCTGCGGGGCGGGCAGGGTGGTCTGGTTCCAGGGGTGGCGCTTGTCGACCGGATTGCCCAGCGGGTCCTTGTCGACGAAGGTCTCCTCGCCCGTCCAGTCCTCGTAGTAGGAGCTGCCGAGCAGGATGCGCATCCCGAGGTTGATGTCCACCAGGTTCGTGGTGACGAGCTGGTTGTCGACCACGATGCCCGGGGTGACGAACATGCGGCTGCCCCACTCGTTCATCTTCTTGTAGTCGTAGTTGACGATCTCCGGGTCCTGGAAGGCGCCCCAGCAGCCCAGCAGGGTGCGGCGGCGGCCGACCTCCTCGTAGCCGGGCAGGGCCTCGTAGAAGAAGTCGAAGACGTCGTCGTTCATGGCGACGGCGCGCTTGACGAAGTCCAGACAGCGGGTGAGACGGACGAGGTAGTCGGTGAACAGCTGGGGTGTGGCGACCGTGCCGACACCGCCCGGGTAGAGCGTGGAGGGGTGCACGTGGCGCCCCTCCATGAGACAGATCATCTCGCGGGTGAGGCGGCTCATGACCAGCGCCTCTTTGTACGTCGCCCCTTCGAAGGGGTTGTACGAGCTCATGATGTCGCCGATGGTGCGGTGGCCGTGCTGGTCGCCGCGTGGCGCGGGGGTGCGCCGGGCCCGCTCCCACACGCCCGGGTTGGTCTCCTTGACCATGCGCTCGCAGTAGTCGACGAAGACCATGTTGTCCTGGAAGATCGTGTGATCGAACATGTACTCGGCGGCCTCGCCGAGGTTGATGATCCACTCGGCGAGCGGCGGCGGCTTCACCCCGTACGCCATGTTCTGCGCGTACACCGAGCAGGTGGCGTGGTTGTCCCCGCAGATACCGCAGATGCGGCTGGTGATGAAGTGGGCGTCGCGGGGGTCCTTGCCCTTCATGAAGACGCTGTAGCCGCGGAAGACCGAGGACGTGCTCCTGCACTCCACGACCTCACGGGTGTTGAAGTCGATCTTCGTGTAGATGCCCAGGTTGCCGACGATCCGGGTGATCGGGTCGAACGCGACGTCGGTGAGGGTGCGCTGCTCCGCGGGAGCGGCCTGGCTCGTCGTCACTGGACGGATTCCTTTCGCACAGGGGGAACGCGGTGGTTTCGGGGGTCACTTGCCGGGCCAGCGCGGCGCGAAGCCGGAGGTGAGCTCGGTGCGGTTGTGGCGCCACCTGGGCTCCGTGTTGACCGAGCGGTTGGTGATGGCGCGCAGCCTGCGCACCATCGGCCCGTAGGTGGACGCGACGAGACCGGAGGAGATGCTGGCGCCGGGCGGCTCGTCCATGAACGGCATGAACTTGTCGGGGAAGCCGGGCATGGTGCAGCCGATGCAGATGCCGCCGACGTTGGGGCAGCCGCCGAGGCCGTCCATCCAGCCGCGCTTGGTGACGTTGCAGTTGACCACCGGGCCCCAACAGCCGATCTTCACCTGGCACTTGGGCGAGTTGTAGTCCTTGGCGAAGTCACCCTGCTCGTAGTACGCGGCGCGGTCGCAGCCCTCGTGCACGGTCTTGCCGAACAGCCAGGTGGGGCGCAGCTGCTCGTCGAGCGGGAGGGGCGGAGCCGACCCGGCGGCCTGGTAGAGGAGCCAGGTCACGGTCTCCATGAAGTTGTCGGGCTGGACGGGGCAGCCGGGCACGTTGATGATCGGCATTCCGCCGGCCGAGCGGAAGTCACGGCCCAGGTAGTCGGCCAGGCCCATGCAGCCCGTGGGGTTGCCCGCCATGGCATGGATACCGCCGTACGTGGCACAGGTGCCGATCGCGACGACGGCGAAGGCGCCGGGGGCGAGCCGGTCGATCCAGGTATTGAAGGTGATGGGCTCGCCCGTACGGGGGTCGTTGCCCATCGAGGTCCAGTAACCGTCGCCGTTGATGCGCTCGTTGGGGATCGAGCCCTCCACGACGAGGACGTACGGGGCACCGAGTTCGCCGTTCGCGGCCTGGTGGAAGGCCCGGGTGAAGTCGTCACCGGTCTCGTAGGCGAGCACCTTGTTGTGCAGGACCACCTTCGGCAGTCCCGGAATGGCTCCGAGGACCACGTCCTCGAGACTGGGCAGCGAGGCCGCCGTGACCGAGATGGTGTCGCCGTCACAGCTCATGCCCTCGGAGGTCCACAGGATGTGAACCTCTTCCACGGCCGCGGGGGCCTGGGTGTCGGTGCTCATGGGATCCCTTCCTGGCGCGGCGTCCCCCGCAGCAGGCTGACATGCCGGTCAATCACTCACCATTCGGGCAATCCATTCGGAGGTGGTCGGGCTCGGTTCGGAGGTGACCGGGTTCGGTTCGGAGGTGGTCGGGCGTCTCGGCTCGGAGGTGGTCCGGTGTCGCGTGCGGCCGTCGTTTGCGTACGAAGGCGGAGCGCAGCGCGTGGTACGGAGCGGCCGGGTCGTCGAAGACGGCCCGCATGCGCCGCAGTTCGGCCGCGCGATGGGCGCTGAGGGGATGTACGGTCTCGTCGCGCTCCCGAGCGGCCTTCTTCACGCCCAGCCGGGCGGGAAGCCCCGCGGAACGGGCCAGCTGTGCGGCCATCCGGGCGACCTCCCCCTCGAACTCGCCCGGGGCGCACTCGACGACACGGTCCACCAGCCCGAGCGCCCGGGCGGCCGTGGCGGTGAGCGGCAACGCCTCCTCGGTGAGCCGCGCGGCGACCGCCGGGCCGACCCGGCGCGGCAGGGTGTAGGTCCAGTACTCCGAGCCGTACAAGCCCATCAGCCGGTAGTGCGGGTTGAGGACGGCACCGCCGCGGCACCACACCTCGTCCGCCGCGAGGGCCAGCATCGCGCCGCCCGCGGCCGCGTTGCCGGGCAGCGCCGCGACCACGAGCCGGTCGGTGGTGGTGAGGATCTCCTCCACCAGGTCGTCGATGGCCTCGATGTTGGCCAGTGACTCGGCGGCGGGGTCGGGGGCTGCCTCGATGACGTTCAGATGGATGCCGTTGGAGAAGAAGTCCCTTCTTCCGCCGAGCACGACGAGGTCGACCGGGCGGGTGCGGGCGTGCCGGTAGGCGGCGAGGAGGCGGCGGCACTGGTCGGTGTTCATGGCGCCGCCGGGGAAGCGGAAACGCAGGAAGCCCACGGTTCCTTGTTCCTCGTAGGTGATGTCCGCGTAGCTTCCGCCCGTCGGGTGTCGGCTGCCGGTCGTGGACGGTCGACCACGCCCCTCCGGGAGCGCCTGAGCCGCCGGGAGCTTGATCGTTGCCGGGCCGCCCGGTCTGCGGCGCGGGCGCAGCTCCGGGATCCATACCGCGCCGTCCACCGTCGCGCGGCAGATCGCGCCGTGCCGTGTGGCCAGGAACTCGCCCGGTGTGCCGGTGAGGTGGGGCTCGGGGTGGCCGCCGTGGAGGTACCACTCGCCGCCCAGGAAGGAGTCCAGCACGCCGGGCCGGGAGTCGGCGGCGCGGAGTTTGCGCAGGACGGTCGCGGTGGTGTCGTGCGCCCAGTCGATGCGGCGTTCCTCCTGACGCAGATACGGCTGCCAGGTGTGGGCGGACGGCATGACCGGGGCGTACGAGCCCGAGGCGAAGCGGTCGACGGCGAGCAGCACCGCACGCAGGGCGGCGTCGGCCAGTTCCCCCCGGTACAGGTCGCTCTTGCCGATGTCCGGGGGCACGGCGAAGTCCGCGGACGCCCAGACCGGTCCGGCGTCCATCTCGGCCACGGCCTGCAGGACGGTCACTCCCCACCGTTCGACGCCTTGCTGCACCGCCCGGTCGAGGGAGGACGGGCCCCGGTCGCCGGGCGGTCCCGGGTGGACGATCAGGCAGGGGTACGCCGACCAGATCTCTTCCGGGACGGCGGTCGTCAGCATGGGGGCGAGCACGAGTTCGGGGGCGTGGCGGCGGACCGTTGAGGTGAGCCGCTGGTCGTCGCCGAGCGCCAGCTCCACGGAGACCGTGTGCCGGAGGTCGCGCAGTTCCGCGAAGACCCGCTGGGTGAGGCTGTTGAACGCGCTGGCGAGAAGCAGAATCCGCATCACGCGGCGATGCTCCCCGGCCGTCGCCGCA
This sequence comes from Streptomyces phyllanthi, assembly GCF_009377205.1. Taxonomy (GTDB): domain Bacteria; phylum Actinomycetota; class Actinomycetes; order Streptomycetales; family Streptomycetaceae; genus Streptomyces; species Streptomyces phyllanthi. The sequence continues at coordinate 5,895 of NZ_VJZE01000252.1, forward strand.
CGGCACCGGAGGCACGCCCCCGGGGCTGGTGCGTTTGGGCCGGCCGGGGGAAAACCCCACTCCGTCCGCTGGCGCGTGCCGGGCGGGGGCCCGGGCCGTGCCTAGCGTGGCGGACCATGCACGAGCTGTCGATCGCCGCCGCTGTCGTGGAGAGCGCCGAGGACGTCGCCCGCGAACACGGGGCGGACGCGGTGGCGGGTGTGACGCTGCGGATCGGGGAGCTGGCGGGTGTGGTCCCGGACGCGCTGCGCTTCTCGTTCTCGCTGGTCGCCGAAGGCACCGCACTGGACGGCGCGGAGCTGGTCATCGAAGAGGTACCGGCCCGTGCCCGCTGCGGCGGCTGCGACGCCCGCTTCGCGGTCGGCTCGCCACCGGCGCTGTGGTGCCCGCACTGCGACACCGCGGCGGCCGAGCTGCTGACCGGGCGGGAACTGGAACTGGCGGAGGTACGAATGGCAGGGAGCCCGTGATGTGCCGCAGCGTCGACGTACGGACGGCCGTGCTGGCCAAGAACGACGGTCTGGCGGCGGAACTCCGCGCCGAACTGGCCAGGCGGCGGGTGACCGCCGTCAATCTGCTCTCCAGCCCCGGCAGCGGCAAGACGGCGCTGCTGGAGCTGGTGCTGCGCCGTGCGCGCGAGCGCGGCCAGACCGTCGCCGCCCTCACCGCGGACCTGGCGACGGAGAACGACGCCCGCCGTCTGGCCCGCTCGGGAGCGCCGGTGAGGCAGGTGCTGACCGGCGGACTGTGCCACCTCGAGTCGGCGCAGGTACGCGCGCTGATCGACGACTGGCTGCCGGACCCGACGCGCCTGCTGTTCGTGGAGAACGTCGGGAACCTCGTCTGCCCCGCCTCCTACGACCTGGGCGAGACGCTGCGCGTGACGCTGATGTCGGTGACGGAGGGCGAGGACAAGCCGCTGAAGTACCCGACCGCGTTCGGCGCGGCCCATCTCGTGGTGCTGACGAAGACGGATATCGCCGATGCCGTCGGCTTCGACGACGCGGCCTTCACCACGGCCGTGGAGCGCGTCAATCCCGGAGTGGAGATCCTGCGCACCTCGGCCCGCACCGGCCAGGGTGTCGACACCCTGCTCGACCGCGTCCTCGCCGTCGCGGGCGGAGTGGCGCCGCACGCCCCGCTGCTGGCGGCGAAGCACCTGCGCGCGCACGGCCACGACCACGGCCCCGCTCAGGACCGTCACCACGAACACGACCACGACCACGGTCACGGGCGCGCGCCCCGGCCCACCACCGCGTGACCTCCGCGACGACGGCCCGCGGCTCGGCGGTACGGCGGCGGGTGACCGTGCGCGGGACCGTGCAGGGCGTGGGGTTCCGGCCCTTCGTGCACCGGCTGGCGGCGGAGCTGGGTCTCGCGGGCCATGTACGCAACGGCTCCGAGGGCGTGGTCGCCGAGGTGGAGGGCGCCCCGGAGTCGGTGGCGGAGTTCTGCCGGGCCCTGACCGAGAGGCCGCCACCCCTGGCGGACGTGCGGGAGGTGGCGTACGAGACCGTCCCCGCCCTCGGCGCGACCGGTTTCGCCATCGACGCGTCGAAGGACAGTGGCGCGGGCGGGACGCTCATTCCGCCGGACACCGCGACCTGCGAGGACTGTCTGCGGGAGCTGGCCGACCCGGCGGACCGCCGTCATCGGCACCCGTTCATCACGTGCACGCACTGCGGCCCCCGCTTCACCATCTCCACCGGTCTGCCCTACGACCGGGCGACGACCACGATGGCGGCGTTCCCCCTGTGCCCTCAGTGCGCCACCGAGTACGCGGACCCGGCCGACCGCCGCTTCCACGCCCAGCCGGTGGCGTGCCACGACTGCGGGCCCGTGCTGCGGCTCACCGTTCCCGGCGGCCGTCCGTACCAGGGCGGGCAGGCTCTCGCGGAGGCACGGCGGCTGCTGGCGCGGGGAGCCGTGCTGGCCGTCAAGGGGCTGGGCGGCTACCACCTGGCGTGCGACGCCGGCGACGAACGGGCGGTCACCGCCCTGCGCGAGCGCAAGGAGCGCGGCGGCAAACCGTTCGCCGTCATGTGCGCCGACCTCGCGGTGGCCGAGCGGCTGGCCCGGGTGAGCCCCGAGGAGGCGGCGCTGCTGACGGGCCGCCGGCGGCCGATCGTGCTGCTGCGCCGTGAGGCGGGGACCCCCGGGTTGGCGGAGGAGGTGTGTCCGGGGAGCCCGGATGTCGGGGTGATGCTCCCGTACACCCCGCTGCACCGGCTGCTGTTCGGGCTGCCGGGCGATCCTCCGGGCCCTGACGTCCTGGTGATGACGAGCGGCAACCGTTCCGGGGAGCCGATCGTCACCGACGACGCCGAGGCGCTGGAGCGGCTCACCGGGATCGCCGACGCCTGGCTGTGGCACGACCGGGTCATCGAGGCGCCCTGCGACGACTCCGTGGTGCGCGTCCGCGCGGACGGGGGCGGCGAGGTCGTCCTGCGCCGGTCGCGCGGCCATGTCCCGGAGCCGGTCCCGCTGCCCGTACCCGTCGTCCCGGCCCTCGCCGTGGGCGGTGACCTCAAGAACGCCCTGTGCCTCGGGGCGGAGGGCAGCGCCTGGTTCTCGCCGCACATCGGCGACATGGGCGACCTGGCCACCGTACGGGCCTTCGAGCGGGCCGTGGGGCGGCTGCGCGCGCTGACCGGGATCGACCACGTGCTGCTGGCGGCCGACCGGCACCCCGGGTACCACTCGGCCCGCTGGGCGCGGCGCGCCGCGGCAGCCGGCGGTCTCCCGGTGTGCCCGGTGCAGCATCACCACGCCCATATCGCGTCCGTGATGGCCGAGCACGGCGTCGACGGCGGTACGCGCGTCATCGGCGTCGCCTTCGACGGCACGGGATACGGCGACGACGGGGCGGTCTGGGGCGGCGAGGTACTGATCGCCGGCTACGACGGCTACCGCCGCTTCGCCCGGCTGCCGTACGCGCACCTGCCCGGCGGTGACGCGGGCGTGGCCAACCCGTGCCGTATGGCGCTGGCCCGGCTGCGTGCGGCGGGGCTGCCCTGGGATCCGGACCTGCCCTGTGTCGCCGCCTGCGCGCCCGACGAACTGCGTCTGCTTCAACGGCAGCTGGAGCGCGGCACGGCCTGTGTGGCGACGTCCTCCATGGGCCGGCTCTTCGACGCGGTCTCCTCCCTGACCGGGATCTGCCACCGGGCCCGCTACGAGGCGCAGGCCGCGATCGAGCTGGAGGCGTCCGCGGTTCTCGCCTGGCCGGAGCGGACCGGGGCGTATGCCTTCGCCGGTGGCCTGGATCCCGGACCGGTACTGGCCGCGGTCGTGGCCGACCTGCGGAGCGGCGTACCGGTGCCGGTGATCGCCGCCCGCTTCCACCGCGCGGTCGCGGCGGCCGTGGCGGCGGTCTGCCGGTCCGCCCGCCGGGAGACGGGTGTGGTGGTGGCCGCGCTGTCGGGCGGGGTGTTCGCCAACACGCTGCTCGACGCCGAATGCGCCGCGCTGCTGGCGGCGGACGGCTTCACGGTGCTCCGCCACCGGCGGGTGCCCCCGGGCGACGGCGGTCTCGCACTCGGCCAGCTGGTCGTGGCGGCGCACGGGGATCGACGGCATCGACGGCAACGACGGCAACGACAAGGAGGACGCTGATGTGCCTGGCAGTGCCCGGCCGTGTGGTCGGGATCGAGGACCGGGACGGCACGCGCATGGCGCGGGTCGACTTCGGAGGCGTGGTCAAGGACGTGTGCCTGGCCTACGTCCCGGACGCCGAGGTGGGCGAGTACGTCATCGTCCACGTCGGTTTCGCGCTCCAGCGGCTGGACGAGGAGTCGGCCCGCGCCTCACTGGAGCTGTTCGAGCAACTCGGCCTGCTGGAGGAGGAGTTCGGCGACGCGTGGGCGCGCGCCGAGGTGGAGGGGGCGGTCCCTGAACAGGCCACGGAGCAGGAGGGCGTGCGATGAGGTACATCGAGGAGTTCCACGACCCCGAGCTGGCCCGTCGGCTGCTGGACGAGATCCGCGCCACCGTCACGCGCCCCTGGGCGATGATGGAGGTCTGCGGCGGGCAGACCCACTCGATCATCCGCCACGGAATCGACCAACTCCTGCCGGAGGAGGTCGAGTTGATCCACGGGCCCGGCTGCCCGGTGTGTGTGACACCGCTGGAGATGATCGACAAGGCGCTGGCGATCGCGTCCCGCCGCAATGTCGTCTTCTGTTCCTTCGGCGACATGCTGCGCGTGCCCGGCACCGACCGTGACCTGTTCCGCGTCAAGGGCGAGGGCGGCGACGTCCGGGTGGTGTACTCGCCGCTCGACGCCCTGGAGATCGCCCGGCGCGAACCGGACAAGGAGGTCGTGTTCTTCGGGATCGGCTTCGAGACCACGGCCCCGGCCAACGCGATGACCGTCCACGAGGCCCGCCGCCTGGGCATCGGGAACTTCAGCCTGCTGGTCTCGCACGTGCGCGTGCCGCCCGCCGTCGAGGCGATCATGCGTGCTCCCGAGTGCCGGGTGCAGGCCTTCCTGGCGGCCGGCCACGTGTGCAGCGTGATGGGCACCGCGGAATACCCGGAGCTGGCCGAGCGCCACCGGGTGCCGATCGTGGTGACCGGCTTCGAACCGCTGGACATCCTGGAGGGCGTGCGCCGTACGGTCCGTCAGCTGGAGCGCGGGGAGCACCGGGTGGAGAACGCCTACCCGCGCGCGGTGCGCGAGGCGGGCAACCCGGCGGCGCTCCGCATGATCGAGGAGGTCTTCGAGGTCACCGACCGGGCCTGGCGCGGCATCGGCACCATCCCGGACAGCGGCTGGCGGCTGTCCGACGCGTTCCGCGCGTACGACGCCGAGTACCGCTTCGACGTCGGCGACGTACGGACCGCCGAGTCCGCCGACTGCCGCAGCGGTGAGGTGCTCCAGGGACTGATCAAGCCCCACGAGTGCCCGTCCTTCGGCACGGCCTGCACCCCGCGCACTCCGCTGGGCGCCACGATGGTCTCCAGCGAGGGTGCCTGTGCGGCGTACTACCTGTACCGGCGGCTGGAGGTGGCCCCCGTTGGCTGACACGGACGCGACCGGGACGACCGTCGATCCCGCGAACTGGTCCTGCCCCGTGCCCCTGCGCGACCACCCGGTGATCGTGATGGGCCACGGTGGCGGCGGGGCGCTCTCCGGCGAGCTGACGGAGCATCTCTTCGCCGCCGCGTACGGAAACGAGACCCTTGCGGCGCTCACCGACTCCGCGGCCGTCGAACTGGGCGGCGCCCGGCTGGCGTTCTCCACTGACTCCTATGTCGTACGGCCGCTGTTCTTCCCCGGTGGCAGCATCGGCGACCTGGCGGTCAACGGCACGGTCAACGACCTGGCAATGAGCGGCGCGCGGGCGGCGTACCTGTCGACGGCCTTCATCCTGGAGGAGGGCGTCGGACTGGACGTGGTGGGCCGGGTCGCCCGGGCCGTGGGGGCGGCCGCCTGCGCCGCCGGGGTGACGGTGGCGACCGGTGACACCAAGGTCGTCGAGGCGGGCCACGGTGACGGGGTGTACGTCAACACGTCCGGTATCGGGCTGATCCCGCAGGGCGTCGACATCCGTCCGCAGCGGGCGGCGCCGGGTGACGTGGTGATCGTCAGCGGGCCGGTCGGGGCGCACGGAGTGGCGGTGCTGAGCGTGCGCGAGGGGCTGGAGTTCGGCTCCGACGTGGTCAGTGACACCGCGCCGCTGGGCGGACTGGTGGCCGCGATGCTGGAGGTCACGAAGGACGTGCACGTGCTGCGGGATCCGACGCGGGGCGGGCTCGCCACCTCGCTGTGCGAGATCGCCGCCGCCTCCGGTACCGGTGTCGTCCTCACCGAGAGCGCCGTGCCCGTGCCGGACTCGGTGGCCGCCGCCTGCGGCTTCCTAGGGCTCGACCCGCTGTACGTGGCCAACGAGGGGCGCCTGGTGGCCTTCGTACCGCCCGAGCACGCCGACGCCGTCCTCGCGGCGATGCGCGCCCACCCGCAGGGCGCCGGTGCCGCCGTCATCGGCACCTGTGTGGCCGAGCACCCCGGCATGGTCGTCGCCCGGACCGGCCTCGGGGGCACCCGGGTCGTGGACCTGCCGCTGGGCGAGCAACTGCCGCGCATCTGCTGACCTGCGACACCACTGCCCGGCCCGCGTTCTCCCGGCGGGCCGGGCGGTTCCTCAGCGGACCAGTTCTGCGGGCCTGGTGGCCTTGCCGAGCAGCCACTCCAGGGGTCCGCGGCGGAAGCGGCGGGACCAGAGCGTCGCGAACACGGTCACGGCCACGAGGAAGCCGAGCAGCACGTGCGGCGGGGAACCGGGGAGTTCCTCGATACCGAGGAGCTGGATGCCGGCGACGTGGAGGACGTACGCGGTCAGGGACATCGAACCGACGGCGATGACCGGGCGGACGAGGCGGTGAAAGCGTGGGAGGGCGTCGACGGCGGCGAGGCATGCGGCCAGGACCGCGATCGCCACACCGGTGTTGGCGACGATCGAGAGCGTGGTCTCGCTGTGCGGAGAGGCCACCAGAAGCGCCGCCGGGGTGCTGCCGTCGGGGTAGCCCCAGGTGTCGGACCACCAGGCCGACGCGGCCGATCCGCCTTCGCCCCAGCCGGACGCGCTGATCGCCGGCAGGGCGCCGGGGACCAGGTGCAGGGCCAGCCAGGAGCCGCCGTACCCGAGCGCGGCCAGCGCGACGCCCGTGATCGCCAGACGCAGGCGTACGGCGGTGGCGGCCAGGTCGAGGCGGGCCACGGCCATGCCGGCGATGACGAAGGGGATCCAGGTGAGGGCGGGGTAGCTGCCGGTGAACAGCAGCGAGACGATGCCGTCGGCGTCCGCGGGCCAGGTCCAGATGCCGCCCGGGTCGCTCTCACCGGCGTTCAGGGCGTCCTGGATGACGTACAGGGCCTGCGGCAGGAGCAGTGCGCCGGCCGCGGCGATGACGGCCAACGGGCGGGCGCCGAGCCGGTACAGCGGGAGGACGAGCAGGAAGTAGAGGCCGTAGAAGGCGAGGATCACCTCGACCGGTGTTCCGGTCAGGGTGAGCGCGGTGCCCACGACCAGCAGGACGAGCGCCCGGATCACCACCTTGGCGACCGCCTGACGGCCCGCCCGGCCCGTCTTGGGGGCCCGGCGTCCGGTGATCAGGATGATCGAGAAACCGGCCAGGAAGGCGAAGAGCGCGGAAGCCCGGCCGTGCGCCAGCTCCATGAGGAAGCCGGTCGTTCCGCCTTCGGAGGGGTCGGGGCCGACATGGGCCGCGTACATGCCGAAGACGGCGAGCCCGCGGGCGAGGTCCACACCGATCAGGCGGGCCGTCGAGGATCGTCCGCCCCGCGGAGCCTCGTCCCGCACGTTCCGGCCGGCTTCGGGTGGAGTGGTCGTGGGCACCGCGAGGGTTGTGTCGTCTGCGTTCTGGGTCATGTTTCGAGGCTGGTGAGCGGCCCGGGCGCGGAGTATCCGGCGAGTGTCCGGTCCGGCCCCGCCGTCCGGCGGGTACGGACCCCGCC
>NZ_VJZE01000253.1 GCF_009377205.1 Streptomyces phyllanthi
CCCCTCGCTCAGCGACCCGGCCCTGAACTGGACGCCCGCGCGGAAGAACGTCAACAAGCGCGGCACCAACATCAAGGGCGCGAACGTCCAGTGGGGCGACGGCACCACGAACAAAATCTTCATGCCGGGCTGACCAGCGGCCACCTTCCGGGATAGGACTCGCCGGGCGGGGCGTCCTGGCCCTGGTGGACCCGACGGTCCGCCCCGCCTCACCGCGCGACGTGGAGTGCCTGTGGCTGACGGCCATGACGGAGTCGGCCGGCGGTGTCTACTTCTCCCTCGCCGAGTACGGCCCCGAAGCCCGCGAGCGCGCCGACGAACTGGCCGTCGCCCTCTTCGTCCTGGACCTCATGGGCACACCGCGGCCGGTGAACGACCCGGCACACGAACTGATCGCGACGCGCGCCCGCACACGGGCATGACGCGTTGCGGGACCCGCGACGATGTCACCACACTCGTGGCCCACAATGCTCGGCATGGCTGCTGTCTCTCCCGCGTCACGACTGGTCACGGACGCTGCCCGTGAGGTTCTCCGGCCGCTCGGGCTGCGCCGGCTCGGCCGTTCACGGACGTGGGTCGACGACCACGGATGGTGGCTCGGTGTGGTCGAGTTCCAGCCGTCGAGCTGGAGCCAGGGCTCCTACCTCAACGTCGGCGCCATGTGGCTCTGGGACAACACCGACCACGTGGCGTTCCACACCGGCGGCCGCGAGGCCGGTCACGAGCCGTTCCGGAGCGAGGCTCAGTTCCAGCCTCTCGCGATGGACCTCGCACGGCTGGCCGCGGACCGCGTCACCGAGTACCGCGAACGGTTCAGCAGCCTGCGGAACGCCGCCCGGCACCTGACTGCCACTCCCGCTCGGCGCGGACACCCCTGGGACGACCACCACGCCGGCATCACCGCAGGACTCACCGGCGACGTGCCAACGGCTCGGGACCGGCTCACCCGGGCCGCGCGGCAACTGGCCGCCGAGGACATCCCCTGGATGGTCGATGCCCACCGAGCCACGCTGCGGCTGCGCGACCTGGTCGATGACACCGGGGCTCTGCGGAGCTGGGCGGCCGAACAGATCGCCTCATGCCGGCACAAGCTCCGCCTGGAGCCGCGTCCGACCGCGTTCCCCGAGGACACCCCTGGGGCAGCCCAGGACCTGGAGCCCCAGCCCCAGCCCTGGCCCCAGCCGTCTAGCCCGCCGGGTCCGCGTACCTCTCGCGCAGCTCGACCTTCCGTACCTTCCCCGACACCGTCATCGGGAAGGTGTCGAGGATCCGCAACCGGCTCGGGATCTTGAAGTGGGCCAGTCGGCCGTCGCAGTAGGCCTGGAGTTCCTCCAGGGTCAGGGGGTCCGCCGGGTCGCGTGGGATGACGCAGGCGAGGACCTCCTCGCCGTTTCGCTCATGCGGTACGCCCACCACCTGGACGTCGGCGATCTTGGGGTGGGCGTGGAGGAACTCCTCGATCTCGCGCGGGTAGATGTTCTCGCCGCCACGGATGATCATGTCCTTGATACGGCCGACGATCTCGACGTATCCGTCCTGGCGCATCATGGCGAGGTCCCCGGTGTGCATCCAGCGGCCGGGGTCGACGGCCTCGGCGGTCTTCTCCGGCTCGTTCCAGTAGCCGAGCATCACGCTGTAGCCGCGGGTGCACAGCTCGCCCGCCGTGCCGCGCGGCCGGGTCAGGCCGCTCACCGGGTCGACGACCTTGACCTCGATGTGCGGGAGGACCCGGCCGACGGTGCCGGTGCGGTGCTCCAGGTCGTCGTCCATGCGTGTCTGGAGCGAGACGGGCGAGGTCTCGGTCATGCCGTAGCAGATGGAGACCTGCCCCATGTGCATCTCGGTGACCACCCGCTTCATGACCTCCACCGGGCAGGGTGAGCCCGCCATGATGCCGGTGCGCAGCGAGGACAGGTCGTACGTCGCGAAGTCGGGGTGGTTCAGCTCCGCGATGAACATCGTCGGGACGCCGTACAGCGAGGTGCACCGCTCCCGCTGCACCGCCCTCAGTGTCGCCGCCGGGTCGAAGGAGGGAGCCGGGATGACGATGCACGCGCCGTGCGAGGTGGCGCCGAGGTTGCCCATGACCATGCCGAAGCAGTGGTAGAAGGGCACGGGCAGGCACACCCGGTCGTGCTCGGTGTAGCCGATCGTACGGCCCACCCAGTAGCCGTTGTTGAGGATGTTGTGGTGGGAGAGCGTGGCCCCCTTGGGGAAGCCGGTGGTGCCCGAGGTGTACTGGATGTTGATGGGGTCGTCGCAGCTCAACTCGGCTGCCGCGGCGGCGAGTTGCTTGCGCGGGACCGCTGTCGCGCCCGCCGTCAGCTCGTCCCAGGACGGATCGCCGATGTAGACCGTCTCGCGCAACCGCGGGCACTTCCCGGCGACCTGGCCGACCAGCGACCGGTAGTCACTGCCCTTGTGCGCGAGCGAGGCGACGAGCAGGGAGATCCCGGCCTGCCCCAGCACGTACTCCAACTCGTGGGCGCGGTAGGCGGGGTTGATGTTCACCATGATCGCGCCGATGCGCGCGGTGGCGTACTGGACGAGCACCCACTCGGGGCAGTTGACCGCCCAGATACCGACCCGGTCCCCCTTCCGCACCCCCTTCGCGAGCAGCCCGCGCGCCACCTCGTCGACCGCGGCGCCGAACTCGGCGTACGTCCAGCGTCGTCCGGACGGTACGTCGACGAGCGCGTCCCGGTCGGGGTAGGCGGCGACCGCGCGGTCCAGGTTGGCGCCGACGGTGTCGCCGAGGAGGGGTGTCGTGCTCGTACCGTGCGTGTAACTCGGTGCTGCCGTCGAGGAGTCGTCGCCCTCGTTGCCGCTCATCGGAAGTCCTCCTCGCGGTACTCGGCGTCCGAGCCCGCGGCCGTGGCCTCGCGCAGCTCGATACGGCGGATCTTGCCCGAGACGGTCTTCGGGAGCGGCGCGAACTCCAGCCGGCGCACACGCTTGTAGGGGGCGAGGACCTCGCGCGAGTGCTCGAAGAGGACCTTGGCCGTGTCCGGGCCCGGCTCCCAGTCCTCGGCCAGCACGACATACGCCTTCGGCACGGCGAGCCGCACCTCGTCGGGCGCGGGCACCACGGCCGCCTCGGCGACGGCGTCGTGCTCCAGCAGCGCGCTCTCCAGCTCGAACGGCGAGATCTTGTAGTCGGAGGACTTGAACACGTCGTCGGCGCGGCCCACGTAGGTGATGTAGCCGTCCGCGTCCCGGCTGCCGATGTCGCCGGTGCGGTAGTAGCCGCCGGCCATCGCCTCGGCCGTACGGTCAGGGTCGCCGTGGTAGCCGGCCATCACACCGACGGGCCTGCCGTACAGGTCGAGCGCGATCTCGCCCTCGTCGGCGCCCGGCGCCCCCGACACGGGATCGAGGAGCACGACCTTGAAGCCCGGGCTGGGGCGGCCCATCGAGCCGATCCTCAGCTCCTGGCCGGGGCTGTTGGAGACCTGCACCGCCGTCTCCGTCTGCCCGAAGCCGTCCCGGATGGTCACGCCCCAGGCGCGGCGCACCTGCTCGATGACCTCGGGATTGAGCGGTTCGCCTGCGGCCAGGGCCTCGCGCGGGGGCGTGCGCAGCGCGGTGAGGTCGGCCTGGATGAGCATGCGCCACACGGTGGGCGGGGCACAGAAGGTGGTGACGCCCGCGCGGTCCATCTCCGCCATCAGCCGGCCGGCGTCGAAGCGCGTGTAGTTGTGGAGGAAGACGGTCGCCTCCGCGTTCCACGGGGCGAACAGGTTGGACCAGGCGTGCTTGGCCCAGCCGGGTGAGGAGATGTTGAGGTGGACGTCGCCGGGCCGCAGGCCGATCCAGTACATGGTCGCCAGATGGCCGACGGGGTACGACACATGGGTGTGCTCCACCAGCTTCGGGCGGGCGGTGGTGCCCGAGGTGAAGTAGAGCATGAGGGGGTCACTGGCGTTGGTGGGCGTGAGGGGCGTGAAGTCGGGCGACGCGTCGTACGCCTCCTCGTACGCGCGCCAGCCGTCCGCTTCCGGTGCGCCGCCGACCGCGATCCGGGTGTAGCGGCCGGGTACCTCGTCGAACTTGCCGGTGTCCTCGGCGCGGACGATGACATGTCGCACCCGCCCGCGCTCCACGCGGTCGCGCAGGTCGGCCGTACCGAGCAGCGGTGTGGCGGGGATGACGACGGCGCCGAGCTTCATCGCGGCGAGAGCCGTCTCCCACAGCTCCACCTGGTTGCCGAGCATGACGAGGACCCGCTGGTCCGGGCGTACCCCCTGGGAGCGCAGCCAGTTGGCGACGCGGGCGGAGCGTTCGGACATCCCGGCGAAGGAGACGCGGACCTCGGAACCGTCCTCCTCGACGATGTGCAGGGCGGTGCGGTCGTTTCCGCGTGCGATCACGTCGAACCAGTCGAGGGCCCAGTTGAAGTACTCGGGCCGGGGCCACGTGAAATCGCGGTAGGCCGTGGCATAGTCCTCGCGGTGCGCCAGCAGGAAATCCCGAGCCGCCCGGAACTCGTCCGTGGCGCCCGTCGTCGCCGCCATGTCTCCTCCTCGCCGCCGGTCAGCTCAGTGCCGGACGGTTCATTGCCCAACGGTCCTCTGACATCGTGTAATGCGTGATGCGGGTCTCACCACCCCCCAATGGGGGGATGGACCGCGGCGAAGGGACGAGCGGGTGACGGCAGACACGGCCGGGGCGGCGGAGATGCGTGGTGCGCTGATACGGCTGCGGCACACGACGGGGTTACCGATGGCGTTCGGCGGCCTGCTCGAGACCGAGCACCGGCACCTGCGCATCAGCGAACTCAACGGCCATCGGACGAACGCGCTCCAGGCCCTCGCCGTCTCGTCCGGCAACGGCCTCGGGGGCAAGGCGGTGGCGCTCGCGCGGCCCTGCGCGGTGACGGACTACTCGGTGTCGCGCCAGATCAGCCACGAGTACGACGCGGCCGTCGCAGCGGAGGGCATCCGGTCCGTGGTGGCCGTGCCCGTCGTCGTACGGCGCCGGGTGCGCGGTGTGCTGTACGGCGCGCTGCGGACGGCCCAGCCGCTGGGTGACCGGACGCTGACGGCGGTGGTGGACGCGGCGCGGGACGTGGAGCAGGCGCTGGTCGTGCGGGAGGAGGCGCGGAGTCTGCTGGCCGCGGCGCGGGAGCCGGGGGCGTCGGGGGCCGCGTGGGAGGAGATCCGGGAGGCGCACGGGGCGTTGCGGGCGCTGGCGCCGAGGATCGCGGATCCGCAGCTGCGGACGGAGTTGCTGGAGGCGTGCGGGCGGCTGGCCGGGGCGGTGTCGGCGGAGCGTTCGTCCTGTGACGTCGAGCTGACGCCTCGTGAGGTGGATGTGCTGGCCTGTGTGGCGCTGGGGGCGACGAACGCGGTGACGGGGGAACGGCTTGGGCTCCGTCCGGAGACGGTGAAGGGTTATCTGCGTTCGGCGATGCGGAAGCTGGGCGCGCACACCCGCCTGGAAGCGGTGGTGGCGGCCCGCCGGGCCGGCCTCCTGCCGTAGCCCGGAGGGTGATCGCCCCCGCCGCCCCTACCCGGGCCCCGATTCATGCACAATCCCACAGAATCAACTTTCTGCCTGGACCTCTGTCTCCCCGCCTGTTATTTCCCTCACCACGACCTCGGTCCGAAATTCAAAGATTCGTTGCCTAATATTGGCCCGACACGACACACGAGGGGAGCGGTGGACCGTGCAACGGGACCTCAAGGAGCCTGGCATACCGCGCCCCGACCTGGTCATCGGCCGGGACGACGTGGTCACGGGCGCGCGTGAGCAACTCACCCGCGGCGGAAGCGTGCTCGTACACGGCCCGGCCGGCATCGGAAAGTCCACCATTCTGCGGACATTGGCCACGGAATACACAGATTCCGCCCGCACCGTACTCCGCTGCTCGGCCACCGAGTCCGAATCCCACCTCCCGTTCCTCGCCCTCGCCGACCTCCTCGGCCTGGTCATCGACGAGGTCTCCGACCGCCTGCCCGCCCCGCAGCGCGACGCCCTGGAGTCCGCGCTCACCGGCCGCGGCGAGTCCACCCTCCAGCGCGACGGCCTCGCCCTCCGGCTCGCCGTACTGTCGGTCCTGCGCGCACTCGCCGCCAAGGGCCCCGTCCTGATCGTGGCCGACGACCTCCAGTGGCTGGACCCGGCCAGCGCCGAACTGCTCGGCTTCGCCGCCCGCCGCCTCGGCGAGATGCCGGTCCGCATGCTGTGCGCGGTACGCACCGCGACGGACCCCCAGAACCATGAGCAGGACCGCCATCTACGCGCGTTGCCACCCGACACCCTGGCCGCCCGTGTCAACCCGCTCACCAAGGCGCAGGTCGCCGAGCTCCTGGGACACCGCGGGTATACCGGCCTGCCCCGCTCGACCGTCCGGGACATCCACAGCACCAGCGGCGGCAACCCCCTGTTCGCCCTGGAGCTCGGCCGCGCCCTGGCCGAGAACCCGACCCCGCCGCGCCCCGGCGAGCCACTGCCCGTACCGACCTCGCTGCGCGCCCTCGTACTGCACCGGCTGGACATGCTCCCCGCGGAGGCCCGCCGCACCCTGCTCGTGGCGAGCGCCGGCGCCCGCCCCACCCTGGCCCTGCTGCACGCGGCCGGCCGCGCGAACGCGGAGGCGGAGACCGCGCAGGCCGCCGCGCTCGGCCTGCTCGCACCCGAGCGCGAGGGCCCGGGCGTACGGTTCGCGCACCCCCTCGTGTCGGCCGCGCTGTACGCCGAGGCGGGCGCCCAGGAGCGGCGCGCCGCCCATGTCGCGCTGTCCACGGCGGCCTCCGACCCCATCGAGCGCGCCCGGCACCTGGCCCTGGCCACCACCGGCACGGACCCGGCGGTCGCCGCGAAGCTCGGTGAGGCCGCGGCGGCGGCCCGGGACCGGGGCGCCCCCTCGGTCGCCGCGGAGCTGGGGCTGCTCGCGGCCCGGCACACCCCGGCGGACGCCGTCCCCGGGGCGGACGAGCGGCGGCTGCAAGCAGCCGAGGACGCGCTGACCGCCGGGGAGAACGACCTGGCGCGGGACATCGCCCGCGAGGTGCTGGCCCGCGCGACCGAACCCGCCGAGCGGGTGCGGGCCTGGATGGTGGTGATCGAATCGGCCGGGCACGCCCTGACCGAGGTCGACTCCCTCTACCCGCAGGCACTGGCGGACGCGGGCGACGACCCGCGGCTGCTGGGCCTGGTCCACTACCAGCTGGCCTGGCGGGGACTGGTCGTGGAGGGCGACTTCGCCGTGGGCCGCGAGGAGGCCGCGCACGCGGCGGAGCTGGCCGCGCGGGCCGCCGACCGGCGCACCGAGCTCCTGGCGCTGTCCTTCCAGGCCCAGGCCGAGACCCTGATGGGTCACCCTGACGCGCCCACGACCATCAAACGGGCACTGAAGGAGCCGCAGGACCCCCAGCTGGCGTGCCATCACAACGGCGCCGGTTACACCCGCTTCCGCTGGCTGATCATGAGCGACCAGCTCGCCGAGGCCCGGTCGACGATCACCTCGCTGCTGCGTGAGGTTCGCCGGCGCGGGATGTGCGAGAGCGAGGTGCACTTCCTGCGCAGCCTCGCCGAGACCGAGCTGCGCTCCGGGCACTGCGGCCGCGCACTCGACCTGGCCCGGGAGAGTCTGCGCCTGGCGCGGGACAGCGGTATCGGCGAGGTGGGGTCGGCCATGCTCACCTCCCTCGCGGAGGCCTCGGGCGGCGACGTGGAACGCGCGCTGGCGCTCGCCCGAGAGGCGGTGGAGCACGCCGAGGCGGACGGCGACCAGATGTACCTCTCCCGCGCCCTGGGCGCCCTCGGGTACGCCCAGCTGGTGGCCGGGAACGCACCGGGCACGGTCCAGTCCCTGCGCCGCGTACGGGAGTTGGAGGAGGGCCTCGGAGTCACCGATCCCGCGCGCGGGCGCTGGCACGGCGACCTGGCGGAGGCGCTGGTGCGCGTCGGCGAGTACGCCGAGGCGCAGGACTTCATTGACGCCACGCGGGAGCGCGCGCTGCGGCTCGGGCGCGAGAGCGTGCTCGCCGTGCTCGACCGTTCCGAGGCCCTGGTGCGCGCCGCGCGGGGTGACCAGGACGCCGCCGTACGCCAGTTGACGTCGGTACAGGACCGGCTGGCCAAGCTGGGCTACGGCCTGGAGGAGGCGCGGGCCGCGTACGCCCTGGCCGGGCTGCGCGCGTCCCGGCCCGGACCGGCGTCGTACGACGAGGCGACCCGGCTCTTCCGCCGCTGCCGCGCGCTGCCCTGGCTCAGACAGGCCGAGCAGGCGACGGCCGCCCCGGCGCCACGGCCGCCCGCCGTCCCCGCGCCGGCCCCGGCCACGCTGGACGCGCTCGCCGTCCTCGCCGCGACCGAACGTCAGGTCGCCGAGCTCGTGATGGAGGGTGCGACCAACCGTGAGATCGCCGGGCGGCTGTACATCAGCGTCAAGACGGTCGAGGCGACCCTCACGCGGGTCTACCGGAAGCTGGGTATCCGGTCGCGGGTGGACATCGTGCGGCTGGCGGCGGGACACCGTACGAACTGACCTCCCCGAGACGTGCGAGCCGAGACGTACGAACTGGTCTCTTCCCGAGACCTGCGGACGAACTCGCCCCGGGGCGTACGGCCCGGGCCTGCCCGTACTCGCCTGTCCGCAGGGGCCGCTCCGTCCGGGACGTACGACCCGGGACACGGGAGCCGGCCCCTCGGGCCAGCCTACGTTCAAACCCCTCGTGGGGTCATCGAGGGTTTTCCCTCCCCAACTCGCCTAGGGGCTTCCCCAATTGGGGGCTGATCCTCGCCACTTCTAGCTTGAGGGCGTGCCGCTCGCATGGGCACATCGAGCCGAACTCCCGGCCCGGTGCACCACCCCCCACCCGCGCGATCCCCACCGGCAACCCCCACGAATGGAGACCGACTTGTTCGGGTTCAACCGCGCCAAGAAGACTCTGCTCGCCGCCGCGGCCACCGCTGCCGCCGCCACGGCCGCCCTGCTGAGCGCCCCCGCCGCCGTCGCCGCCCCGCAGCCCATCGTCGGTGGCACGACGACCACCGCGAGCGCGTACCCGTACGTCATGCAGATCACGAACGCCTCGCAGAGCCAGTTCTGCGGCGGCACCCTGGTCTCGCCCACGAAGGTGATCACCGCGGCCCACTGCATGGTCGGGAGAACCACCGGCAACACGCGTGTCGTCGGCGGCCGCACCTACCGCAACGGCACCAACGGCACCGTCGCCACGGTCAGCAGGATCTGGATCCACCCGAACTACAACAGCTCCAACATGACCAGCGACGTGGCCGTGATCACGCTGGGCACGTCGATGCCGTACACCACGGCGCCGTACGTCACCGCGAGCCAGACCGGCGTGTACGCGGCCGGTACCACCGCCCGCATCCTCGGCTGGGGCACCACCTCCTCGGGCGGCTCCTCCTCCAACCAGCTGCGCACCGCGACCGTGCCGATCGTGGCCGACTCGGTCTGCGGCAGCTCCAGCTCCTACGGCTCCGAGTACATCGCGAGCTCGATGGTGTGCGCCGGCTACACCTCCGGCGGCGTGGACACCTGCCAGGGCGACAGCGGCGGTCCCCTGATGATCGGGGGCGTCCTGGCAGGTATCACTTCCTGGGGTTACGGCTGCGCCGACGCGCAGTACCCCGGTATCTACACCCGGCTGACCACCTTCTCGAACACCGTGGCCGCGCAGGTCAACTCCTAGTCGAGAGGCGTCACGCCGACGGACTCCTGAGGCACCCCCTCAGGTGACTGCCAGGGGGCGTTGCGGACCTGCCACGAGCGGCCCGCAGCGCCCCCTTTCCAATGCCCGGGGCCACCCGGCCACGGTCCCGAAGCGGATGTCGTACGAGGAGCCGCCGTACAGCACGGTGAGCATGCGCCCGCTCGTGGGAGCCCACCGGTGTGCCCAGGCGGTGATCCCCTCCTGGGTACCTGCCCGGCGCCCATACAGGGCACCCGATAGCCTGCACCGGGGTTCCCGAGAGGTGAGAGACGTTCAGGCCGCGCGCGGACGGGAGTTGGGGTCGAGGATGGGTGTCACGAGGACGGTGGCCGTCTACTCTCTCGGCGGCACCATCGCCATGACCACCGATCCGGTGACCGGTGGCGTGGTCCCTGCGCTCTCCGCCCATGACCTTCTGGCCTCCGTCCCCCACCTGGAAGAACTCGGCATCGAGTTGCGCGTGCACGACTTCCGCCGTGTGCCCGGTGCCTCGCTCGGCTTCGACGACCTCGCGGAGCTCGGCGCGGAGATCGACAGGGCCCTCACCGGCGGCGACGTCGACGGAGTCGTGATCACGCAGGGCACCGACACGATCGAGGAGACAGCGTTCGTCCTCGATCTTCGTCACGACCGCGAACAGCCCGTCATCGTCACCGGTGCCATGCGCAACCCCACCATGGCCGGCCCCGACGGACCCGCCAACCTGTACGCGGCCGTCCTCGCCGCGGCCGCGCCGCAACTCCGCGGCGCTGGTGTACTGGTCGTGCTGAACGACGAGATCCACGCGGCACGCCATGTCCGCAAGTCCCACACCACCAGTCCCGCCGCTTTCACGTCACCCGGCGCCGGGCCCGTCGGCCGCATCGCCGAGGACCGCGTACGGCTGACCACCGCGCCACCACGCCGGCACACACCCTTGGCACCCCTGACTCAGCCGCGAGGGCGTGACGTACGCGTGGGCCTGTACACGGTCGGCCTCGGCGACGACGGCGAGCTGCTCGCGGCGTGGGACGGGCTGTGCGACGGGCTGGTCGTCGCCGCGTTCGGCGTCGGCCATGTGCCCGGGCGGCTCGTCGAGAACCTCGAACGGCTCGCCACGCGGATCCCCGTGCTCCTGGCCTCGCGTATCGACAACGGCCCTGTCCTGACCGGGACCTACGGCTATCCGGGATCCGAGAGGGACCTGATCGGCCGTGGCCTCGTCCCGGCCGGCGATCTCGGCCCGTACCAGGCGCGCCTCCTGCTCCGCGAACTCCTGGCACAGGGCGCGGACCGCGAGGAGATCACCGAGGCGTTCACCGCCTTCACGCTCTGAGCCGCGCACGCGGGCGCGTTCCCGGTTCGGTCCACAGGCCCCCGGGCGCCGAGCCGCAGCCCTGGAGTACGGCCACTCCGACGAGGGCGACCACCCCCGACACCACCAGGAAGGCTCAGCACCAGGAAAGCGCAGCCGGTCGTGGCGGAGCCGGGGATCCTCCGGCTACCAACCGCAGTATCGGTGACGGGATTTGACCGGCGGGGTCACGACATCCTTCCCGTTCGCGTCAGACGGGGACGATGCCCGGTCGCAAGCGGGCAGACACGGGCGACACGGAGCCAGTAAGCGCCAGGCGAGGGCGAGGGTGACCGGGACGCGCTGGGATGGCCCGATTCACTGTGAACCACCAGTCAGTTGGGGCCGATATGGGCGATACGATCACGCCAGTGCCAACCGACCCGGCAGGAGCCATCGAGCGGGCACAGCGCGGGCATTGCACCACGAGCGAGCCTGGAACTGACGAGGAGAGGTTCCGGGGGCTGCTGGAGGCCGCGCCGGACGCGATGGTGATCGTGGACGACACCGGAACCATCAGACTCGTCAACGCCCAGACCGAGACCCTCTTCGGCTACCAGCGCGACGAACTCCTCGGCCGCCCCGTCGAGATCCTCATCCCCAGCCGGTTCCACGCCCACCACACCCGGCACCGCGACGGCTACGCCACCACCCGACAAGTACGGCCGATGGGCGCCGGACTGGAACTGCACGGACTGCGCAAGGACGGCAGCGAGTTCCCCGTCGAGATCAGCCTCAGCCCCCTGGAGACCGCCGACGGCCTCCTCGTCTCCGCCGCCGTCCGCGACGTCAGCGAACGCAAGGCCGCCGAAGCCCGTATCAACGAGCTCGCCGCCTTCGTCGAGTCGTCCCAGGACGCGATCCTCGCCAAGACTCTCGACGGCCGCATCACCTACTGGAACGCCGCCGCGCAGCGGCTGTACGGCTACTCGGCCGAGGAGGCCATCGGGCAGCACGTGTCCATGCTGGCGCCGCCCGACAGCAAGGACGAGATAATCCAGCTGCTGGAGCGGCTGCGGCACGGCGAGAAGATCGAGCACTTCGAAACGCTCCGGCTCACCAGCACCGGCGCCGGGATCGACGTCGACGTCACCCTCTGGCCCACCCGCGACACCCAAGGCACCGTCATCGGCGCGTGCGCCATCGTCCGCGACGTCAGCGACCGCAAGCGCGCCGAGGCGGAACTCACCGCCCTGTACGAGCAGCAGAAGCACATCGCCCTCACTCTCCAGCGCAGCCTCATGGGCACCGCACCGGCGATCCCCGGCCTGGCCGCCGCCAGCCGTTACCGGCCTGCCACCCAGGGCGCCGGCGTGGGCGGCGACTGGTTCGACCTGATCCCGCTCGGCGCCGGCCGAGTCGGTGTCCTGATCGGTGACGTCATGGGCCGCGGCCTGGAAGCCGCCGCGGTCATGGGGCAGTTGCGCTCCGCCGCCCACGCCCTGGCCAAGACCGGCATGCAGCCCCGCCAGCTGATGCAGGCCCTGGACGCGGTCGTCGCCGACCTCGACGTCCCCGACCAACTCGTCACCTGCTGCTATCTCGTCATCGCCCCGGACGCGGGGTCCGTCGCCGTCTGCTCCGCCGGCCACCTGCCCACCCTGGTCGCCGATCCCGGTGGCGTCCGCAGACTTCCCGCGCCCGTCAACGCACCCCTGGGTGTCGGCGACATCTTCTACCAGCAGTCCAGCGCCGTCCTCCCGCCCGGCGCCACCCTCGTGCTGTACACCGACGGCCTGGTCGAGACTCCCTGCAGCGACATCGAGACGCAGATCGACAAGCTCACCACGGCCCTCGAAAACGCCTTCACCCGCACGCGCGGCCTCGAGAACGCCGCCGACCGCGTACTCGCCGCCCTGCTGCCCGACGCCGAGGGCCACGACGACGATGTCACCCTGCTCCTCGCGCGCATCCCCGACGCCCCCTTGGACACCGTCCGCACGGAACTGGCGGCCACCGCCTCCGCGGTGGCCACTGGCCGCTCCTTCGTCGTCGAGACACTCACCGCCTGGGACTGCGCCCACAAGGCCGACGACGCACGGCTCCTGGTCTCCGAGGTGCTCACCAACGCCGTCCAGCACGCGGAAGGCCCGCTCGTGCTCCACATGCGCCGCACCGCCACCAACCTCGCCATCGAGATCAGCGACCTCAGTCCCCACCTGCCCCAGCCGCGGCCGGCCGCCGAGGACGAGGAATCCGGACGCGGCCTTCTCCTCGTCGACACCCTCGCCGACAACTGGGGCGTTCGCCCGGACGAGCGGGGAAAGACCACCTGGTTCACGCTCGAGCTGTGAGCGTGGCTCCATGACGGGTTCGGACCCACCACCCGGCACCCCGGCACCCCAGCACCC
>NZ_VJZE01000254.1 GCF_009377205.1 Streptomyces phyllanthi
ACGTTGGGGGGCGTCCCGTCAGTCCGCCTGCTGGGCCGGATCGGCGGTGACCCTGCGCAGGAGCGGGCGGCTGGCGCCGATCGCCGCGAACATCACGAGGGCACCGAAGAGGACACAGACGGCCAGTTGCAGGGCGCCGGCGGTGTCGACGGTGGTGTCGAACGCCTCGTTCAGCTTCGTCGCGAGGTAGACCCCGGATGCCGTCATGCCTCCGGCGAGCACCACCAGCGGGACCACCGTCTCGCGGACCCGCGCCCGGTCCAGCACCTTCAGCGGCGTACCGGCGAGGCGCAGCCGGTTGTAGACACGGCGCCGGTCGAGGACGTTCGCGGCGGCCGTGAGCCCGGCGGAGGCGGTGGCCACGACGAAGCCCAGGGCCAGGGCGGCCAGGCCCGTGCCGCGCAGTTCGCCGACGTAGAGGTCGTCGAGCACGGAGCTCTGCTCCTGGGTGTACGGCGGGGTGGCGGTGCCCAGCCCGGTGAGCGCGGTGACGGCGGCGTCGAACCGGTCGGGGCCGCCGCTCACCCGGGCCGTGATGCCGGGCGTACCGAACAGCAGGGAGTCGACGTCCTTCTCGCTCGTGTGGGCGTGCACGGTGGCGGTCACCCCGGCGTCCTTCAGCAGTTCACGGGCGCGCTCGGCGGTCTCGCGTACGGAGCCCTTGCCGTCCTCGGCGGTGACGGGCACCGCGATCTGGCCCTCGTAGTCCAGGCCGTCGAGGTTGAGGTGGGCCACGGAGAAGAACCCGGCGACGAAGCCCGCCAGCACCAGGCCGCTG
The DNA here is from genome assembly GCF_009377205.1 of Streptomyces phyllanthi. Lineage (GTDB taxonomy): Bacteria > Actinomycetota > Actinomycetes > Streptomycetales > Streptomycetaceae > Streptomyces > Streptomyces phyllanthi. The sequence continues at coordinate 779 of NZ_VJZE01000254.1, forward strand.
ACGGTGCGCCAGGCGCCGCGTGGGTCGTCGCTGAGCCTGCGCGCGGCCAGCAGGGTGGCCGGACGGCGGGCGAACCGCCCCAGCAGGCGCCCGAGCCGGTCGACCACCCAGGGCCCGACGATCCAGAACGCCGCGTAGAAGAGGACGACCAGCGCGAGCTGCTTCGAGGTCGTGAGGCTGCCGCTCCGGGCGGTGGTGGCCACGTAGAAGACGAGGCCGACGAACAGGAACAGCCGGATCAGCCGGGTGCGGCGCGGGTCGGCCTGCTGGGCGACGCCCAGTGGTGAACGAGCCACCTGCCGCAGCGTCGTCACCGCGCTCAGCGCGATGAGCAGGGCCACTGCCGCGATCACCGCGAGCAGCACCGGCACCCCCACCCACAGGTCGGCGGTCCGCCACGAGCCGATACCGAACGGCAGCCGGGCCAGTGCGGGCAGCAGCGCGCAGTAGGCGAGCGCTCCGGCGACCGCTCCGGTGGCGCCCACGGCCGCCGCCTCGGCACCGGTCATCGCGAGGATCTGCCGCGGGGTCGCCCCGGCCAGCCGCAATCCGGCCAGCCGCTGCTCCCGCCGGGCCGCCCCCAGCCGCCCGGAGGCCGCGGCCAGCACCATCACCGGCACGACGAGCAGACCGACGGCGGACAGCGCCGAGGTCCGGTCGTTCGCGGTGAACACGTGCGGGGAGGTACCGGAGAAGCCGGAGACGACGGCCCGTGCCGCCAGCCCGTTGTCGAAGACGTCCTGCCCAGCGGCGGACGACGAGACGGCGGGATCGGTGGCGGCACGCCCCACCACGGCCAGCCGCTGCTCGGACGCGGCCAGTCCGGCACCGCCGACCGTCCCGTACGAGGAGGTCTTGGGGAACCGGTCGGCGAGCTGCCGGGCGGGCAGCTCGTGCACGAGGTCGGAGAGCGCCGGGGAGAGGAAGACCTCTCCGGGCTTCGGGAAATGGTCCAGGCCCGGGGGCGGCGGTGTGGCCGCGCGGCCGGGGAGCTGGGCGAGGTCGACCACGGTGACGGGTTCGCCCCGTACGAACGTGGTGGACACGACCTGTACGGCGGTGCCGTGCCGGTCGGGACCGGGGTTGAGCCAGGCGGTGCGGTCGGCACGGGCACCGGAGCCGAGGTACGCGGCGAGCAGCACCAGCAGCACCAGCGCACTCACGGCGGCGGCCGCGGCGGCCAGCACCTGGCCCTGAAGACCGCGCCGACCGGAGGACCTGGCGAGATGCCAGGTCAGGGACAGGACGGGGGATCGCATGGGAACTCCGGAGACGGGGGTCGGGGCGAGTACGGAGGAGGCCGGGACGGGCGCCGCGGCATCGGAACGGTCGCCGCGGGATCGGAGCGAGCACCGCGGCATCGAACCGGTGCCGCGGCATCGGAACCGGCACCGCGGCATCGAACCGGTGCCGCGGGCATCAGCACCGGCACCGCAGGACCGGAACCGGTGCCGGCGGCCAGGCGGTGGCGCCAAGCGGTCAGGCGGTCAAGCCGGTCACGCGATCAGGCGGCCAAGCGGTCACGCAGCCACGCGGCCACGCGCTCACGCGCTCACGCAACGGTGTACTGACTGTGGGAGCTGATCCGGCCGTCGCGAACGTGGAGGACGCGGTCGCAGTGGGCGGCGACGTCGGCGTCGTGGGTGACCATCACCAGGGAGGCGCCCTGCTCGCGAGTGACGGAGGTGAGCAGGCGGATCACCTCGGTGCCGGTGGCCTGGTCCAGGGCGCCGGTGGGCTCGTCGGCGAACACGACGTCCGGCTCCACGGCCAGCGCCCGTGCGATGGCCACCCGCTGCGCCTGCCCGCCGGACAACTGCCCCGGCCGGCGCTGCTCCAGCCCGGCCAGCCCCAGTGGGGCGAACCAGCGGCGGGCCCGCGCGACCGCCTTCCGCCGCGGTATGCCCTCCAGCATCAGCGGCAGCGCGACGTTCTCCTCGGCGGGCAGTTCGGGCAGCAGCTGCCCGAACTGGAACACGAACCCGAACCGCTTGCGCCGCAGCGCGCTGAGCCGGTTCTCGCCGAGCACGTCAATACGTTCGCCACGCAGCAGCACCTGACCGCCGTCGGGGCGGATGATCCCGGCCAGGGTGTGGAGAAGGGTGGACTTGCCGGAGCCCGACGGGCCCATGATGGCCAGCGACTGACGCTCGGCGACCTCGACGTCCACGCCGGCCAGGGCGCTGGTGGGGCCGTACTTCTTGGTGAGGCCGTACCCGGCCAGAACGGTGCTCATGGTGATCTGCGATGTCCTCTCCGCGCCCGCGCTCACCGCTCGAACTTCCAGGTGACGGAGGAGCCCGTGGCCTTGACCACGGTCACGGGGATGGAGAGGGCCTCGCCGTCGTCGCCCTTGCCGGTGCACGTCACCTTCGTCCCGGCCACGGCCTTCAGGTCCGGGCACTCCACGCCCTTCACCTCGGTGCCGATCCAGGGCAACGGGTGGTACTTCGACTCGGTCCGGCCGGCGACGATGCCACCGGGCAGCGCCTTCTGCCCGTCCACCGTCGCCGTGGTGCCCCCGTCCAGCCCGGTGGTGGACTCCGTACCGCTCATCACATAGGTGAGGACGCCTCCGCCGACGAGGACGACGGCGACCGGAACGCCGATGCTGACGAGGTGCCTGCGCTGCATGGTGAGCCTCCTGAGGCGAGGGGTCGATGTCCCTCGACTCTCGCGCCCCGAGCCCCCCGCCCACCTCGGCCGAACGGTCACCCTTCACCGGCCCCCGCGCACTCCGGTCGGCCGAAAGGCCGACCCGCGCCCCGTCGCCGAAGAGTCGCCGCCCGACAGGAATCGTGTTCCGTACGAGGCCGTGTACAGACACCATGGAGCCATGCGCCGACGGACACCAGACGCCAGCACCTGGCTGAACGCCCCCGATCCCGTACTCGCCCTGGCCCAGGAGAACCTGGCCTTCTACGAAGACGTACGGGACTCGTCCCGCCGGTGGTACCGCGTCAGCGAACTGGGCGCCCTCGTCACCTCCTCGTCCACCGTGGTCGCGGCGGGGCTCAACGCCCCGGCCTGGCTGACGGCTCTCATCGCCGGCGGGGCCCTGTTCTTCACCGGCTTCAGACAGGTGTTCGGGCACGGCCCCCGCTACGTACTCGCGGCACAGTCACGCGAGGTGCTGCGACGAGCCGTCAACCGCTATCAGTTGCTCCCGGAGTCCGACCGCGACGACAGTGCCCGGCAGGAGCTGCTCACGGCGATCGAACGGGTGGGCGACGAGGAGCTCCGCCAATGGGTCGAACAGCGCCACCAGCCGCCCTTCGGCGGCGGCGAGCCGGCAGGCGGCCCGGCACTGCCCTGACCCGCCGCCAGGCGTCCCTTGGGTGCTGGTTCTGCTGCCCGCTCTGGATGCTCGTCCAGGAGTAGCGGTCCCGTCGGCCCCACCGATCACATCGCTCACATGACCAGCCCCTGAGCCAGGTACTACCGCAACCTGCACGGCGGCCGGGGAGTCGTAGCTCGTAGCGGGATGTGGAGGCGCAGATGGGCGAACGCGAGTCCGTGCTGAGCGGCGACCGGGACGAGCACGGCTCTCCCTTCGGGTGGGGCGGCGTGGCAGTCCTCGTGGCCATCGTGGCGTGGATGACATTCGGGCCGTTTCACCCTACTTGGCTCTATTTTCTCGGCTGTGGGGTGACGCTGGCCGCAGCGAGCGGTATCGCGAGGCTGCTACGCCGCCGGGGCCGGGCTCGTCGTTGGACCGGCCGCATGCCTTCGCCGGGCCGCCTCGTGGCGGGGCTCCTGGGACTCGGTCCGGAATCGTGGCTGCTGGCCCCCCGGTGGGCCCGAGTCCGAATGGCCGCCGGGGGGTTCCTGATGTTCGCCACCATTGCCGGGATCATGGGCTGGGGGGCCGGTCAGGAGTACCAGACGCTGCAGAACCTCCGAGAGCAGGGGCGCAGGACCGAGGCAACCGTGGTCGAGATCGCCAGCCGGTCGGAGGAAGGCTCGGCGACCTCCCTGACCGTGCGCTTCGACACACCGTCCGGCCCTGTGCGCTCGGATGTCGATGTCGCGGACACCTCGACAACCGACGCGAAGCCCGGAGGGCACATACCCGTCGTGTACGACCCGGCGAACCCCACCGAGGTCCGCCACGTTGACAACCTTGACGGACGCGAGGCCGACGGAATTCGACTGGGTTCGGTGGTGGTCGGACTGCTCGCGGCGGGCTTCCTGGTGGGAACCACTCGGGAGGTGGTGCGCGCCAAGCGACAGACGGAAGGAGGCACGACGCAGGGAACCACCACCTAGGACGCCTAGGACGCCTAGGACGCCTAGGACACGTATCCGATGACCCACTGAGCGCTCAACGACGGGCGTCGTACTCCTCGCGCGCCGCGAGTACCTCCGTGATGTGCTCTTCCGCCCAGTGCCCCAGCGCTTGAAGGGGCGTCTCCAGCGTGCGCCCCAGTGCGGTCAGCTCGTATTCGACCCTCGGCGGGATCTCGGCATAGGCGTGCCGTGCGACGAGCCCGTCGCGTTCCAGGTCCCGCAGGGTCTCGGTGAGGACCTTCCCGCTGATGCCGTCGACCGTGGTGCGCAGGTCGCCGAAGCGCATCCGGTCCCCGGCGCTGAGCGCGATCACCACCATGGCCGTCCACTTGTTGGCGATACGGGCCAGCGACGTACGGGACGGACAGGTCGCTGTGAGCACGTTGAAATCCGGCTGCCGTGACATGCGCCACACATCCCCATTGGTTACGTTGAGGTTACTGGTTACCAATCGTGACCATAGGGCCCAGCAGCGATGACTCCACGAAGGAGAAGATCAGCAATGGAGCCCACCACCACGCTCGCCGTCGCCCACCGTTACGCGGACGCGGTGTCCGCAAAGGACTTCGCCACGGTCGCGGGCATGTTCGCCGACGACATCGTGTGGCACCAGCCCGGCACCCATCGGCTGTCCGGCACCTACCGGGGCGCGGCCGCGGTCAACGAGATGATCGGCGCCCAGATGGCCGCCACCGAAGGAACCTTCGAGCTCAAGCTGACCGGCGATCCCATGGTCAACGGCGCACTGGTCTCGATCCCCGTCCACTTCTCGGCCAGGCGCGGCGGCTCCGAGATGGCGATGGACGGTGTCGACGTGCTGCGGGTCGAGGGCGAGACGATCGCCGAAGTGTGGCTGTTCTCCGTCGACCAGCAGGCCGAGGACGCCTTCTGGAGCGGCGACTGAACTCAGGGCCCCCAACACCTGCCCGGTCCTGCCGAACCGGACCAGCACCTCGATGTCTGTGGCTGCAGTCAGCCCCCACTCATAGGCTGCTGGTGACGAACCCGGGGCCGTCCGGAGCACCCGAACCCGAAGGAGTGCGCCATGGCCGACAACGGGCAGGAACTCGCACAGACTCAGCGCGCTCACTGGCAGCAGACCTACGGCGCCCACCCGCACATGTACGGACGGCGGCCGTCCTCGGCCGCCGTCCATGCCGCCGCCGTCTTCCGGGCCGCCGGTGCCGGCGATGTGCTGGAGCTGGGGGCCGGCCACGGCCGTGACGCGCTGTACTTCGCGCAGGAGGGCTTCACCGTCCAGGCAACCGATTTCAGTCCCCTCGGCCTGGAGCAGCTGCGCGACGCGGCCCGCTCCCAGGGCATCGCCGGGCGGGTCACCACCACGGTTCACGATGTGCGTGAGCCGCTGTCGCTGCCGGACTCGTCCGTGGACGCGGTCTTCGCGCACATGCTGCTGTGCATGGCCCTGTCCACCAAGGAGATCCACGCCCTGGTGAACGAGGTCCGCCGCGTCCTGCGGCCCGGCGGGGTGCTCGTCTACACGGTGCGGCACACCGGCGACGCCCACTACGGCGCGGGCCCCGACCACGGCGACGACATCTTCGAGCACGGCGGTTTCGCCGTGCACTTCTTCCCTCGCGAACTGGTCGAGTCCCTCGCCGACGGCTGGACCCTGGACGAGGTCCACGCCTTCGAGGAAGGTGAACTTCCCCGCCGGCTGTGGCGTGTGACCCAGAGTCTGCCGCGCGGGTGAGAGCGCCCGCCTGCGATCGGGGCCGTAGCGCGACCGCTGTGACCGACGGCGCCCGATCCGGTGGGATCTCCCGGCATCCGTCCGCGGGCACGCGGGCCTGCCCGGGCACTCATGCCCAGGTGCGGACCGCCGGCCTCCACACACTCACGGCTTTGAAGGCACCGGGCCGTCGCCGGGTCGTCCCCGGGCCGTCCCCGCGGAGGGCGACCTCCCGGGCCCTCCGAGGCCGCTCGACAGGCCAACGCCGGTACGTTCCGGGGGTCTTGCCCTCGGTGAATCCATCAACCACTATTCCCCACGATGGATAAAACGTTGAACCGCAGACCGGCGGTCAAGCCGGTCGTGGTCGGCCTTCTGGCCGTCCTGGCTCTCTGTGCGCCGGGCCTCACCCCGGCCCCCGCCGTGGCGGCGGAGCACGATGCCGCGGCAGCCGTCCCGAAGGTGTGGCCGACACCGCGGCAGGTGCGGCCGGGCCACGGTTCCCACCCCGTCCCCGAGCGGGTCGTCGAGGTCGTCGGACGCGACACCGACCCGCCCGCGCGCAGGCTCGTCGAGAAGGTGCTGCGCGACGCCGGCGCCCGGACCATCAGGATCGTCACGGCGGGCGAGCCCGTACCTCCCGCCGCCCTGACCGTCTACGTGGGCGGTCCCACCGAGAACCCGGCGACCGCGAAGGTCCTGTCCCGGCTCGGCGCCGAGTCACCGACCGGCCTCCCCTCCGGGGGTTACGCCCTCGCCGCCGGAGGACAGCCCGGCCGCGGCAGGGTCGCCCTCTCCGGCGCCGACCCCACAGGCACGTACTACGCCGCCCAGACCCTCCGTCAGTTACTCACCCGCCGTTCCGTACCCGCCGTCACGGTCCGCGACTGGCCCACGGCCCCCCTGCGCGGCGTGATCGAGGGCTTCTACGGCGCCCCCTGGTCCCACCAGGACCGCCTCTCCCAGCTCGACTTCTACGGCCGCACCAAACAGAACGTGTACGTCTACTCCCCCAAGGACGACCCGTATCTGCGCGCGAACTGGCGCGACGAGTACCCCGCCGACCAACTCGCCCGTATCAGGCAGCTCGTGGACCGCGCCGCCGGGAACCACGTCCGGTTCACGTACGCCCTCTCCCCCGGCCTCTCCGTCTGCTACTCGTCGGCGAGCGACCGGCGGGCCCTGGTCACCAAGTTCGAGTCGCTGTACGCGATCGGCGTGCGCTCGTTCGCCGTCCCGCTGGACGACATCAGCTACACCACCTGGAACTGCCCCGAGGACGAGGAGGAGTACGGCACCGGAGGCGGCGCGGCGGGCAAGGCGCAGGCCGCGCTGCTGAACGCCGTCGTCGAGGACTTCGTCGACGCCCACGACGACGTCCAGCCCCTGGAGATGGTGCCGACCGAGTACTCCGACCTCGCCGACTCCCCGTACAAGACCGCCCTGCGCGAGCGGTTGGACGACTCGGTGGTCGTCGAGTGGACCGGCGTCGGCGTCATCGCACCCACCATCAGCGCCGAACAGGCACGCAAGGCCCGCGAGGTGTTCGGGCACCCCATCCTGATCTGGGACAACTACCCGGTCAACGACTACACCACCAGCCGCCTCCTCCTCGGCCCCTACACGGGCCGCGAACCGGGAGTGGCCGGCGAGGTCACCGGCATCACCGCCAACCCGATGGTCCAGGCCGAGGCCAGCAAGCTCGCCCTGTTCACCTCCGCCGCCTACGCCTGGAACCCGCGGGCGTACGACCCGAGGGCGGCCTTCCTGGCCGCGGTCAAGGACCTCGGCGGCCGGGCGGCCCCCTCCCTGCGGATCTTCGCGGAGAACAACTACTCCTCCCTCCTCGAAACCACCGAGTCCCCCACGCTCACCCCGCTCATCAAGGCGTTCTCGAAGGCGTACGAGAACGGAAACGGCCCGGAGCTCCAGCGGGCCGCCCGCGAACTCTCCGCCTACTTCACCGCCATGGCCGCCGCCCCCGCCGACCTCCGCGCCCACCTCGGCAACCCGGGCTTCCTCAAGGAGACGTCGGTGTGGCTGGACAAGCTCGGCGCGTACGGCGACGCGGGCGGCACGGCAGTGCGGCTGATGCTGGCCCAGGCGGACGGCGACGACGCGGCCGTGTCGACGTACTACGACCGACTCCAGGCGCAGCGCAAGGAGTTGGACGCGGTGCCGCAGCAGATCGCGCCCGGTGTCATGGACCGCTTCCTGTTCGACGCCACGCTGCGGGCCGCTCCCGCCCCCGGCCCTGACGCCTCCTTCGAGCCGTCGTCGCTGTCGCTGAAGCCGGGAGCGAGCGGCGAGGTGACGCTGACGGTGGCGGACGACCGCTCCACGACGGACAGGACGGTGTCCTGGAAGACCACCGCGCCCGACGGCGTGACCGTCTCCCCCTCCTCCGGCACCCTCACCGTCCCGGCGGGCGGCAAGGCCACGGCGACGCTGACCCTCAAGGCGGCGGACGGGGCGAGCGCGGGAGTGCGGTCGGTCGTGGTCACCGGTGACGGCACGGGCGACGGCGCGGGCGACGGCGCGGGCGACGGCGCCGGGCTGGTGAGCCGCGCGATCCCCGTCCGGGTGACGGACGGCAAGGGCAGCGAACGCGTCCTGACCGCCAACTTCAGCGGCGCGTCGGTCAGTTCGGTGGACCTGTCCTCCGGTACGTCGACGGATATCCCCGTCGGCAGGAACCCCGGCGAGGTCGTCGTCAGCGCGGACGCCCGTACGGCGTACGCCGCCAACCAGGGCTCGGACTCGGTGAGCGTGATCGACGTCGCCTCGGGCGAGGTCACGAAGACGGTGGCCGTCGGCGACGTACCGGCGGGCCTGGCCCTCACCCCCGACGGAAAGACCCTCTGGGTCGCCGACTACTCGGACGACGCGGTCCAGCCGATCGACCTCGCCACGGGCACGGCGGGCGCGAAGATCCCGGTGGGCGACGGCCCGGAGAACATGGCGATCACTCCCGACGGCTCCACGCTGTACGTGGCGAACATCCACGACAGCACGGTGACGCCGGTGAAGCTGACGGACGGGAACACCACTGTCCCGGCGATCCGGGTGGGCCCGAACCCCTTCAACGTGGTCGCGGCCCCCGACGGCCGAACGGTCTACGTGTCGAACTCAGGCGGCTCGACGGTCACCCCGATCGACACCGCCACGAACGACACCCGCCCGACCCTCCTGGTCACCGGCCAGGCATACGGCCTCAACGTCTCCCCCGACGGCCGCACCCTGTGGGTCAGCGCGAGCACGGGCGACACCGTCACCCCGGTCGACACGCTCACCGGAGCCCCCGGCACCCCGGTCACCGTCGGGCGTTCCGCGTTCGACGTGGCCCTCAACTGGAACGGCACGACGGCGTACGTCACCACCGCGGACGCCGGCACGCTCGTACCGGTCACGACGGCGACGGGAACGGTGGGCACGCCCCTGAGGACGGGCGCGTATCCACTGGCGGCGGCGGTGACACCGGTACCGGTGACCTAGCGGAGCCGAGACCGCCACAGACGCGGTGCCGTCACGCCCCCGCCGATTGGGCGTGGCGGCACCGCCCGGCGGTACATCGGCTGAGGCGACAATCGGCGTGCCCGGCCGACGGTGGGCCGGAAGCATCCTTCCCACCTGGTGAATCACCCGCGCGGTGCCACCGTCCGACGGAATGTCATGCGTAGCGTTCGCGGTGGCGGGAAGGGGGCGGTCCGCCGCGCTCCTTCTCGTACTCGCGCTGGGAACTCGCATGGCCACATCGACCGAACAACCGGTAGCCCCCGTCCCGGTGAGGGGCCGCCGCGGCTGGGGAAAGGTGATCGTCAGCTGGGCGACCACCACCGATCACAAGAAGATCGGTCACCTCTATCTGATCACCTCCTTCACCTTCTTCCTCTTCGGCGGCGCGCTGGCCCTGCTGATGCGGGCGGAACTGGCCAGGCCCGGAATCCAGATCATTTCGAACGAGCAGTACAACCAGTCGTTCACCATGCACGGCACGGTGATGCTGCTGCTGTTCGCCACCCCGACCTTCGCCGGCTTCGCCAACGCCGTGATGCCGCTGCAGATCGGCTCACCCGATGTGGCCTTCCCACGGCTGAACATGTTCTCGTACTGGCTGTTCCTCTTCGGCGGCCTGATCGTGGTCGGCGGATTCCTGACCGACAACGGGGCCGCCGACTTCGGCTGGACCGCCTACACGCCGCTGAGCCGGGAGGAACGCTCGCCGAACGTCGGCGCCGACATGTGGATCATGGGCCTGGCGCTGTCCGGGTTCGGCACCATCCTGGGCGCGGTCAACTTCATCACCACGATCGTCTGCATGCGCGCCCCGGGCATGACGATGTTCCGGATGCCGATCTTCACCTGGAACGTGCTGCTGACCTCGGTGCTGGTACTGCTCGCCTTCCCCGTGCTGGCCGCGGCCCTGCTGGTACTGGAGTCCGACCGGCAGTTCGGCTCCCATGTCTTCGCCCCCGAGAACGGCGGGGCGCTGCTGTGGCAGCACCTCTTCTGGTTCTTCGGCCACCCCGAGGTGTACATCCTGGCGCTGCCGTTCTTCGGCGTGGTGACCGAGATCTTCCCGGTGTTCTCCCGTAAGCCGATCTTCGGATACATGGGGCTGGTCGGGGCCACGATCGCGATCACCGGGCTGTCGGCGACCGTGTGGGCGCACCACATGTTCGCCACCGGGGGTGTGCTGCTGCCGTTCTTCTCCCTGATGACCTTCCTGATCGCGGTACCGACCGGAGTGAAGTTCTTCAACTGGATCGGCACGATGTGGAAGGGCTCCATCTCGTTCGAGACACCCATGCTGTGGGCCGTCGGCTTCCTGGTGACCTTCCTGTTCGGCGGACTCACCGGCGTCATCCTCGGGTCTCCCCCCTTGGACTGGCACGTCACCGACAGCTACTTCGTGATCGCCCACTTCCACTACGTACTCTTCGGCACGATCGTCTTCGCGATGTTCGCGGGCTTCCACTTCTGGTGGCCGAAGATGACCGGCACCATGCTCGACGAACGGCTCGGGAAGATCCACTTCTGGACCCTCTTCACCGGCTTCCACATGACCTTCCTGGTCCAGCACTGGCTGGGCGCGGAGGGCATGCCCCGCCGCTACGCCGACTACCTCGCGGCCGACGGCTTCACGGCTCTCAACACCCTCTCCTCCATCGGCTCGTTCCTCCTCGGCCTGTCGACCCTGCCGTTCCTGTACAACGTCTGGAAGACCGCGCAGCGCGGCAGGCGCGTCGAGGTCGACGACCCCTGGGGCTACGGCCGCTCCCTCGAATGGGCCACCTCCTGCCCGCCCCCGCGCCACAACTTCACCACCCTGCCCAGGGTCCGCTCCGAATCCCCCGCCTTCGACCTGCACCACCCCGCCATCGCCCGCATCGAGGCCCGTTCGGAGGGCCGCCGGGACGTCTACGAACCCGGCAAGGGCTTCGCCAGGCCGTTGTCCGGCGACGAGGACCAGTGATGGCGCCCGGTGGACCGGACGACCACGACGTGGCGGCGGGCCTCGCCCGCCTGGAGGGCTATCTGCTCTGCCAGTCGGAGATCCAGCGGGCCCACGCGGAGGCGGAGTCCTTCGCCGGCCGCCTGCCGTGGCTGACCACGGCCCAGCGCGAGGAGGTCGTCGCCCACTACGTGGAGGAGCAGCTCAGACTCTCGAAGGAGGTCCTGCAGAGAATCGCGACCCGCTGCGCGGAACTACGGGACGAGTACACGACCCGCTACGAAACCCTCCGCCAACGCCTCCTCTGCCGCTGCGCGGCCCTCGTCCTGGCCTCGGCGGCCCTGTGCGCGACGGCTTGCGTGGTGGCGTTCACGACGAGGCTCCGCTGACAGGCTCCGACTCGATCGCGACGAGCTCGACCTCGAACCCGTCGTGGTTCTCCAGGTAGGCGGCGTACTGCTGTCCCCCACCGGCGTGGGGATGCCGCTCGGGAAACATCAGCCGCCAGCCGTGCCGAGCGGCACCGGCAGCCAACTCCTCGACGGTGTCGGCGTCTTCGACGTGGAAGGCGAGATGATTGAGCCCCGGGCGGCAACGATCGTGCTGCTCGGCGGTCAGGGCCGGGGACTGCTCGACCACCACGTAGACCGACCCGAGCCGCCAACTCCGACCCCTGTCCCAGCTCTGGAACAGGGCATACCCGAGCGCCTCCAGCAACCACCCGATCGAGGCGACCGCACGCTGCAGATCCGGCACCCACAGCTCGACGTGGTGGAGGGTGCCGTGTGTCGGTCGGTTCATGTGGCTGTCTCCTCGGCACGCTCGATGGAACATCAGGACGATCACTGGACACCCCCGTCCCTGAGGCGGCCGGGCCCCGGCCGCCGTCCGGCTTCCGGGCTCACCGGACCCTTGTCCGCGAGGGTCCGGCGGGCCGCTGACCTCCTGAAAGAACCGGGGGAAAGAACTACCCACCCACCCAC
>NZ_VJZE01000255.1 GCF_009377205.1 Streptomyces phyllanthi
GCTCAGCCCCGGGCGGTCACTGGTGCGGTGGCGTCCTCCCTCTCGGTCCGTACGGGGGTCGCGGCGCCCGGCGTCGTACCCGGCACCTTCAGGAAGCGGGTCGCCCAGACCGCGGGCAGGGCGATCACCGCCGCGATCAGGGCGACCAGCGGAACGTCGGCCACGCCGTACGCGTCGAGCGCCCAGCCGCCGACGGCCGCGCCGGCGGCGACACCGACGTTGGCCGCGGAGGCACCCAGGGTCGAGGCCAGGTCGCCGCCCTCACCGGCCAGCGAGATGACACGCAGCTGCATCGCGGGGGTGACGCCGAAGCCGACGACGCCCCAGCCGGCCAGGGCCACACCGACGAGCACCGGGTTGCCGCGGAAGACGTACAGGCCGAGCAGCGCGACGATCAGGACCAGGGTGCCGACGAACAGGGTGGCGGAGGCGTTGACGTCGGCGAGACGGCCGCCCGCGAAGGTGCCGATCGCGCTGAAGACACCGAAGACCAGCAGGAACGTGCCCACCGCGCCGCTGGAGACGCCGGTGACGTCCTCCAGGAAGGGGGCGAGGTAGGTGAAGGCGATGAACTGGGAGCCCATCAGCAGCACACTGGACGCCAGCATGGCCAGCACCCGCGGATGGAAGGCGTGCCGGGCCTGGGCGCCGAGACCGCCGGAACCGCTGCCGTGCACGGCGGGCACGAACACCAGGATCGCGGCGAGGGCGACGACACCGAGGACGGCGACACCGGCGAAGGTGGCCTGCCAGCCCAGGTTCTGCCCGAGCAGGGTCCCGAGCGGCACGCCCAGCACGGTCGACACGGAGATACCGCCGAAGACCAGGCCGACGGCCTGACCGCGGTGCTCCGGGGCCACCAGACCGGTCGCCACCGCGGAGGAGGCGCCCAGGAACAGACCGTGCAGCGCGCCACACAGGACGCGGGCCACCACCAGCAGCCCGAACATCCCGGCGAAGACGGCCACCAGGTTGCCGAGGACGAACACGCCCAGCGCGGCCCACAGCAGGACGCGCCGGGGCATGCGGATGGTCGCCGCGGTGACGACCGGGCCGCCGATGGAGACACCGAGGGCGTAGGCGGTGACCAGCAGACCGGCCGTACTGACGGACACGTCCAGGTCGTCGGCGATCAGGTTGAGGACGCCGACGATGACCAGTTCGGCGGTGCCGATGACGAAGGCACCCAGGCCCAGGGAGGCCAGCGCCATCTTGCCGCGTCGCTCGCCGGGCCCCGTGGTGGTGGCGGTACTCATGAGTGAGCCTCTCCGACTCGTCGAGGTGGGGGAAGGCGGTCAGGGGCGGTCAGGCGTACTGGAGGTTGAGCTCGGCGATACGGCCGTCGCGCACGTCGAACTCGTAGTTCGCCTCGAAACCGCCGCTGCCGCCGGGCGCGAACCGGACCAGCAGCGTGGTGCCGTCCTTCTTGGGGGTGTCCTTCAGCACGGTCAGCCTGCCGCCGATCACCTCGGCGTCCGCCCAGGCCCTGATCTCCTCGCGTCCGTTGAACTCGCGTCCGACGTCGATGAGCCGGGCGTCCGGGTGAAACGCGTCCACCAGTGCGTCCAGGTCCTTGGCGGCCACCGCGTCGACGTATGCCTGAGCTGCGGGCTCGACGCCCCCGGTGCCGTCGCCCTTCTCGTTCGCCACGTCGTCCTGCTCCTTCGTGTCTTGCTCGTCCGCCGGGGCGCCGGAGCCGGCCCGCGGCTCCCGCGCCGACTCGACGCTGAGGGTGGGCTTGTCTGCGGTCTCGTCCTGGGTGCCGGAGCATGCGGACAGCAGCGCGACGGCCAGGACGACAGGGATGGATTTGACGGATATGCGGTGTCTCACGGCACTCCTTCTCTGTTCTCGGGGCGTGCGGGACCAGGCCGCGGGGCGAGTGGGCCGCGCGGTGGGCGGTGGGCAGTGGGCAGTGGGCCTGGAGCCCGCGCGTCAGGCGTAGGCCATGGACACCCGGCGGATCCGGTCCTCCTGGACCTCGAACGTGTAGTTGGCCCGGAAGCCGGCGAGGAGCCCCTCCGGGTCGAAGCGCAGCAGCACGGTGGAGCCACCGTCGCGCGGGGTGTTCCTCAGAACGGTGAGCCGGCCGCCGATCACCTCGTCGCGCGCCCAGGCACGGATCTCCTCGTGCCCGCGGAACTCGCGTCCGGTGTCGGTGACGGTGCCCTCGTCGTCGAAGACGGCGACCAGCGCGTCGACGTCCTCGGCGTCCACCGCCTCCACATAGCCGCGGATCGCCGGGTGCAGGGAGGACATCGCCTCCTGGTCATGGGTGTCAGCCGTACCGCGCACCGCCTCCTTCGCGGCGGCACGGACGTAGTCGCTGCTGGTCGCGGCCGCGCCCAGGGCGACCACCACGACGAGCACGATCGCGGTCAGGCGGCCCCGGGACGGGCGCCACCGGATGGGTTTCAACCTCTTCTCCTTTCTGGTGCGGTGCGGATCCCGACGGACGGTGCGGGACCCGGGACGTGTGGTGCGGACCCGGGACGGGCGGTCCGAACCCGGAATGGGCGGTGCGGGCGCGGGACGTGCAGTGCGGACCCGGGACGGGCGGTCCGAACCCGGAATGGGCGGTGCGGGCGCGGGACGTGCAGTGCGGACCCGGGACGAGCGGTCCGAACCCAAGACGGGCGGTGCCTGCCGGGACCTGCGGTGCGCGCCGGGACGGTGCGGTGCGGTGCCTGCCGGGACGGTGCGGTGCGTGCCGGGGTCACCAGTCGATGCGGCTGCGGTTGCGGAAGAACCCGCCGCTGGGGCCGGAGTCCGGCAGCGTGGCCAGCCAGACCACGGTGTCCGCGCCCTTCTCCACGCTGGTGGGCGCCCAGGAGCCGCCCATGTCGGTGCGCACCCAGCCCGGGCAGGCCGCGTTGACCTTCACGGCCGGGCCCGCCGCGTCCGACACGACGAGCGTCAGCGCGTTGAGCGCGGCCTTGGAGACGCCGTACGCGGCGGGCGAGGGCACGTTGTCCGTGAGAGCGCCGAGGCCGGAGGAGACGTTCACCACCCGGCCCCAGCCGCGCCGCGTCATCGCGGGCACGAACTCCTGGCAGGTGTGGAAGGCGCCCATCAGGTTCACGTCGAGCGCCTCGCGGAAGGTGGCCTCGTCGAGGGAGAAGAACCCGTCCGTCGGATAGACGCCCGCGTTGTTGACGAGTACGTCGATCTCGACGCCCGCGCCGGCGAGCCGCCCGGCGCACGCGGTGACGCTCGCACGGCTCGTGACGTCCAGTTCCTCGACCCGGACCCGGCCGCCGGCCCGCTCCACGGCGCGGGCCGCCCGG
This sequence comes from Streptomyces phyllanthi, assembly GCF_009377205.1. Taxonomy (GTDB): domain Bacteria; phylum Actinomycetota; class Actinomycetes; order Streptomycetales; family Streptomycetaceae; genus Streptomyces; species Streptomyces phyllanthi. The sequence continues at coordinate 3,288 of NZ_VJZE01000255.1, forward strand.
CGGCCGCGCTCCGCGTCGCGCGCGGCGAGGACGACGTCCAGCCCGGCATGGGCGAGCTGGCGGCAGGTCTCCAGGCCGATACCCCGGTTGCCACCGGTGACGAGTGCGGTGCGGGTCGTTGACCGGCTCACGTGCGGGACTCCTCTTACTTGCCGGGTCTTACGTGCTGGGGGTCGGACCTGCTGGGGTCAGACCTTGCTGGAGGTCGGACTCGGACCTACTGCCGGTCAGACCTTGTAACGCTGCTTGACGTCCTCGGCGAAGCCGAGGTAGTCCCGCAGCGGCCAGACCTCCTCGAACTCCAGGTACTCGCGCATCGGAAGCCGGCCCAGCGCGGTGCGGTCCAGTTCCTCGGCGTCGGGCGAGTCGATGATCGCGATGACGCGCTTCTGCGCGGCCACCTTCCAGATGCCGACGCAGAAGCCGGAGTCGACGGTCTCCTGGGCGTGCGCGGCCTCCTCCTGCTCCAGCTCCCAGAGCTCGTCGAGCGAGATACGGCCCTCGTGGTTCCACTTCATCTGAACGTAGAAGAGCATGGGACGACTCCCGTCGGTGGTCGTGCTCGGTGGTCGGTGGTCGGTGGTCGTGCTCGGTGGTCGGTGGTCGGTGCTCGGTGGTAGGTGTGGGCGCGGCTCAGCGCGCCGCTCGGATCCGGGCGGTGAGCGCGTGGTCGGCGCCGAAGACCTCGGCGGCCAGGTCGAGCGGGGTCTTGCCGTCGTGCCCGACCGCGTCGAGCCGGGCACCGGCCTCGACGAGGGTGCGCGCACAGTCCTCGTAGCCGTGCCACAGGGCGTCGTGCAGCGGTGTGTAGCCGTTGGTGGCGCCCTGGAAGTCCAGGTCGATCCCGTCCTGGCGGACGAGGTCGGCGGTGATGTCGGCGTGCCCGTTGTAGACGGCCTTGTGCAGCGGCACGGCACCGAAGGTCGGCTCGACCGCGTTCGCGTCGGCGCCCGCCGCGAGCAGCAGCCGGACGATCTCGGTGTGGCCGTCGCGGGACGCCACGAGCAGCGGGGTGTGGCTGTCGTTGAAGCCGCCCACGTTGGGGTACCGCTCGTCGACCTCGGCACCGCCGTCGAGCAGCTTGCGCACCCGCTCGGTGTCTCCCTCGGCGACGGCGGCCATCAGCTCCTGCCGGGCCACCGCCTCCTCGTCGCCGCCGCGGCGGGCGTTGAGGTACCGCTCGGCCTCCAGCAGCTTCTCCTTGCCGAAGGTGTTGACGTTCAGCTCGTACTCGAAGTGCTGCTCCAGCGAGAAGCCGTAGTGCGTGTACACCTTCAGGCCGGCGCCGCGGTCCAGTAAGTACCGCGCGATGTCCGGGTACTTGTACCAGAGGGCGTCCATCAGCGCGGTGTGCCCGGTGGTGGGGGCGACCGCGTCCACGAAGGCACCGGCCTCGACGAGGGCGCGCACCACCTCCAGGCTGCCGCCCTGGCAGGCCTTGTGCAGCGCGGTGGCGCCCGCGCGGCGGTCCCCGGTGAGCACGTCGGCGCCCGCCTCGATGAGGACGCGCACGGTCGGGGCGTCGGCCTGCCCGGCGGCGATCATCAAGGCGGTGAGCCCGGAGGCCTCCTCGCGCGTGTCCGGGTCGGCGCCGGCGCCGAGCAGCCGCCCGGCCCCGGCGGCGTCCCGGCCGCGTACGGCGGAGATCAGCTCGGCGCTCATCAGGCGGCCACCTCGCCCGGCTTGTCACCGCGCAGGGCGCGGATGATCTGCGAGGGGTCGGTGTACGACTTCCAGCGGACGATCCTGCCGCCGCGGACGGTCAGCCACTGGATGAACTCGATCTCGAACTCCACGCCGGTCTCCTTGACCACGGACACCTCGTGGATCACCCCGGCGGCCTGCTCGCCGTCGACCACCAGGTCGACCAGCTTCTCGGACTTCACGTCGACGGCCCCGGTGAAGATCTGCAACGTGCCGAGCACGGCGTCCCGGCCCCGATAGGTGCCGATCCACTTCATGTCGTCGTTGTAGCCGGGAACCGGCGTGTAGTTGATCCACTCGACGTTTTCGTCCAGCGTGTCGAGAGCGGTTTCGAAATCGCCACCGGTAAGGGCGTCGAACCACCGCTGGGCGACTTTCCTGGTCTCTTCAGAGAGATTGCTCATGTCGTCTCCTCGACAGTTCCTGAGGGTGCCGCATGGTCCCGCGGAAATACTTGTGGACATACCTGGGGAATGATTCTCGGTTCGCTCGGGCGGCCACAAGAATTGGGTGCTTGACTTCCTGACCTCAGTTCTTCTCGGACTGCTTTTCGGCCGCGAGGGCCAGCAGGTGCTGGTTTCCGTCGGCCCACGTGGCGGTCATCACCACTCCGTTGATCCGCCAGCCCCCGCGCGTGCGTTCGAGATCGAAGCGGTACCGTCCGCCGAGCGTCCACAGCGGGCTGCCGTGCTCGTTCGGCATCCGGTGCGTGGCCTGGAACATCGAGGTGGCCACCGCCTTGTCCCTCTCGACGTCGACGAGCCAGTTGCTGAGCAGGTGCTGGGTCGCGGAGAAACCGCCGAGCAGCCCCGACCAGGCGTCGATCAGCTCCTTGCGGGTGAGAACGGCGGGTTCGCCGCCGTTGAGGCTCGTGTAGTCGAGCCGGATCTCGTCGCTGAACACCTCTTCGAGCGCGTCCCAGGCGCGCGTGTCGATGTACCAGGCCATGCGGGTGCAGGCGTCGATGACGTCCTGGCGGTAGGCCACGGAACTCATGAGCGGGTTACCTCCGGTGGGGTGGTGATACGGGTGTGCGTGGGCGCGTCGGTGGAACGGAGGTGCGGTGCCAGCCGGTCGATCTGCCGGGACCAGCGGTGCTCGCTGAACAGGGCGCTGACGATGAGCAGCCCCAGCAGCACCACCTCGGCGACCGAGCTGGCCAGATGGCCCACCGGGATGGCGGCGATGCCGAGCAGTGAGGCCGCGAAGTGGAACCGCTGCGGGCCGATCTTGAGGATTCCGTGGAACCAGGCGATGCCCACCAGATAGAGCGAGACCCCGCCGGCCAGGGCCGCCGCGGGTGCCACGGCCAGCGGTTCGAAGGGGTGCACGATGGTCTTCTTGACCGCCGCCGCGATCAGGATCAGGCCGAGCAGCATCGGAACGTGGGCGTAGAAGAAGGCGCTCAGCGCGAGCCGGGAGCGCTCGTGCGCGTCCTTCCGCTCCAGCGCCAGCTCGGCCCGGCGGGCCTTCTCCGACTCGTCGAAGTACACCCACCACAGGCAGGCCGGGATCACGAAGATCAGCACGGCGGTGGTCACGACGGACAGACCGGCCCGCTCGCCGTCGGTGCCGATGCCGAGCGCGAGGAACGCGTCACCCAGGGCGATGATCATCAGCAGGCCGTGCCGTTCGACGAAGTGCCCGGGCCGCAGCTCGAACCCCGACACCCCGGTGACCATCGGCGCCACGATCTCCAGAACCACGGCTCCCGCCCACAGCGCGTACACGACCGGGCCGTCGACGATTCCGGCCACGATGATCAGCCCGGCGGCCACCAGGTGGAACGGCGCGATGCGCAGCATGTTCCGGGCCGCCCGGTGCCCGCCGAACGCGAAAAGGGCGGAGTGCACGGTGACGATGAGCAGATAGCCGACACCGAAGGCGACGCCGTCCCCCTGGAACGCGTTGGGCGTGGCCAGCCCCAGGACCAGGAACGAGGCCATGCCGAGCAGCAGGAGCAGCCGGTGGCGCTTGCGGTGCGGCGGCAGGTGGTTGGTCAGCCAGGCGTAGCCGCCGTACATCCACCACAGCAGCCAGAAGATCAGCAGGACCTGGACGATGCCGCGGGGCGTCATGTCCCGGCTCAGCAGCCGGGCCAGCTGAGTGAAGTTGAAGACGAAGGCGAGGTCGAAGAAGAGCTCCAGGGTGGTGACCCGCGTTTCCCCCTGAGCGGCCGACGTGGAGTGCGCCGAGCCACCCGGACGGGTGCGGGTGTCCGGGCAGACACCTTCTGTGCGTAAGGGCGCGTCCGACATGTCGGCGAACGTAGCGGCTGCCGGGGTGAGCGGGTCAAAGTCTTCGCTGAGACTCCAAGAAGTCGGACGGTGGGTCGCCGGACACGCCCTTACGGGCGGCGACCATGTGGTAGCCGCCGCGCCCGCGCTCAGCTCCCCAGCAGCCCCTGGTAGACGTCGTGCACCCGCCGGGCCGCCAGGTCCCACCCGAACCGCTCACGGGCCCGGGCCCGGCCGGCGGCACCCATGGTCCGGGCGAGGCCCGGATCGGCGACGAGCCGGTTGACGGCGGCGGCCAGGTCGGAGGCGAAGCGCTTGGGGTCGAGCGGGGTCCCGGTGCCGTCCTGCTCCTGCTCGACGGGTACGAGGAGACCGGTCTCCCCGTCGGCGACGACCTCGGGGATGCCCCCGGTGGCGGTGGCCACCACGGCCGTACCGCAGGCCATCGCCTCCAGGTTGACGATGCCCATCGGCTCGTACAGCGAGGGGCAGACGAACACGGTGGCGTGCGTGAGCAGCTGACGCAGCGAGACGGGGTCGAGCATCCCGTCGACACGGACCACACCGTCGCGCGAGACGCTCAGCTCGTCGGTCAGCGCGGCCGTCTCGACGGCGATCTCGTACGTGTCCGGCCGGCCGCAGCACAGCACCAGCTGGGCCTCCGGATCCAGCTCGAAGGCGGCTCGCAGCAGATGCGAAAGCCCCTTCTGCCGGGTGACCCGGCCGACGAACAGCACGATCGGACGCCCCGGATCGACGCCGTACCGCTCCAGGGCGGCGGTGCCGTGGTCGGGCCGGTGCGCGGCCATGTCGATGCCGTTGTGCACGACGTGCACACGGTCGGGGTCGACATCCGGGTACACCCGCAGAACGTCCTCACGCATCGCGTGCGAGACCGCGATCACCGCGTCCGCGTGCTCCAGGGCCGTACGCTCCACCCACGAGGAGAGCGCGTAGCCGCCGCCGAGCTGCTCGGCCTTCCACGGGCGCAGGGGCTCCAGACTGTGCGTGGTGACCACGTGCGGCACGCCGTGCAGCGTCGCGGCCAGATGCCCCGCCGCGTTGGCGTACCAGGTGTGGCTGTGGACCAGATCGGCACCGGCACAGCCCGCGGCCATCTCCACGTTCGCGCCGAGCGTGCGCAGCGCCGTGTTCGCCCCCTCGGCGAGATACGGCTCGCGATAGGCAGACACGCCCTCCTCGCCCCGGGGCGCGCCGAAACAGCGCACGCGCAGGTCCACGAAATCCCGCAGCGCCTTGGCGAGTTCGGCGACATGGACTCCGGCGCCGCCGTAGACCTCCGGCGGATATTCCTTGGTGAGCAGATCGACGCGTGTCCTCATCTGACTTCCTGAAGTCGGCGGTTCTCATCCGTACGCGGGAAAGACCGCGCCCCGCACCGAACAGCGGGAAGCAGCCGGGACAGACCGGCCGCGGAATGCCTGACCGGGCTTTTCAGCACCCCGCGGCCGTACGACAGCGGAATACCGGAGCACGAATCGCTGCCGTCCTGGGCCGCACGTTAGCCAAATTCGAACGGAAATGGGTCCCTACTGAACGGGCCGGCGTCGCTCCAGCGAGACGATCACAGCCCTGTGCATCGGATCGCCGGCCTGCGCGACGGCGACGCACCCGACTCCGATCACCGGTCACCCGTTCACCCGGTCACCCGGTCACCCGGCCGGTGGGAGTCCCCCGGTCCCGTCGCTCCCACGGGAACACGGTCCACGCACGCGCCCTCGCTACGACCGGTCGCCGCCACCCGCCCTGGCACGGTGCTCCGACGCGAACCCGGCGGCGATGGCCAGTGCCGCGCCGGTCAGGGCGAGGGCCACGACAACGGGGTTGATGTACCCGGGGACGTCGTCCGAGGCGTAGCCGTCACCGTCCCCGTCCTCGCAGACGAACCGCAAGGGCATGTACTGCACGGAGTAGTCGACCACGTGGACGACGTCCGCCTCCCTTCCTGGCATACGGCAGGGCCGGATCGGCGAGGAGTTCGTCCCCCCGTCCTCGGCCTCGACGACGGAACCAACCACATGGAGCAGACCCCACACGTACACGGCTGCCGCGCCCGCACCGGCGAGCGCGCCGAGGGCCCGGAGCCCGGGCCCGGGACCCGAGCCGCGCAGCCCCTCACGGTCGAGGGTCCGCAGACCGTACCCGACGAAGGCGAAGACGGCGGCCACGCAGGCCGGCAGCAGAACGATCAGCAGCACGAGGACCGCCGGTTGAGGAACGGGCGTACGACGAACGCGGCGGACTCGGTGGCCATGACGGCACGCGATAACGGCGACATGCGCCGAGTCCAACAGCACGGGCACGACCCGGCCGTGACGGAGCCCACAGTTCCGGCAACAGCAGTGTCACAGCTGACGCCCTATCACGAGACGGGCCCGACAGCCGTGTGGCCGCGACTACTCCTCCATCCTCTCCGCGTCCTCGGGAACCCACGGAAAGGGAACGTCGGGCCAGCGGGCGGCGGCCCACGTGTCGAGGTCGACGGCGAGTACGGCGTCGACGAAGACCTGGGGCGGCCGGTAGCCGTGCGCGGTGATGTAGTGGGTGATCAGGAACGGAGCGGCGTAGGCGATCCCGGGCGGCCCGGGGACGCGCACTTCTCCGTTCCCTTCCGGCCGCCCGGTCTCCTCCACCGGACAGAGGTCGCACTCGTGCGTCCCCAGACAGACGTTCATCCACTGGACGGCCTGAACGGCCTTCAGCTTCTCGACGAAGCCCGCGGGAACCGGGCCCACCGGGTACGGCCTGCCCGCCTCCAGCCATCCGACGTTCAGGCGTGTGTACGCGGGCCGGTAACTGAGCCCGAAGAAGCCCGATTCCCTGTCGGTGAACTCGTCCTCGGCGCGGTAGCGGTACTCGGTGAGGTCCTCGTAGAACACGTGCTGAGGGTGGCACGCCAGTGGGGGTGACTCAGGTCGCCGGGTAGCCCAGCTGACCTCCCAAGGTGACGGGCACCCTACCGTCAGGCGGGGCTTTCACTGATTGCCCCGGCCGCGTAATCCGCCGCCGGGCAGCACTGTGGAGTCGTAGGCCCTCCCAGGTGATTGAGACCATCGTCCTGAATGTCGGCGAGACCATCACCCGTGACGACCGCTATTGGACATCGTGGGCCGACTGGCTGGGCATCCCGCGCCACACCCTTTCGGCGCTCGTCGGTGCCGTGGTTGCCCAGGGTCGCGACAACGCCGACGCCCTCCGCTTGATCCGGCCCGGCATCGACATCGCCGCCGAGTACGCGGCACGCGAAGCCGCCGGCCGTGGCGAGTTCCTGGACGAGAGCGACCTGTACGACGACGTGCGCCCTGCCCTGTCTCAGCTCCGTGAGCTCGGTGTCCGGGTGATCATCGCCGGGAACCAGACCTCCCGGGCGGGTGAGTTGCTGCGTGGCCTGGACCTGCCTGCGGATCTGATCGTGGTGTCGGAAGACTGGGGGGTGGCGAAGCCTGCGCCGGGCTTCTTCGCGCGGGTGCTGGAGGCGGCGCAGGCAGCACCGGACAGGACCGTGTACGTCGGCGACCACCCGGCCAACGACGTCGTCCCCGCGAAGGTGGCCGGGCTGCGTGCGGCACATGTCCGCCGCGGACCGTGGGGGCATCTCTGGGCCGATGATCCTGCGGTCGTCGCAGCAGCGGACTGGCGGATCGACGGCCTCGCACAGCTGGCGAAGATCGTCACAGGCTGACAGCCCAACGGCCCCACCAGCCAAGGCAGTGGGGCCGTTCCTGTACACGCTGGGTCTCGGCGCGGGTACGGTTCGGAGTGGACGCCCCGAACTGGAGCCACTATGCCCGCCGCCACACATAGCGGGGTAGGCAGGCGAATCGCCTACTACCGCAGTGTCGTCCGCCCGAAGATGACTCAGCAGCGGCTCACAGTCCGGGCCGCGCAGGTTGTGGGACGAGGTGCACGCGGCCCTGGCCTGGTGGCGGGTCTGCGGTGAGCCCGGCTACGAGCGGTTCGGGCTGACCGTCACGGCTGACAGCCAGTACGCGTGGCTCGACCGCCCCTCGTTGGCCTGGCAGGTCTGAGCCAGGGGCGGACACTGACGTAGTTTCCGCTCCCCGGCCGACGGCACCCGATCGAGCCCTCTCAGGCCGCCGTGTACCCCAGCTGGCGCCTTATGTACGGGGTCATCAGGGTCTTCGCCTTGGCCAGGGTGGTGGTGCGGCCGCCGAGGACCGCGGTCTCGCCGCCCGGTACGGGCAGCATGGTCACCCCGTCGGACGGGCCGAACGGCACGATGAGCGGGGTGCGGTGGATCGACCGGTAGAAGCGGGGCTCCTTGCGGTGCTTGCCCGAACTCTGCAGGTACGCGCGGATGTTCCAGGCGGCGAGGTCCGCCTGGGCGAGCGCGGCGGGAGTGATCTTGAGCTCGCTGGCGTCGTTCACGTCGCCGACCGCGAACACGTCCCGTCGCCCTTCGACCCGGAGCGTCCGGTCGACCTTCACATGCCCGGACTCGTTCAGCCAGTCGCTGTGTCCGGCCATACGCAGCCAGAACGTGTTGGGCGAGGTGCCCGTCGTCCAGAACGAGAGGTCGGCCTCGATGAGGTTGCCGCGGGCGTCACGATAGGTGCCGAAGTCGTTGCCGGGGGACATGAAGGAGTCGAGCCGTACCTCCACGCCATGGGCCTCCAGCCAGGCGCGGGCCTTGCGGCCGGCCCGCTCGCTGCCCGTGGAGTGGAGCAGCGTGGGCCCGGAGTGGGCCAGTGTGACGCGGGCTTCCGGCCGGGCCAGCCGGATCTCGGCACTGAGCTCGACGCCCGAGGGTCCGCCGCCGACGACGAGGACGTGGCCGGCGTCGGCGATGGTCTGCTGGTGCCGGGCGAACGACTTGGTCGCCTCCTCGGTGGTGGTACCGATGAAGCGGGCCGGTTCGGGGTAGTCGGCGCCGGTGGCGATCACCACCACGTCGTACGGGAGCCGCTCCCCCGTGGCCAGTACCACCTGCCGCTCGGTGGTGTCGATCCGTACCGCCTTGCCCGTTACCACACGGCCGTTGCGCAGCAGCCGGTCGTACGGGATGAAGGGGGTCACCGTCCACTTCCGGTGAACGCCGGCCCGCAGGGAGGCGATACGGTGGAAGAAGACCTCCTTGCGGTCCAGCAACGTGACCCGCGCGGTCGCGTCCAGCCGTTTCGCCAGGCGGATACCCGCGTAACCGCCGCCGATCACCACTACGTCGCCGTCATGCACGCCGAGTCTCCTGTGCCTTGTGGGGGGAAGCGAGGGCCGCGGCGGGTGGGTCGTCCGCGGCCACTCGACTGTCGGCGAGCGTAACGCTTGAAATCTCAAGTTTTATCGAAGCTTTGTGTGAGTTTTGTGAAACGAGGTTTCTCGCGCCGCCGGAAGGCTTGTCGGGCGAGTCCGGAGGACCACCTCGACCGACGACAGCGCGAAACGGACCGCGCCGGTGAGGACGGCGTCGTCGCCCAGGGCGGAGAGGCGCCAGCGCGGGGAGTCCACGAGGAGGCCGTCGGCGTGGTGCTGAGCCGCCGTCAGCAGGGTTTCGGCTGCGGGGAGCAGGGCCGCGTCCGGGAAGAGTCCGGTGCCGAGGACGACCAGGGCCGGGTCGAGGGCGAGGAGCACGGGGGCGAGGCCTTCGGCCAGGCGTCGGCCGTACGACTGCACGGCGGCCACCGCGTCAGAGGGGGCCATGCCAGGGACAGGGCCGCCTGAGGTTGGGTCAGGCTCCTTACCGCCCACGGTCATTGCCGCCTCGCGGATCGTCGTGGCGGGCAGTGGGGGCAGGCCCGGGCCGTCGGATCCGGTGGTGCCGGGGAAGTGGATGAAACCGATCTCGCCGGCCGCGCCGTGGTGGCCGCGCAGCAGGCGGCCCCCGGTGATGACCCCGGCGCCGAGGCGTTCGCCGAGCAGGACGAAGACCATCTCGCCGGTGGCGGGGTCATCACCGGGGGC
>NZ_VJZE01000256.1 GCF_009377205.1 Streptomyces phyllanthi
GTTTTCACGCCTTCTCCGAGGCCCTCCGGGCGAGGATCGGGTCGCGTACGGGGTACGCCGCTCGGGCACCGGCTGATACCGCCGTCGGGGTCGCGCCTCGTGCCAGGAAGTGCGCACGACTACGCCGTTGCCGCCTTCAGGGGCCGTGCCGGGTCCGACAGCAGGTCCGGGTTCATCAGGGCGCCCGACTCGATGAGACGGCGGCCCTGTGCCAGGTCACGGGGCCGGCCGACCGCGAGCAGGGCGACGAGGCGGCCCTCGCGGAGCCAGCAGACCGCCCAGGCGGCGCCCGCCGGATCACCGCGCCACACGGTCGTGTCGGCCGAGGGGTGATGGCCGGCGTACTGGACGAAGCGGCCGAACTGCTCGGACCAGAAGTACGGGACCGGGTCGTACGGCGCCGGGGACTCGCCGATGATGTTGGCGGCCACCGTGCGGGGGCCCTGGAGGGCGTTGTCCCAGTGGTGGACGAGGAGGCGCCGGCCGTACCTCCCCGAGGGGAAGGAGGCGCAGTCGCCGACCGCGTAGACGTCCGGCGCGGAGGTGCGCAGATGGTCGTCGGCCACCACCTCCCCGTGCCGGCCCAGCTCGATCCCCGAGCCGCGCAGCCACGCCGTGGCCGGGCGCGCCCCGATGCCCACGACCACCGCGCCCGAGGGCACGCGCGTGCCGTCGTCCAGGACCACCGTTCCGGCCTCGACGCGCTCCACGCGCGCGTGGGTGCGAAGGACCGCCCCACTGTCCGCGTACCAGGCGGCCATGGGTGCCGCCACCTCGGCGGGCAGGGTGCCCGCGAGCGGCCGGTCGGCGGCCTCGACCACGGTCACCGCGCAGCCCGCCTCCCGCGCGGCCGTGGCGAACTCCGCCCCGATCCATCCGGCCCCCACGACCACGATGTCGTGCTGCCGGGCCAGGACGGGCCGCAGCCGCTCCGCGTCGTCCAGCGTGCGCAGCAGATGCACTCCGGGCACGCCCTCGACGCCCGGCAGCCGGATCGGTTCCGCGCCGGTCGCGAGGACCAGGAGGTCGTACGGGACCGGGCCCGTCGCCGTGTCGAGTTCGTGGTCCCCGGGGCGGACGCCGAGCACCTCGCGGCCGAGCTGCAGCTCGATGCCGAGCGCCTCGAAGTCGACGTCGAAGGCCGAGTCCTCGGCCTTGCCGAGCAGGACGGCCTTGGACAGCGGTGGCCGGTCGTACGGCTGATGGGGCTCCGCGCCGATCAGCGTGACGGCGCCGGTGAAGCCCTTCTCCCGAAGGACGACCGCGGTCTGCACCCCGGCCATGCCCGCGCCCACGACGACGATGCGTCGCTCCGTCCCCCGCTCCCTTGTCTGCTCGCTCACCTGATCACCATAGACACCTGACAATTCGTCAGTCAGCGGTCGTGGTCAGTGACCTGTTCCACAACACTCGTTCCGCTTCCCGGCTGCGACTCCCACTCCCAGCTCTCCTCCAGGCGTACGCGCCCGTCGGGCAGCTCGGTCACCAGGGACACACAGTGCCCGGACGACGTCGTACCGTCCCGCTTCAGCTGCACGTACCGGAAGTCCAGCCGGTCACCCTCCCGGGTACCCACGAGGTGGCCGCGTACGACATCGCCGCCCGTGTACTCGGCCCAGATCTCGCCGTCCTTCTCGTGGTACGTGAACCGGGTGCGCGTACCCACCTGGCCTGGGGCTTGGTCCTCGACGGGGGCGAGGACGAGACCGTCGAGCGAGCGCGGCACGGGCGGAGGCTCCCTTACTGAGGCGAACGGCACGGGCTAGGGTGGCCAACGTAGAGCACTCGCGGGAGCCCGGCGCACCGGGCTGAGAGGGAGGCTGGCGGCCTCCGACCGTACGAACCTGATCCGGGTCATGCCGGCGAAGGGAGGGGCTGGACGCCCATGTCGCGTACACGTACATCAGACGTCCTCGTCGTGGGGGGCGGCATCATCGGGCTCGTGACGGCGTGGCGGGCCGCGCAGCGCGGGCTCACCACGGCCGTCGTGGACCCCGAGCCGGGTGGCGGGGCCGCACAGGTGGCGGCCGGGATGCTGGCCGCGGTGACCGAACTGCACTACGGGGAGCAGACGCTGCTGCGCCTCAATCTGGAGTCCGCGCGCCGCTACCCGGACTTCGCGGCCGAGCTGACCGGGGTGACGGGTCTGGACCTCGGTTACCGCCAGTGCGGCACGCTGGCGGTGGCGCTGGACGCCGACGATCGCGCCCACCTGCGCGAACTGCACGCGTTGCAGCGGCAGTCGGGCCTGGAGTCGGAGTGGCTGAACGGGCGCGAGTGCCGCCGTCTGGAGCCGATACTCGCCCCGGGCGTGCGCGGCGGGCTGCGCGTGGACGGCGATCACCAGATCGACCCGAGACGGCTCGCCAGGGCCCTCGTCGTGGCCTGTGAGCGCGCCGGGGTCGTCTTCCACCGGGTCCGGGCCGAGCGGCTGACGCTCGTCCGGGAGCGCGCCGCCGGGGTCAGGACCGCCGACGGCACCGACCTCACCGCCGGGCGGGTCGTCCTCGCCGCGGGCAGTATGAGCGGGCAGCTCGCGGGTGTACCGGACCATCTCCTGCCGCCCGTACGGCCCGTGAAGGGGCAGGTGGTGCGGCTGACCGTGCCGAAGCGGTATGCGCCCTTCCTGAACCGGACCGTACGTGCCGTGGTCCGCGGCAGCCGTGTCTACCTGGTGCCGCGCGAGAACGGCGAACTGGTCGTCGGCGCGACCAGTGAGGAACTCGGCTGGGACACCACGGTGACCGCGGGCGGGGTCTACGAGCTGCTGCGCGACGCCCATGAGTTGATTCCCGGGATCACCGAACTGCCGCTCACCGAGACCCGCGCGGGTCTGCGTCCCGGCTCCCCCGACAACGCGCCCCTGCTCGGTCCGACCGAGTGCGAGGGCCTTCTGCTCGCGACCGGCCACTACCGCAACGGCGTGCTCCTCACGCCCGTCACCGGTGACGTCATGGCGCATGCGCTGACCACCGGCGAACTTCCCGAGGAGGCCCGCGACTTCACCCCCCGGCGCTTCGGTGCCGCCGTACTGATGGAGCAGCCCGCATGAACGGTCATGGAGCAGTCCGCATGAACGTCTCGGTCAACGGCGAGCGGCGCCGGGTCGATCCGGGCACCGCGCTCGACTCGCTCGTGGCGTCCCTCACCACCGCCCCGTCGGGCGTCGCCGCCGCGCTCAACGAAACCGTCGTCCCGCGCGCGCGGTGGTCGTCCACCCCCCTCTCCGAGGGAGACCGCGTCGAAGTCATCACCGCCGTCCAGGGAGGCTGACCCATGGCAGACGACCCCTTCGTCCTCGGCGGTACGGCCTTCTCGTCCCGCCTGATCATGGGTACGGGCGGCGCGCCCAGCCTCGATGTCCTGGAGCGCGCGCTCGTGGCGTCCGGCACGGAGCTGACCACGGTCGCGATGCGCCGGGTGAACCCGGAGTCCCACGGCTCGGTGCTGTCCGTGCTGAACAGGCTCGGCATCCGCGTACTGCCCAACACGGCGGGCTGTTTCACCGCGGGTGAGGCGGTGCTGACCGCCCGCCTCGCGCGCGAGGCGCTCGGCACCGACCTGGTGAAGCTGGAGGTCATCGCCGACGAGCGCACCCTGCTGCCCGACCCGATCGAACTGCTGGACGCCGCGGAGATCCTGGTCGACGACGGCTTCACGGTGCTGCCGTACACCAACGACGACCCGGTCCTCGCGCGGAAACTGGAGGACGTGGGCTGTGCCGCGGTCATGCCGCTGGGCTCGCCCATCGGGTCGGGTCTCGGGATCCGCAACCCGCACAACTTCCAGCTGATCGTGGAGCACGCGCGCGTGCCGGTGATCCTGGACGCGGGCGCCGGTACGGCCTCCGACGCCGCGCTCGCCATGGAGCTGGGATGCGCGGGTGTGATGCTCGCCTCGGCCGTGACCCGTGCCCAGGAGCCGGTACTCATGGCCGAGGGCATGCGGCACGCGGTGGAGGCCGGACGGCTCGCGTACCGGGCAGGGCGTATTCCGCGGCGCCATTTCGCGGAGGCGTCGTCCCCGGCTGAGGGGCGCGCGCAACTCGATCCCGAGCGCCCCGCGTTCTGACCGACCGCGAGCGCCTCGTGCTCCCGCCCGGGCGCCCCCGCTGACGTCGCACAACAGTCACAGGTGTGCTGCATTACGCATCCCACGCCCCGGAACTGACGGCGCTGACAGTGGCGGCCCCTACACTCGCCTCCGTGGACACGACCCTTCAGGACCCGCTTGTCGGCCAGGTGCTCGACGGTCGCTACCGCATCGACGCGCGGATCGCTGTCGGCGGGATGGCCACGGTCTACCGGGCCGTGGACACCCGCCTCGACCGCGTGCTCGCGCTGAAGGTGATGCACCCGACACTGGCCGCCGACGGCTCGTTCGTCGAGCGCTTCATCCGCGAGGCCAAGTCGGTGGCCCGTCTCTCGCATCCCAACGTGGTGGGCGTCTACGACCAGGGTGCGGACGGGTCGTACGTCTATCTCGCGATGGAGTACGTCGCCGGGTGCACCCTTCGTGACGTGCTGCGCGAGCGCGGGGCCCTGCAGCCGCGGGCCGCGCTCGACATCCTGGAGCCGGTGCTGGCCGCGCTGGGGGCCGCGCACCGCGCCGGGTTCGTGCACCGCGACATGAAGCCGGAGAACGTCCTGATAGGGGACGACGGCCGGGTCAAGGTCGCCGACTTCGGTCTCGTGCGGTCCGTGGACACGGTGACGAGCACCACGGGCGCCGTCCTCGGCACCGTCTCGTACCTCGCCCCGGAGCAGCTTGAGCACGGCACGACCGACCCCAGGGTCGATGTGTACGCGTGCGGGATCGTCCTCTACGAGATGCTCACCGGTGGCAAGCCGCACGCCGGGGACTCCCCCGCCCAGGTGCTCTACCAGGCGCTGAACACGGACGTGCCGCCGCCGTCGGCCGCAGTGCCCGGGCTGGCGTACCAGCTGGACGAGTTGGTGGCGTCGGCGACCGCCCGCAACCCCGATCTGCGGCCGCACGACGCGGTGGCGCTGCTCTCGCAGACCCGGTCGGCTCGGGCCGGGCTGAGCGCCGAGCAGCTGGACGCCGTGCCGCCGCAGGCGATCGCCGGGGGCCGCGACAACTCCGGGGACCGGACGAGTGTGATCCCGCGTTCGCTGTCCGTACCGCGGCTGCTGCCGGTCAACGAGGACGACGGGGTGCACCGGACGAACCGGTTGGAGAGCTCTCCGGTCCCGCCCCGGCGGGGACCCGGCGCGCCTCGGCGCGGGCTGCTCGCGATCGTCGCCGCCGTGCTGCTCGTGCTGGGCGTCGGCACGGGGATCTGGTACATCAACTCGGGCCAGTTCACGACGGTCCCGACGGTGCTCACACAGACCCAGGCGAAGGCGACGCAGCGGATCGAGGACGCCGGGCTCGAGGTGAAGATCAGGCGCGAGTTCCACGACACCATCGAGCGCGGCAAGGTGATCGCGACGGACCCCGAGCCGGGCAGGCGCATCCGGAACAACGACGTGGTCACGCTGACGATCTCCAAGGGCCCGGAAACCGTGAAGGTGCCCGAGCTCCAGGGCGTGCCGCTGAGCGAGGCGAAGGACCGGCTGAGGAAGGCGGGTCTCGAACCGGGCCTGGTGACCCGGGCGTTCAGCACTGAGATCCCGGGCGGCTCGGTGATCGGCACCGATCCGGGGACCGGCACCGAGCGCCGCTCCGGCTCGGTCGTCGCGCTGACCGTCAGCAAGGGCGCGCCGGTGGAGGTGCCGGAGGTCACGGGCACGTCGGCCGAGGAGGCCAGGGCGGAGCTGGAAGCGGTCGGTCTGAAGGTGAAGATCGCCCAGCAGCAGGTCAACTCGGAGTTCGACAAGGGCCAGGTCGCCCAGCAGTCGCCGGCCGCGGGCAAGCAGGTGGGCGAGGGCGACACGATCACACTGACGATCTCCAAGGGCCCCGAGATGATCGAGGTCCCGGACGTCGTCGGCGACAGCGTGGACGACGCCAAGCAGCAGCTCGAAGCCGCAGGTTTCAAGGTCGACGAGGACCGCGGCCTGCTCGGCTTCTTCGGCGACGAGGTCAAGAGCCAGTCGGTCGACGCCGGCGAGAAGGCCCCCAAGGGCTCGACGATCACGATCGAGATCGGTTGACGGTTCCCTCCGGGGACCGCGCGGAGGGTCGCGGGCGAGCGGCTGCGGGCATGCGCCGGAGCACGGGGTGACCGCGGCTGGACAGCTCCGGAATCCGGGGTGACAGCGACTGCTCGGTTCCGGAGGCCGGGCACCCGCCACTGGACAGCCCCGGAGTCCAGGCGACCGCGACTGCACGGCCCCGAGTTCGGGCGGCCCCCCCGGGACAGCTCCCCCGGAGGTGTGCCGGCTCCGTGGACAGTGCCCCGTCGACAGACCGGCGGTGGTTGGCTCCCGGAGGCCGCCGGTCCGCGACAGGCTGCCGCCAGGGATACGTCCTGGTCCGTCGGCGGGCTCCCAGGGCCGCGCCCCGGTCCATCGGCCGGGGTCCGGTGGCTGGCGCTCAACCTGCCCAGGGGCCGGGTCCTGCGAGTCTCCCGCGCTGCGGGCGTCGCCGCCATGACCGGCGTACGCGCCCGCCGCCGAGCGGATCACCCGCGCCGAACCGCACCGAAGGGCTCAACCGCGGCCAGAGTCCCAGAGGCCCCGCCCCGATGCCGCGCCGCTCCAGCACGGCCAGCACGGCCAGCACGGCACCGGTGCCCGCCCCCCTTCCGGATCCCCCCACAGGACGCCGAAGGCGCCGTGACACCCTGTTGGGGTGACACGCACGTACCTTCGTAATCCCGTCGGCAGTCATGTCCCCGTGGCCGGGGGGCTTCACTCCGTCGGGCTGGGCTATGCCCGTGACCTCAAGGCCGAGACGGTGCAGGTCTTCGTGGCCAATCCGCGCGGGTGGGCGACTCCGGTGGGGAATCCCCGGCAGGACGAGGCGTTCCGTGAGGCGTGTGCCGTCGAGTCGATCCCGGTGTACGTGCACGCCCCGTATCTGATCAACTTCGGTTCGCACACGGAGGCCACGGTCGAGAAGTCCGTGGAGTCCCTGCGCCACTCGCTGCGCCGGGGCCGGGAGATCGGCGCCCTGGGCGTGGTCGTGCACACCGGGAGCGCCACCGGTGGACGGGAGCGCGCCGTGGCGCTCAAGCAGGTGCGCGAGTACATGCTGCCGCTGCTGGACGAGTTGACCCACGACGACGATCCGTACCTCCTGCTGGAGTCGACCGCCGGCCAGGGGGCCTCCCTGTGCTCGCGCACCTGGGACTTCGGGCCGTACTTCGAGGCGCTCGACTCGCATCCCCGGCTGGGTGTCTGCCTGGACACCTGCCATGTCTTCGCGGCGGGCCACGACCTGGCGGAGCCGGGCGGCATGCACGAGGCCCTCGACCTGCTGGTGGACACCGTCGGCGAGGGCCGCCTGAGACTGATCCACGCCAACGACTCCAAGGACGTCGCCGGAGCCCACAAGGACCGCCACGAGAACATCGGCGCCGGCCACATCGGCGAGGACGCGTTCCGCGCGCTCATGACCCATCCCGCGACCGAGGGCGTTCCTCTCGTCATCGAGACACCTGGTGGCAAGGAGGGGCACGCGGCGGACGTGGAGCGGCTCAAGAAGCTCAGGGAGGCGTGACCGGACAGCGACGCAGGGCTCGAGCAGGGCTCGAGCAGGGCTCGAGCAGGGCTCGAGCAGGGCTCGAGCAGGGCTCGAGCAGGGCTCGAGCAGGGCTCGAGCAGGGCTCGAGCAGGGCTCGAGCAGGGCTCGAGCAGGGCTCAGAGCTCGGGGCCGTCCCCGGGCTCCTCCTGGTACGAGTAGCGCTGCTCCCGCCAGGGATCACCGATGTTGTGGTACCCGCGCTCCTCCCAGAACCCGCGCCGGTCGGCGGTCATGTACTCCACGCCACGGACCCATTTGGGCCCCTTCCAGGCGTACAGATGAGGTACCACGAGCCGCAGCGGAAAGCCGTGCTCCGCGGTGAGCAGCTCACCGTCCTTGTGGGTGGCGAAGATCGTGCGCTCGGAGGCGAAGTCCTCCAGCCGGAGGTTGGAGCTGTATCCGTACTCGGCCCAGACCATGACATGGGTGACACCGGGCGCGGGCGGCGCGGTCTCCAGGATCGTACGGGCGGGAACGCCGCCCCATTCGGCACCCAGCATGCTGAACTTCGTCACGCAGTGCAGATCGGCCACGACCGTGGCGTACGGCAGGGCCGTGAACTCCTCGTGCGTCCAGCAGTGCTTCTCACCGTCGACGGTGGCGCCGAAGACCCGGAACTCCCAGCGCTCGGGGCGGAACTTGGGGACCGGACCGTAGTGCGTGACCGGCCAGCCGCGCTGGAGCCGCTGCCCCGGCGGAAGCGGCGGCCGCTCCGCACCCCCGGATACTCGCTCTCGAGATGAGCGATCTCCAGACTCGCGCTCCACCGGCTGACCCATGACTCCATCCTGACAGACCCCGAGTGGCGGAGATGACCCGCCCCATCCCGACTCGGACAAATTGGACTAAGCATGCCCTTACTTACTAAGCATGCACTTACTGGACGGGGCCTCGACGGCGGTGAAATCATCAGCCCAACCTGCCTGTTCCCCCCACACGGAAGGAGCCGCTGCAATGCAGGGCGACCCCGAGGTCATCGAATTCCTGAACGAGCAGCTGACCGCCGAGCTGACCGCGATCAACCAGTACTTCCTGCACGCGAAGATGCAGGAGAACTTCGGCTGGACCAAGCTCGCGAAGTACACACGGTCCGAGTCCTTCGACGAGATGAAGCACGCGGAGGTGCTCACCGACCGGATCCTCTTCCTGGAGGGCCTGCCGAACTACCAGCGGCTGTTCCATGTGCGGGTCGGGCAGACAGTCAAGGAGATGTTCGAGGCGGACCGGCAGGTCGAGGTCGAGGCGATCGACCGCCTCCGGCGCGGAATCGAGGTGATGCGCACCAAGGGCGACATCACGTCGGCGAACATCTTCGAGTCGATCCTCGCGGACGAGGAGCACCACATCGACTATCTCGACACACAGCTGGAGCTGCTGGAGAAGCTCGGCGAACCGCTGTACATCGCCCAGCTGATCGAACAGCCGGAGAGCTAGGCGGCTTCCTCGAGCTTCTCGAACTCCTCGAGCCCTTCGAGCTCCGACAGCACCGGCCGGCCTCCGTCGACCAGCTCTCGGCGCGGGCACGCCCCCCGGCCGAGGATCGCCTGGATCCGGCGTACGCACGAGCCGCAGTCGGTGCCCGCCTTGCAGGCGGACGCTATCTGGCGGGGGGTGCAGGCACCGTTCTCCGCGTGCTGCTTGACCTGCTGCTCGGTGACCCCGAAGCAACTGCAGACGTACACGCGGTTCACCTCCCGCCGGGATTGGTCACTGTCGCCGTCCCGCTGATCGGTGAGGCTAACCTAACCTTACCCGGCCCGAAGGAGCCGCAAAAGTGGCAGGGGCGCGGATCGTCTGTGATCCGCGCCCCACTGCTCTCTTCTGTAACAGGCGAACCTCTTACTGGTCCCTGTACATCTCCGCCACGAGGAACGCCAGGTCCAGCGACTGGCTGCGGTTCAGCCGGGGGTCGCACGCCGTCTCGTAGCGCTGGTGCAGGTCGTCGACGAAGATCTCGTCGCCGCCGCCCACGCACTCGGTGACATCGTCGCCGGTCAGCTCCACATGGATACCGCCCGGGTGGGTGCCCAGCGCCTTGTGGACCTCGAAGAAGCCCTTGACCTCGTCGAGCACGTCGTCGAAGCGGCGGGTCTTGTGACCGGAGGCCGCCTCGAAGGTGTTGCCGTGCATCGGATCGGTCACCCAGGCCACGGTGGAACCGGAGGCGGTGACCTTCTCGACCAGCTCGGGAAGCCGGTCACGGACCTTGTCCGCGCCCATGCGGACAATGAAGGTCAGCCGACCCGGCTCGCGCTCCGGGTCCAGGCGCTCGATGTACTGCAGCGCCTCCTCGGCCGTCGTGGTCGGGCCGAGCTTGATGCCGATCGGGTTGCGGATCTGCGAGGCGAACTCGATGTGCGCGCCGTCCAGCTGCCGGGTGCGCTCACCGATCCACACCATGTGCGCGGAGACGTCGTACAGCTGCCCGGTACGCGAGTCCACGCGGGTCAGCGCCGACTCGTAGTCCAGCAACAGCGCCTCGTGCGAGGAGAAGAACTCGACGGTCTTGAACTCCTCCGGGTCCGTCCCGCAGGCGTGCATGAAGTTCAGCGCGTTGTCGATCTCGCGCGCCAGCTGCTCGTAGCGCTGCCCGGACGGGGACGACTTCACGAAGTCCTGGTTCCAGGCGTGCACCTGGCGCAGGTCGGCGTAACCGCCGGTGGTGAAGGCGCGGACCAGGTTGAGCGTCGAGGCGGAGGCGTTGTACATCCGCTTCAGGCGCTCGGGGTCCGGGACGCGGGCCGCCTCGGTGAAGTCGAAGCCGTTGACGGAGTCGCCCCGGTAGGTCGGGAGCGTCACGCCGTCGCGGGTCTCGGTCGGCTTCGAGCGCGGCTTGGAGTACTGCCCGGCGATCCGGCCGACCTTCACGACCGGCACGGAGGCCGCGTACGTCAGCACGGCGCCCATCTGGAGCAGCGTCTTGAGCTTGTTGCGGATGTGGTCGGCGGACACCGCGTCGAAGGCCTCGGCGCAGTCGCCGCCCTGGAGCAGGAACGCCTCGCCCTTGGCGACGGCTCCCATCCGGGCGCGCAGCTGGTCGCACTCGCCCGCGAAGACGAGCGGCGGATACGACTCGAGGTCCGCGATCACTGCGCGCAGAGCCTCGGTGTCGGGGTACTCGGGCTGCTGCGCCGCGGGCAGGTCTCGCCAGGTGTTGCCAGCGCTCGCGCTGGACTTAGCGTTCACGGTCACGGCGCCAACATTACGGGGTTGTGTCCGGCGTCTATCCCCTTGCTCATCAATTGAGACGAACCCCGCTCGATCGGAGCGGGGGCGCGCGCCGCGCGGTCCCCGGGGTGCGGGACATGGGGTAGGGTGCGGCGCATGTTCGCGCACTCGACCCAGAACCAGAACTGGTGGTGGACCGCTCATCCGGCGGCCCACTGACTGCGCGTACGCACGACTTCGCGAAGGCCGCCCGAGGGGCGGCCTTCAGTGTTTTCGCGACCGGGGCCGTTCCTCTCCCGCCAGATCCCCCTGAGCACCGAGAGAAGGAACCGGACCCATGAACCTGCCCGACCTGCTGGACGACCCCCGCCCCTTCGCCCTGCTGCGCCGCCGCGCGCCCGGCCGTGCCGCCGGGGCGGGCGACACGGTGGAGGTGCTGGTCGGCCCGGTCACGCCGTACGAGCGGCTCGCCGACCTCCCCGACGAGGGTCTGGCCCTCATCCCCTTCCGGCAGATCCGCGAGCGCGGCTTCGACGTCCGCGACGACGGTACGCCGCTGATGCTGCTGGCGCCGGAGGAGACGTACGAACTGCCACTGGAGCAGGCGCTGGCGGAGCTGCCCGCGCATGACGTCCGGGTCGAGGACGGCGGCTTCGACGTGGCCGACGACGCGTACGCCGGGATCGTCGGGCGGGTGCTGCGCGAGGAGATCGGGCGGGGCGAGGGCGCGAACTTCGTGATCCGGCGGACGTACGAGGGCGAGATCCCCGGCTTCGGCCGCGCCGACGCGCTGGCGCTGTTCCGGCGGCTGCTGGAGGGCGAACGGGGGGCGTACTGGACGTTCGTCGTGCACACGGGCACCCGGACCCTGGTCGGGGCGAGCCCCGAGGCGCATGTACGGATGTCCGGCGGGACCGTCGTCATGAACCCCATCAGCGGCACGTACCGCTATCCGGCCGAGGGGCCGACACCGGAGCGTCTGCTGGACTTCCTCGCCGACGGCAAGGAGATCGAGGAGCTGTCGATGGTCGTCGACGAGGAGCTCAAGATGATGTGCACGGTCGGCGACATGGGCGGCGTGGTCGTCGGGCCGAGACTCAAGGAGATGGCCCATCTCGCGCACACCGAGTACGAGTTGCGGGGCCGGTCGTCGCTGGACGTGCGGGACGTGCTGCGGGAGACCATGTTCGCGGCGACCGTCACGGGGTCGCCCGTGCAGAACGCCTGCCGGGTGATCGAGCGGTACGAGCCCCTCGGGCGGGACGGTGTCGGGCGCGGGTACTACGCGGGGGCGCTGGCGCTGATCGGCCGGGACACCGGTGGGGCGCAGACCCTCGACTCGCCGATCCTGATCCGCACGGCCGACATCGACGCGCGCGGGCGGCTGAAGGTCGCGGTGGGCGCCACGCTCGTACGGGGCTCGGACCCGAGGAGTGAGGTCGCCGAGACGCATGCGAAGGCGGCGGGGGTGCTGGCCGCACTGGGGGTACGGCCCGGTCGGCCCCGTGAGGAACGGGTGCGGCCGCGGCTGGCGGACGATCCGCGTGTGCGGGCGGCGCTCGACGGGCGGCGGGCCTCGCTGGCGCCGTTCTGGCTGCGGATGCAGGAGCGGTCCGCCGCTCTTCAGGGGCACGCCCTGGTCGTCGACGGTGAGGACACCTTCACGGCGATGCTCGCGCATGTGCTGCGCTCGTCGGGGCTGGAGGTGACGGTGCGGCGGTACGACGAGCCGGGGCTGCGAGAGGTGGTGCTCGGGCATGAGGGGCCGGTCGTGCTGGGGCCCGGGCCGGGTGATCCGTCCGACATGGGGGACGCGAAGATGCGGTTCCTGCGGGGGCTCACCGCGGATGTGCTGCGTGACCATGCGCACGGGGTTCTCGGTGTGTGTCTCGGCCATGAGCTGGTCGCGGCGGAGCTGGGGCTGGAGATCGTGCGGAAGGAAGTGCCGTACCAGGGTGCGCAGACGGAGATCGACTTCTTCGGGCGGGCGGAGACGGTGGGCTTCTACAACAGCTTCGTGGCGTACTGCGACGACGAGACGGCCGGGGAGCTGGCCGCTCATGGAGTGGAGGTCAGCCGGGCCGCGAACGGGGAGGTGCATGCGTTGCGGGGGCCCGGGTTCGCAGGGGTGCAGTTCCACCCCGAGTCGATCCTGACACTGAACGGGCCTGATGTGGTGCGGGAGTTGGTGGGACGGGTGCGGGGGGCGGCGGTGTAGCCCCAGGGGTTTCGTCGCCCCCGCCACCCCTACCCGTCCCGACCCCGCTCCTCAAACGCCGGACGGGCTGAAAATCAGCCCGTCCGGCGTTTGAGGACGAGACCTGTTCAGGGC
>NZ_VJZE01000257.1 GCF_009377205.1 Streptomyces phyllanthi
ACCCGTCCCTCCCTCAAGCTCTCGGCTTCGCTCGAGCAGGGGGACCCTCATCCGGGGGTTGCACCCCCAGCCCCCGCTCCGGCCCTGAACGGGCCTCGTCCTCAAACGCCGGACGGGCTGGAGGGTGGCGCGGGGCCGGCACATCACCGGCAGGACCCTCGCCGCATGCCCGCATGCCCGCATGCCCGCATGCCCGCATGCCCGCATGCCCGCATGCCCAAATGACCTAAGGACCGAAGGGCCAAATGACCTAAGGACCGAAGGGCCAAATGACCGAAGGCCCCGGCCCGCCCCCTGGGGAAGGGTGACGGCCGGGGCCTTCGGATCGCGCTCGTGGATCCACGCCCGCGTGGCGAACGCAGGCCGCGCGTGGATCCTGGGTGCCGGATGGGAGCGGATGAGAGAGGGCCCGCTCTGGGTCCAGCCGACGGTCAAGTCAGGAGCGAGTCATGAGGACGAGTCCGGGTGGACTCGGCCGGACTCAGCCCTTGAGGGCAGAGACCTGGGAAGCCAGCGCCGACTTCTTGTTGGCGGCCTGGTTCTTGTGGATGACGCCCTTGGAGACGGCCTTGTCGAGCTTGCGCGAGGCCTCGCGCAGGGCGACGGTCGCCTTCTCCACGTCACCCGCGGCCGTGGCCTCGCGGGTCTTGCGGATCGCGGTCTTCAGAGAGGACTTGACGGCCTTGTTGCGCTGCCGGGCCTTCTCGTTGGTCTTGATCCGCTTGATCTGGGACTTGATGTTCGCCACGAATGAGCCTTTTCAGGTTCAGGCACGCGCAACGCCGCAACGTCACACGCGCCGGTGATTGATCTCCGAGTGGACCGCCGGTGATCCGGTGGTCCGAGTGGCCCACCGGGACCCGGTGGAGCCGGTCGCGCCTCGCGCTGAGAGGGCATGAGGCACAGCCACCCAAGGTACCAGCCGGGTTCCGGCCCGCCCAAACCGGTCGGGGGAGCCCTGAGGGCCGTGCTTGAGCGCCGTGGACACCTCCATATGGCCCGAACCGGTTGCCACTCCGCACCCGTGGGACCATGGAACCTACGTATCGATCCGACCCGAGACCGCAGACACTGCGGACGCCTCAAGAATCAGGACCCTGCGTGCCCGCGATCCCTAGCCATGTGCCCGAGCCGAGCCGTACCGACCCGGCGCTGATCCGCAACTTCTGCATCATCGCGCACATCGACCACGGCAAGTCCACGCTCGCCGACCGGATGCTCCAGCTGACCGGGGTGGTCGAGCAGCGGCAGATGCGCGCCCAGTACCTCGACCGCATGGACATCGAGCGCGAGCGCGGCATCACGATCAAGTCCCAGGCGGTGCGGTTGCCGTGGGCCCCCACCCACGACCAGGGCAACACGCACATCCTCAACATGATCGACACCCCGGGGCACGTCGACTTCACGTACGAGGTCTCGCGGTCGCTCGCCGCCTGTGAGGGGACCATCCTCCTCGTCGACGCCGCTCAGGGCATCGAGGCCCAGACCCTCGCCAATCTGTATCTGGCGATGGAGAACGATCTGACGATCATCCCCGTGCTCAACAAGATCGATCTTCCGGCCGCCCAGCCCGAGAAGTTCGCCGAGGAGCTCGCCAACCTCGTCGGATGCGACCCCGACAACGTGCTGAAGGTCTCCGCCAAGACCGGGCTCGGGGTGGAGGCACTGCTGGACAAGGTCGTCGCCGAGATCCCGCCGCCCGTCGGGGTCAAGGACGCGCCCGCGCGGGCGATGATCTTCGACTCGGTGTACGACTCCTACCGGGGCGTCGTCACCTACGTCCGTGTCATCGACGGACAGCTCAACAAGCGTGAGCGGATCCGGATGATGTCCACCGGCGCCACCCACGAGCTGCTGGAGATCGGGACCAACTCCCCCGAGATGCTCGGTGCCGACGGGCTGGGTGTCGGCGAGGTGGGTTACCTCATCACCGGCGTGAAGGACGTCCGGCAGTCCAAGGTCGGCGACACCATCACCACCCTGCACAAGGGGGCGACCGAGGCGCTCGGCGGGTACAAGGACCCGAAGCCGATGGTCTTCTCCGGTCTGTATCCGCTCGACGGCTCCGACTACCCCGAGCTTCGCGACGCCCTCGACAAGCTGCAGCTCAACGATGCCGCGCTGGTCTACGAGCCGGAGACCTCCGCCGCCCTCGGCTTCGGCTTCCGCGTCGGCTTCCTCGGTCTGCTGCACCTCGACGTGATCCGTGAGCGGCTCGAGCGCGAGTTCGGGCTCGACCTCATCGCCACCGCGCCGAACGTGGTCTACCGCGTGCTCATGGAGGACGGCACCGAGCACACCGTCACCAACCCGAGCGAGTTCCCCGAGGGGAAGATCGGGGAGGTGTACGAGCCGGTCGTCCGCGCCACCATCCTGGCGCCGAGCGAGTTCATCGGGTCGATCATGGAGCTGTGCCAGACGCGGCGCGGTGTCCTGCTCGGCATGGACTACCTGTCCGAGGAGCGCGTCGAGATCCGCTACACCCTGCCGCTCGCCGAGATCGTCTTCGACTTCTTCGACCAGCTGAAGTCCAAGACCCGCGGCTATGCCTCGCTCGACTACGAGCCCACCGGCGAGCAGACCTCCAGCCTCGTCAAGGTCGACATCCTGCTGCACGGCGACAAGGTCGACGCCTTCTCCGCGATCACGCACAAGGACGCGGCGTACGCGTACGGTGTGCGGCTCGTCGCCAAGCTGCGCGAGCTCATCCCGCGGCAGGCCTTCGAGGTGCCCATCCAGGCCGCCATCGGCTCCCGGGTCATCGCCCGCGAGACCATCCGCGCCATCCGCAAGGACGTTCTCGCCAAGTGCTACGGCGGTGACATCTCCCGGAAGCGGAAGCTGCTGGAGAAGCAGAAGGAAGGCAAGAAGCGCATGAAGATGGTGGGCTCTGTGGAGGTTCCGCAAGAGGCCTTCATCGCCGTGCTGTCCAGCGACGACAGCGGCGGGTCCGCCAAGGGCAAGAAGTAGCCGTCGCCCGCTCCCGGTGAACGCCGGTGCTTCTTGGGCACGTAACGCCTGTTACTCCAAGGAACTCGGGCAGAATGCGGGCTCGTCGCGTTTCGGCGCGGCGGGCCCGTACGTGTGTGTGGGCTTGCTCGCCACGTATGGGTGCGGTCGCTCCGTACGTGTGGGTAGGGTCGCTCTGCGTGGAACTTCTCTGTAGGAAGTGACAGTACGCCGCCCCTTACGCACCGGGCAGCAGCGCTCTACCCTGATCACCACTCGATGGTTACTCGCGAGTTAAACAACAGCCGCTTTGAGCCAGCCGCACTGTCGCGGGCCCCGGAGGATGTCGTGAGCGACACACAGACCCTGATCGAGAACCGTCCGCCCTCCGTGGCGGCCCTCTTCCTGGAGCGCGTGGCGGCCACGCCCGACGCGGAGGCCTACCGCTATCCGGTGCCCCCCGCCTCGGGAGAGGGCCCTTCCGAGTGGAAGTCGCTGAGCTGGGCGCAGGCCGCCGAGCGGGTCTACGCCATCGCGGCCGGGCTGATCGAACTGGGCGTGCAGCCGGAACAGCGCGTGGCCCTCGCCTCCGCCACCCGGGTCGAGTGGATCCTGGCCGACCTCGGCATCATGTGCGCCGGTGCGGCCACCACGACCGTCTACCCCTCGACGAACGCCGACGAGTCCGCGTACATCCTGTCCGACTCCGGGAGCAAGGTGCTCATCGCGGAGGACGCGGTGCAGCTGGCCAAGGCCCAGGAGAAGCGGGCCGAGCTGCCCGAGCTGACGCATGTGGTCGTCGTCGACCCCGCCGGCGCGGACCTCTCGGAGGACTGGGTCCTCTCCCTCGCCGAGCTGGAGCAGCGCGGTGCCGCGTATCTGGAGAAGAAGCCCGACCTGATCAAGGAGAAGGTCGGCGCGATCACCAAGGACCAGCTCGCCACCCTCATCTACACCTCGGGCACCACGGGGCGGCCCAAGGGCGTGCGCCTCCCGCACGACAACTGGTCGTACATGGCGAAGGCGATCGCCGCGACCGGGCTGATCAGCAGCGAGGACGTGCAGTACCTCTGGCTGCCGCTCGCGCATGTCTTCGGCAAGGTGCTCACCTCCGGGCAGATCGAGGTCGGGCATGTCACCGCCGTCGACGGCCGGGTCGACAAGATCATCGAGAACCTGCCGGTTGTGCAGCCGACGTACATGGCGGCCGTGCCGCGCATCTTCGAGAAGGTCTACAACGGGGTCGTCGCGAAGGCGCGCGCGGGCGGGCCGGCCAAGTACAAGATCTTCCAGTGGGCGGCCGGGGTCGGCCGTGAGTACGCCAAGGCCAGCCAGGACAACTTCCGCCGCACCGGTACCGCCGCGGTGCCGTTCGGGCTCGCCGCCAAGCACAAGGTCGCGGACGCGCTGGTCTTCAAGAAGCTGCGCGAGGCCTTCGGCGGACAACTGCGGGCCTGTGTCTCCGGGTCGGTCGCGCTGGCGCCCGAGATCGGCTTCTTCTTCGCCGGCGCGGGCATCCACATCCTGGAGGGCTACGGTCTGACCGAGACCAGCGCCGCGTCCTTCGTCAACCCCGGCGAGGCGTACCGCACCGGCACGGTCGGCAAGCCGTTGCCCGGCTGCGAGGTGCGGATCGCGGACGACGGCGAGATCCTGCTGCGCGGGCCCGGTGTCATGGAGGGCTACCACAAGCTGCCGGAGAAGACCGCGGAGGTGCTGGAGTCCGACGGCTGGTTCCACACCGGGGACATCGGTGAGCTCTCGGCCGACGGGTATCTGCGGATCACCGACCGCAAGAAGGACCTGTTCAAGACCTCCGGCGGCAAGTACATCGCGCCGACCGAGATCGAGGGCCAGTTCAAGGCGCTGTGCCCGTTCACGTCCAACGTCATGGTCATCGGCGCCGACCGCAACTTCTGCACCGCGCTCATCGCACTCGACGAGCCGGCCCTCCTCGGCTGGGCCAAGGACAACGGCATGGAGGGCAAGTCGTACGAGGACATCGTCGCCTCACCCGCCACGGTGGAGTTCATCGAGGGCTATGTCCAGCGCCTGAACGAGGGCCTCCAGCGCTGGCAGACCGTCAAGAAGTTCCGCCTCCTGCCGCGTGACCTGGACGTGGAGCACGGCGAACTGACGCCGAGCCTCAAGCTGAAGCGGCCGGTGGTGGAGCGGGAGTACGGGCACCTGATCGACGAGATGTACGCGGGTGCCAGGGAGGCGTAGCGCGTGAGCGAAGGGGTGGCGGGGCTCTCCGTGCGCGGCTGCGGGTCCGTTGTGGCTGGTCGCGCAGTTCCCCGCGCCCCTTAAGCCCTGCCCCTGCGCGCCCCTGGATCCCTGCCCCGCGCGCTCCTCAGAAGCTCCGGCCCTGCCGGATCTCATCCACCAAGTGCTGTAAATCCCGGACCTGGGTGCGTATCGCCCCCAGGTCCGGGGGGCCGTCGACGGCCAGTTGTTTCTCCAGGGTGCTCAGGCGGGTGCTCACTCCGGCGAAGTGGGTCTGTTCCTGGGCCAGCATGCGTTCCAGTTGCTGGTTCTTGCGGTGCAGGTCGAGGAAGACGGCGACCTTGGCGCGCAGTACCCACGGGTCGAAGGGCTTGGTGAGGTAGTCGGCGGCTCCGGTGGCGTAACCGCGGAAGGCGTAGCCCGCGTCGGCGTCCGTGCCCGTCAGGAAGATGATGGGGACGTCCTTGGTCTGATCGAGCCGTTTGATGTTCGCCGCCGTCTCGAAGCCGTCCATGCCCGGCATACGGATGTCGAGGAGGACGACCGCGAAGCGTTGCCGCAGCAGGGCCTTCATGGCCTCCTCTCCTGAACGGGCGCGTACGAGCGGCTCGTTGAGGGACCCCAGGACGGCCTCCAGCGCGATCAGGTTGTCCTCCATGTCGTCCACGAGGAGGATGCTGGCGCGCTCTTCGGTCGTTGCCTCAGTGCTCATGTCTGACTGCCTCATTCAGTCTGTGGCTGGTTCTTGGGCGCTCGGCCGCGTTTCCTCCGCGTCTTCTGCGTCTTCCGTACCCTCCGTGTGCTCCGGGTCGAGGAGCGCGCACACGACCGTGAGCAACTGGTCCACGTCCACCGGCTTCGGTACGTAGTCGTTGGCGCCCCGCGCGATGGACTTCTCCCGGTCGCCCGGCATCGCCTTCGCGGTCAGCGCCACGATGGGAAGGCCCGCCCAGCGCGGGGTGCGGCGGATGGCGGAGATCGTCTCGTAGCCGTCCATCTCCGGCATCATGATGTCCATCAGGACGAGCTCGACGTCCGGGTTGCGCTCCAGGGTCTCGATGCCCTCGCGGCCGTTCTCCGCGTACAGGACGGGCATGCCGACACGGCCCAGGACATGGGTGAGCGCGAAGACGTTGCGGATGTCGTCGTCCACTATCAGCACGCGCCGTCCCGGCAGGACCTGGCCCGCGCGGCCCGACTTCCAGGCCTCCAGCTTGGTGGGGGTCGGCCAGGTGTCGTCCGAGTCGTGCCCGGTGTACGGCTCGGCCGACAGTTGCTCGGGGGAGGGCAGGTCCCGCTCCTCGGGAACCGGACCGGTCGCCGTGTGGCCGGGGCTGACGACCGGGACGTACAGCGTGAACGTGGACCCCTTGCCGGGCAGGCTGTCGGCGACGATACGGCCGCCCAGCAGGCCCGCGATCTCCCGGCTGATGGACAGACCGAGCCCGGTGCCGCCGTACTTGCGGTTCGTCGTGCCGTCGGCCTGCTGGAACGCCTCGAAGATCACCGGGAGTTTCTCGGGCGCGATGCCGATGCCGGTGTCGGAGACCTCGAAGGCGATCACATCGTCGGTCTCCTCGCGGGTGTGGGTGGAGTCGGGGTCCTTGACGCGGCTGACGCGCAGTTCGACCTTGCCGCTCGCGGTGAACTTGATCGCGTTGGAGAGCAGGTTGCGCAGGATCTGCTGGAGGCGCTGCTCGTCCGAGTACATCTCGCGCGGTACGTCCTCGCCGACCGTCACCTCGAACGCGAGTCCCCGGTCCAGGGTGAGCGGGCGGAACGTGGCGTGGACGTAGTCCAGCAGCTTGATCAGCGGGAGCCTCTTCGGGCGTACGTCCATCCGGCCGGCCTCGATCTTCGACAGGTCGAGGATGTCGTTGATCAGCTGCAGCAGGTCCGAGCCCGAGCGGTGGATCGTGGACGCGAACTGCACCTCCTGGTCGGACAGATGGCCGTCCGGGTTGTCCGAGAGCAGCCGCGCCAGGATCAACAGGGAGTTCAGGGGCGTACGCAGCTCGTGCGACATGTTCGCCAGGAACTCCGACTTGTACTGGGAGGACGTCGCCAGCAGGGCGGCCTTCTCCTCCAGTTCGGCGTTCGAGCGCTGCAACTCGGCCTGCTGCTTCTGGAGTTCGTCCGAGCGTTCCTGGAGCTGCATGGCCAGCCGCTGGGACTCGCCGAGGAGCGACTCCGTACGGGAGTTGGCGATGATCGTGTTGATCGCGACACCGATGGTGTTCACGAACTGGTCGAAGAAGGCCAGGTGGACATCGGAGAAGCGGGAGAAGGACGCCAGTTCGACCACGCCGAGGAGCTTGTCCTCGAAGAGGATCGGGATGATCACGACACTGGACGGAGCGGCCTCACCCAGCCCGCTGTTGATCTTGATGTAGTCCGGCGGGGCGTCCTCCACCAGGATCCGCTTCTTCTCGCGCGCCGCCTGCGCCACCAGCCCGTGCACCGGCAGCCCGCCGGTCTCCACGGTCGCCCCCTGTGCCGCGCCGTACCCGGCGATGAAGGCGAGCCCCTTGCTGGGCACGACCGTGCGCAGCGCCGCGCTGTCCTCGTCGGGGTCGGCCAGGTAGAACGCGCCGTACTGGGCGTTCACCAGCGGCGTCAGCTCGCGCAGGATCAGGTCGGCGACCTCCATCAGATCGCGGTGGCCCTGCATCAGCGCGGCGAGCCGCGCCAGGTTGGACTCCAGCCAGTCCTTCGCACGGGTGGTCTCGCGGAGGTTGGCCACCATCAGGTTGATGTTGTCCTTCAGTTCGGCGACCTCGCCGCGCGTCTCCACGGAGATGGAGCGGGACATGTCGCCCTGCGCCACCGCCGACGCCACCTCGGCGATCGCGCGGACCTGGGTGGTGAGGTTCAGCGCCAGCTCGTTCACGTTCGTCGTCAGGCGCTTCCAGGTGCCGTACACGCCCTCGACCCGGGCCTGACCGCCCAACTGGCCCTCCGAACCCACCTCGCGGGCCACACGCGTGACCTCGGAGGAGAAGGAGGAGAGGGTGTCCACCATCGTGTTGATGGTCGTCTTCAGCTCCAGGATCTCGCCGCGCGCGTCCACGTCGATCTTCTTCGACAGGTCGCCCTGGGCCACGGCGGTCGCCACCTGGGCGATGTTCCGCACCTGTGAGGTCAGGTTGTCGGCCATGTAGTTGACGTTGTCGGTGAGGTCACGCCACACGCCCGACACACCCAGCACCTGCGCGCGCCCGCCGAGCCGGCCGTCGGTGCCGACCTCGCGGGCCACCCGGGTCACCTCGTCGGCGAAGGCCCTTAACTGCTCCACCATCGTGTTGACGGTGTCCTTCAGTTCGAGGATCTCGCCGCGGGCGTCGACCGTGATCTTCTTGGACAGATCGCCGTTCGCGACGGCGGTCGTCACCTGCGCGATGTTCCGTACCTGGGAAGTGAGGTTCAGCGCCATGAAGTTGACGTTGTCGGTGAGGTCCTTCCAGACGCCGGACACGCCCCGGACCTGGGCCTGACCGCCCAGGTTCCCTTCCGTGCCGACCTCGCGGGCGACGCGGGTGACCTCGTCGGCGAAGGCGGAGAGCTGGTCGACCATGGTGTTGATCGTCGACTTCAGCTCCAGGATCTCGCCCTTCGCCTCGACCGTGATCTTCTTGCCGAGGTCGCCCTGGGCGACGGCCGTGGACACCAGGGCGATGTTCCGCACCTGTGAGGTGAGGTTGTCCGCCATGAAGTTGACGTTGTCGGTGAGGTCCTTCCACACCCCCGAGACGCCCCGGACCTGAGCGCGTCCGCCCAGATTGCCCTCGGTGCCGACCTCGCGGGCGACGCGGGTGACCTCGTCGGCGAAGGCGGAGAGCTGGTCGACCATGGTGTTGATCGTCGACTTCAGCTCCAGGATCTCGCCCTGCGCGTCCACCGTGATCTTCTGACTGAGATCGCCGTTGGCCACGGCCGTGGTGACCTGGGCGATGTTGCGGACCTGCGAGGTCAGGTTCGACGCCATGAAGTTGACGTTGTCGGTGAGGTCCTTCCACACCCCCGACACGCCCCGCACCTGTGCCCGGCCGCCCAGCTGCCCCTCGGTGCCCACCTCGCGGGCCACGCGCGTGACCTCGTCGGCGAAGGCGGACAGCTGGTCGACCATCGTGTTGACCGTGAGCTTGAGTTCGAGCAGCTCACCGGTCGCCTCGACGGTCACCGTACGGGTGAGGTCGCCGCGGGCCACCGAGGTCGTCACCAGGGCGATGTCGCGTACCTGGGCGGTGAGCCGGGACGCCATCGTGTTGACCGCCTCGGTCACATCCCGCCAGCTGCCCGACAGGCCCCGGACATTGGCACGCCCGCCGAGCCGCCCTTCGGTACCGACCTCGCGCGCGACCCGGGTCACCTCGCCCGTGAACAACGACAGCTGGTCGACCATCTTGTTGACGGCACGGCCCAGCCGGCGCAGATCACCGCGGAGCTGTCGGTTGCCGTCGTGCAGATCGACCCGCTGGGTGAGATCGCCGCCGGCCACCGCGTCCAGCACGCGCGTCGCGTTCGCCGCGGGGGCCACCAGAGCGTCGAGGAGCTGGTTCACATCGTTGACGCGGGACGTCCAGCTGCCCTGCCCGGGGCTCGCCGAGAGGCGCTCGTCGAGACGGCCGTGGCGCACCAGCTCCCTTCGCACCCGCTGCGCTTCCGTGTTGAAGTGGGTGCTGCGGTCGATGATCTGGTTGAAGACGGCGGTCAGCTCCGCCACCAGGCCGTGCCCGACCTCGGGCGCCTTGACGAAGTCGCCGTCGCGGGCAGCGGTCATGGCGGCGAGCAGCGGGCGTAGATCGGATGCCCGAATCCATCCCTCATTCTGACCGTCTTCGAGCAGGCGCGTAGCACTGTTCTCACTCATGATGGCCCACTTCGGTAACTCGGCGCTTATGGGCGTGCCCAGTCTGTCACTCTGTCCGTGCCGCCTGAGGCCTAATCGTCCGAACTGCTCAGGGAGCCATACCGTGGGGGCCATTCCGACGCAACGGGAGTCGACGACCCGTGCACCTGGTACACCGGCGCACAACGGGGTCGACCCGCGCGCGGTCACACACGCGTCGCTGCCCGGAGGCCCGCTCGCGCCCGGCGCCGCCCGCCGCTTCACCCGGGTCAGCCTCGCCGAGTGGACCCGGCTCGCCCTGCCCGGCGCCGAACACCTCACCGAGACGTTCGCCGACGACGTCCTGGTGGTGGTCAGCGAGCTGGTCACCAACGCGGTCGTGCACGCCGGCACGGACGTCGAGCTGCTGTGCCGCCTGGAGGCCCCCGAGTACCCCGGCGACGAGCCCGTCCGGGTCGTCGTCGAGATCTCCGACCACCATCCCGCGCGCGTGGTACGCGACGACGGTGCCGAACGCCCGTACAGCACCGAGCGCCCGCACGACACGGAACCCTCCTTCGGCACACCGGAGTACGGGCGCGGACTGCGGCTCGTCTCCGCGCTCTCCGACGCCTGGGGCATCACCTACCGCACCGGCGTGAAGACCGTCTGGGCGCGCCTGCCCGTCGACGGTGGCGCCGGTGTCGAGGAGAACATCGAGGCGTACGCAGGTGACGCGGCCCTGGAGCACGGGCTGAGCGTCGCCGACATCCTCGCCCCCGTGCCGAGGCGGAGCGCGGAACGCGACCAGGACTGGCTGAACCGCGGTGCCCTCTCGTTCCTCGCCGAGGCCTCCGACCTGCTCGCCGGGCAGCTCGACGAGGACCTGGTCGCCGCGCTCGCCGGACAGCTGCTGGTGCCGCGCCTGGCCGACTGGTGCGCGGTCTGGCTGGAGGACGAGGGCATGGGCTGGCGCGGGGCCGAGGGCGGCACCTTCGGCTCGGGGCCGCGGCTCGCCCGCGTCTGGCACGTCAGCGAGAACCGCATCGAGGACCTGCGCTGCGCGCTGCTGAAGGACCCGCCCCGGCTGCCGGAGTCGGTACGGTCCCGGGCCGTGCCCGTGGCCTGGCCGGACGAGGCCCTGGGCGGCCGGGGAGAGACCGGGACCGCGCTCGCGTACCGGCTGATCGCGGGCGGACGGCCGCTGGGCGCCCTCGTCATCGGGCGGGCCGGGGTGCTCCGCTTCGCCGACGAGGTCACGGGGCTCGTCGAGGACCTCAGCCGCCGGGTGGCCCTGGCGATCGGCGCGGCCCGCCAGTACGCCCGCCAGGCCACCATCAGCCGGGTCCTGCAGCGCGGACTGCTGCCGGGCGCGGTCGCCGAGATCCCCGGGATGCACAGCGCGCTCGTGTACGAGCCGTGCGACAAGGGCGGGCCCAGCGGCGACTTCTACGACCTGTTCCCGGCGGGCGACGGCCGCTGGTGCTTCGCCCTCGGCGACGTCCAGGGCAAGGGCCCCGAGGCCGCCGTCGTCATCGGCCTGGCCCGGCCCTGGCTGCGGCTGCTGGCCCGCGAGGGCTACCAGGTCGCGGAGGTCCTGGACCGCCTCAACCAGCTGCTCCTCGACGACGCGACCGAGGCGGCGGACGCGGCCGCGCGGGCCCTGGTGACGGCCGGGGGACCGGGTCTCGGTGCCGACGAGGGCCCGCAGACGCGCTTCCTGTCCCTCCTGTTCGGCGAACTCGTGCCGTTCGACGGCGGTGTCCGCTGCACGCTCGCCTCCGCCGGACATCCCCTGCCGCTGGTCCTGAGCCCCGACGGCTGCGTACGCGCCGTCGCCGAGCCGCAGACCCTCCTCGGCGTGATCGAGGACACCGACTACACCTGCGAGACCTTCGAGCTGTACTCCGGCGACACGCTGTTGTGCGTGACCGACGGGGTGACCGAGCGGCGCTGCGGACCGCGGATGTTCGACGACGGGGACGGCCTCGCCGCCGCGCTGACCGGCTGCGCGGGGCTGAACGCGGAGCTCGTCGCGGAGCGGATCAGGAGGCTCGTGCACCAGTTCGGGGGCAAGCCGCCGGAGGACGATCTGGCGTTGCTGGTGCTGCAGGCGGAGTAGCCGCTGCTGGTCTTCGGCTCCCGTACGGGCACGCGCGCGCGTACGGGACAATGGAACGCATGCCTTCCGCACTCCCCGACGGTGAGCCCGTCCCCGACGACGGGGCGCTGCCCGCGCACGCCCTGGCCGGGGCCGCGGACCGGCCCCTCGGGTTCTACCTGCACGTCCCGTACTGCGCGACCCGCTGCGGCTACTGCGACTTCAACACCTACACGGCGACCGAGCTGCGCGGAACGGGCGGGGTCCTCGCCTCCCGCGAGAACTACGCCGAGACCCTGATCGACGAGATCCGCCTGGCCCGCAAGGTGCTCGGCGACGACCCGCGCCCCGTGCGCACGGTCTTCGTCGGCGGCGGTACGCCCACGCTGCTGGCCGCCGGTGATCTCGTACGGATGCTGGGGGCGATCCGGGACGAGTTCGGGCTCGCGGACGGGGCGGAGGTGACCACGGAGGCGAACCCGGAGTCGGTGGATCCGGCGTACCTGGAGACTCTCCGGGCCGGCGGCTTCAACCGGATCTCGTTCGGTATGCAGAGCGCGCGGCGGCATGTGCTGCGGGTGCTGGACCGGACCCACACGCCCGGGCGGCCCGAGGCGTGTGTGGCGGAGGCCCGTGCGGCCGGCTTCGAGCACGTCAACCTGGACCTGATCTACGGCACGCCCGGGGAGTCGGACGACGACTGGCGGGCGTCCCTGGACGCGGCGATCGGGGCGGGGCCGGATCACGTGTCGGCGTACGCGCTGATCGTGGAGGAGGGGACGCAGCTCGCGCGGCGTATCCGGCGCGGCGAGGTGCCGATGACCGATGACGATGTCCACGCGGACCGGTACCTGATCGCGGAGTCGGTGCTGTCCGCGGCGGGGTTCGACTGGTACGAGGTGTCGAACTGGGCCACGTCCGCGGCTGGGCGCTGCCTTCACAACGAGCTGTACTGGCGTGGTGCCGACTGGTGGGGCGCGGGGCCGGGGGCGCACAGCCATGTGG
>NZ_VJZE01000258.1 GCF_009377205.1 Streptomyces phyllanthi
GGGGGAGTTCCCTCGCTCCGCCCGGGGGCGGATAGGGGCGGCCGTAGTTGCTGCCGAGCAGCGGAACGGTCAGCGTGGGCTTCTTCGGGGCGGCCGGTTCCCCGGCCGTGGGCGCGTGGTCCCGCCAGAGCGCGTCGAAGGACAGCTCGAGTCCATGGACGGCGAGCCGCCCCAGCGCGTCGTACAGGGCGGTCATGCCGTCGCGGCCCCTGCGGTCCAGGCTGACGGCCAGATGGTCGCGGTCGCCGAGGATCCGGCCCACCAAGCCGGTCAGTGTGCTGCCGGCACCCACCTCGACGAAGGTGCGGACGCCGGCGGCGTACATCGCCTCGATCTCGTCGACGAACAGGACCGGCGAGGCGAGATGGCCGACGATCCGCAGGCGTATCTCGTCGGGTTCGTCCGGGTACGCGGCGGCGTCTGCGTTTCCGTAGACCGGGAACCGGGGTTCGCGCAGCTCCGCCTCCTGGAGGAAGTCCAGCAGCGGCTCGCTCGCCGGGGCCACCAGGGGGCTGTGGAAGGCCGCGGAGGCGTCCAGGCGCCGCACGGGGACCCCGGCGGCGGTCAGCGCGGCCTCGGCCTCGGCGAGGGCCTCGGCTCCTCCGGACACCACCACCTGGTCGGGCGCGTTGTGGTTGACCACCCACACCCGCTCGTCGAACCGGCCGTCGAGCAGCTTCTCGGTCTCGGCGCGGCCGCGGCTCACGGCGAGCATCCCCCCGGGGACCTCCGCTGCGTCCCTCATCAGTTCGCCACGCCGACGGGCGAGCCGGACCAGCGTGTCGGCGTCATACGCCCCCGCCGCGTGCAGCGCGACCAGTTCGCCGAAGCTGTGCCCGGCCGCGCAGTCCGGACGGATGCCCACGGCGTCCAGGACGCCGAGCAGGGACAGGCTCTGGGCGGCCAGCGCGGGCTGGGCCCACTCGGTGGCCGTCAGCAGGCGGTCCTGCGCGGCGCGTTCGGTGTCGCTGAAGGCCGGCGGGGGGAAGACCACCCGGTGCAGCGGCCGGTCGCCGAGCGGCAGGCCGGCGGCGCGGTCCCAGGCCGCGCGGGCCTGCGGCAGATGCATCGCGGGACCGGCGCCCATGCCGACGTACTGGCTGCCCTGACCGGGGAAGAGGAAGGCGACGCCGCCGGGCGCGGCGGTCCGCGCGGCGTAGTGGATCCCCGTGGGCGTGGAGAACGAGTCGTGGGGGTCGCCGTCGATCCGCTCCGCGGCCTGGCGGAGCTTGCCCGCCAGGTCGTCGGTGTCCTCGGCGACCACGGCGAGCCGCACCGGCGCGCCGGACCGGAACGCGAGCTGGGCCTGCTGTGCCAGATCGGCGAGAGGCCTGCCGGCTTCGCCCGACTCCGCGGCCGGGGCGGCGCGGTCGGCGAGTTCAGTGAGCCGGGTGAGCAGTTCCCCGGCCGAGTCGGCGCCGAGCACGACGAGTTCGCTCGGGGCGACGCGGCTGAGCGGCGGCGGAGCGGCTGCCGAGCCCGGTGCCGGAACGTACTCCTCCAGAGTGATGTGGAAGTTGCTGCCGCCGAACCCGAAGCTGGACACCGAGGCGCGCCGCGGATGCGTCGCGCTGTCGCGGATCCAGGGCCGGGCCGCGGTGTTCAGATAGAGCGGGCCGTCCGGTTCGATCTCACCGCTCGGGGTGTCCACCTTGATGGTCGGCGGCAGGACCTTGTGGTGCAGCGCCAGGACCGCCTTGATCAGCCCGGCCGCGCCGGCCGCCGACTTGGTGTGCCCGAACTGGGACTTCACCGAGCCGAGGGCGCACCACGGTCCGGCAGAGGTCCCGGCGGAGGCGTCGGCGGCGGTCCCGGCGGCGGTGTCAGAGGCCCCGGCGGCCTCGGTGAAGACCTGGCGCAGCGCCCGGTACTCGGCCGCGTCTCCCGCCCGGGTGCCGGTGCCGTGCGCCTCGACGAGTTCCACGGTCTCCGGCCCGTACCCCGCGCGTTCGTAGGCGCGGCGCAGTGCCACGGCCTGGCCCTCCGGCAGCGGCGCGTAGATCGCGGTGCTCCGCCCGTCCGAGGAGGTGCCGATACCCCGAATCACCCCGTAGATCCGGTCGCCGTCGCGCTCCGCGTCCGCGAGGCGCTTGAGGGCCACCATGGCGATCCCCTCACCGAGCACGGTGCCGTCCGCCGCGTCGGAGAAGGGCCTGCAGTCGCCTGTCGGGGACAGCGCCGGGGTCTTGGAGAAGCAGGTGTACATGACGATGTCGTTGAGCGTGTCGACGCCGCCGGTGACCACCAGGTCGGCCTGGCCCACGGCGAGTTCGTTGACCGCCGTCGACAGCGCGGCGAGCGAACTCGCACAGGCCGCGTCCGTGGTGTGGTTGGTGCCGTGCAGATCGAAGCGGTTGGCGATACGGCCCGCCACCACGTTGCTCAGCAGCCCGGGGAAGGTGGCCTCCTGCCAGGGCACGTAGTGGCCGGCGATGCGTTCGCAGATGGCCTGTGCCTCGGACTCGGTCATCCCGTGCTCGCGCAGCGACTTGAGCCAGACGGGGCGCTGCATCCGGTTGGACATGCTGTAGAGCAGTTCCAGCGCGCCGGTGCCCAGGATCACGCTGACCCGGTCGCGGTCGATGCCGCCGAGAGCGTCGAGGTCACCGCCGGCCGCGTCGGCCAGCACCCGCTCGGCCACCAGCAGCGCCAGCAGCTGCGCGGTGTCGGTGGCGGGCAGGGTGTTGGGCGGTACACCGAAGCCCAGGGGGGCGAAGTCGACGGGCGGCAGGAAGGCCCCGCGCCGGCCGTAGGTGCGGTCGGGGGCGGCCGGGTCGGGGTCGTAGTAGTCGTCCAGCAGCCAGTGGGTGGGCGGTACGTCCGTGATCATGTCCTGCCCGGTGACGACCGCGTGCCACAGGTCCCGCACCGTCGTCGCCCCCGGCATGAGCGCGCCGAGGCCGACGATCGCGATCGGGAGCTGTGGTGGGCGCCGTTGTTCCGGCATCTCAGTACCTCGTCTTCCGTGGGTGGCGTTCCCGGACGCCCGGGAGTTCGCGCTCATGCCAGGTGCCGGGGGCGTACGGTGAACGCGGCGGACGGCACCGGTACGCCGTAGGAGCGCAGTTGATGCGCGCGGGTCACCGCTGCCGCGCCGTCCAGCAGATTGAGAGCGATCTGTACGGCCGAGGGGCGCGCCGGTCCGGCCAGGAAGCTTCCGGCCGCCCAGCGGTTGAAGGCCCCCATGGCCGGGCCGCACCAGATCTGGTAGTCCGCCCGGCGGGACGGCTCCCCGGTGATCGCCCAGGCGCTGGATCTGCCCAGGTACCACCGGAAGACCAGGGCCATACGGTGCCGGGGGTCGCTCTCGGCCCGCTCCAGCTCCCGGGGGTCGCGCTCCTGCCAGAAGGCCCGGGTCTGCGCCCACACCTCGTCCAGCGGGCAGCCCAGCACCCGGCGTTCCAGGGTGTCGCGGACCTCCGGGGGGATCTCCTCCAGCGACGCGTGGGCCTGGTAGATCTCGTAGAGCCGGCCGGCGCGGGGCGCGAACATCGTGCCCTTGCTCAGGACCTGGACCTTGACCCCGAGTTCGAACATGTCGGACGCCGGTGCCATCGCGATGTCCGCCGTGTCGGCCCGGGTCAGCAGCGCCTTGGCCTCGTCCGACAGTCCCGCCTCGGCCGAGACCTGGTTGACCGAGCCGGTCATCACATACGCGGCGCCGAGCGCGAACGCGGCGGCCACGGAGGCGGGGGTGCCCAGTCCGCCCGCGGCACCGACCCGGACCTGCCGGCCGTGGCCGAAGCGGGCCGCGAGGCCGTCACGCAGGCCGAGCACGGCCGGCAGCAGTGCCACCAGGGGGCGGTTGTCGGTGTGCCCGCCGCTGTCCGCCTCGACCGTGACGTCCTCGGCGACCGGTACCCGGGTGGCCAGTCGGGCCTCGGCGGGCTCCAGCAGGCCGTCGGCCACCAGCGCGTCCAGCAGCGGTCGCGGGGCCGGGGACATGAACTTCTCCGCGACCTCCGTCCGGGACACCTTGGCGAACAGCCGGGTACGCCGTACGACCTGTCCCGAGCGGTCGGTCCGCAGGCCCGAGGCGGCCAGGCGCACCACCGCGGGAGTGAGGTCCATGAACGCCGAGGCGGAGACGTTCGGCACGCCGCGGCGCAGCAGCAGATCGGCGACGGCGTCCTCGGTCCGCGGCTCGCTGGGCGAATGGATGAGATTGACGCCCCAGTTGGTCTGTCCCGGCAGGGCGGCGGCGAGTTCGTCCACCGCCTGCTCCACCCGTGCGGGGGGCAGCCCGGCGGCCCCGAAGAAGCCGAGCATCCGTGCCCGTGCCATCGCGATCACCAACTGTGTGGTGGCGATGCCGTTCGCCATCTCGCCGCTCACATACGCGAAACGGGTGCCGTGGGTCTCGCAGAAGGAGCGGTCGCCGAGCCACTCCGGGTACAGCGGCGGGAGCACTCCCAGGGTCTCGATCCCGTCGCCGGGCCCCGAGGCCGTGTCGTAGGGCGCGGCCCCGAGGCGGGACGTCGCCGTCTCCCGCACGATCCTGACGGGCGTCCGGGCGGCGTGTGCGGCCCGGGTGATGCCCTCGGAGGTGAAGGCCTCGCCGGTGGAAACCTCGCGGGTGGAAGCCGCGCTGGTGGAAGCCTGCGCGTGGGAGGGGCGGGTCGCCGTGCTCATTCGAGGCTCCCTGTCCCGTTGCCCGGGTGGTGGCTCACGAAGCCGGGGCCGTCGCCCAGGACGGTGCGGACGCAGGCGGCCACGTCGCGGACGTGCGGTTCGGCAAGCAGGGTGACGTGGTCCCCGGTGACCGGGACGACGGTGAGACCGCCGGTCTTCACGTGCTCCCAGCCGTTCAGCGGGGCGTCGAGTTGCAGCAGGTTCCTCAGGGGTGTCGTCCGCCCGGCGCCACCGACCGGTTTGAGGAGCGTCACCGGTATGTCCGAAGGTCGCGGAGTGTGGACCGCGATGGCTCTGATGCCTCCCTGGTACACCTCCAGCACGGTGGTCAGGAACTTCTCCGCGGTGTCCGGATCGGGGGCGCCGAGAGTAGCCGCCACGGCCTGCCCCTGTTCCTCGAGCGGCCGGGAGTAGTCCACCTTGCAGGTGCAGGTATCCTCCGCCGCGCACCACATGTGGCGCAGCAGCAGCATTTCGCCGAGCGCCGCCATGTCGTTGTCCTCCGGTACCGGCTGCCCCGCCACGGAGACATAGCTGTCGAGCAGCACGACCTGGACGACCTGCTCACCCATGTCCCTCAGCCGGCAGGCCATCTCGTAGGCGAACACGCCACCGGAGGAGTGACCGCCGAGGCGGTACGGGCCGTGCGGCTGGATCCGCCGAACGTCCTCGACGAAGAGCCGGGCAATCTCCTCGACGTCGTCCAGCGGGTCCTGGGTCCCGTCGAGTCCCGGGAGCTGCAGGGCGTAGCAGGGCCGGGTGTCCCCGAGCGCGCGGGCGAGATGCCGCAGGTAGGCCGCCGAACTGCCGAGCCCCCCGACGCAGAAGAACGGACGTGCCGGGGTCAGCGGCAGCACATGGGGCGGAAGCTGATGGACGGCGGGCGTGGCCGAGGCGGGCCGGGTGCCGTCGGCGTCCGCGCCGGCGCTGGCGTCGGCGAGGTACGAGGCCACGGCCGCCAGCGTGGGCTGCTCGAAGAACACGGTCTGCGGGATACCGAAGCCGAGCAGGTCGGACAGCTGCGCCTGCACGGCCGCCACGGCCATGGAGTCCAGCCCCAGGTCCTCCAGCGGCCCGTGCGGATCGATCTCCGCGGCGGGCAGCCGCAGCTCCTCCGCCAAGCGGTCCGTCATCCAGTCGGTGAGCTCCGCGGCGGTGATGGGGCCGCTCCGCGCCGTACGGACGTCCGGTGTGCTGCCGCCGGGCGCGGTCCGCTCCCCGGTGCCGGCGGTGCGCGGGGTGAAGTGCCTGCGCACCAGGTCGCGTGCGTATGCGACATTGGATTCGACCAGATCGTAGGCCTGGAGGCTGCCGGCGTGGTACGTGTGCCGCTCACCCTGCAGTTCCTCCAGCCGGTCCAGGATTCCGGAGGCCAGGTCGGCGCTGTCGAAGGAGGGCATGAACGGCCAGCCGCGTCGCAGATGGACGTCTTGGAGCCGGCCTCCGAGCTCCTCGATGTCCTCCCGCAGCAGCCCGGTGAGGGTGTCCTCGTCGAGGGCTTCGTCGCGGTAGGTGTAGCAGGTGTAGACGTCGGCGGCCGGGTGCCGGTGGTGGAAGGCGACACTGCGGCCCGGGGCGCGGGCGCCCTGCGCATTGCTTTCGACGAAGAAGAAGCCGGAGCGTGGCAGGCCCTGTGCGGTGCACAGCACCGTGTCGTACGGCTGGTACCTGATCCGGGAGGCGAGGTCGCGCTCGGCGTCGGTGGCGTCGAGCACGGGCAGCACCTGGTCGATGGGCACGGTGAGAACCAGGTCGTCCGCCTCTACCGTCATGCCGTCGGCCTCGATCCGCACACCGCTCGTGGACCGCCGGATCGAGCGCACCCGTACGCCGAGGCGGAGGTCGGTGAGGCGGTCGGCGATCCGCTGCCACAGCGAGGCGAAGCCACCGGTGATGGTGAACGCGCCGGGATGGCCGAGCAGTTTGTTGCCGTACATCAGCCCGGTCATCTCCGCGTACTTCACGAAGTACAGCGCGGGCGGGTCGTCGTGCAGATGGCCGTAGCCCCCCGCGGTGTAGCCGGTGCCGAAGGAGTCCGCCATGGCGTGGAGGTCGTGCTCGGCCAGCCATGCGGACAGCGGCGCGGACAGGGCCTTCGCGGAGTGGGCGAGTCCCGGCTCACCGATCCGCGGAAACTGCTCGGCACGCAGCCGGGTGTAGCGCTGGAAGACGTCGCGGCGGAAGAACGAGGCGTTCTGCGCGACCAGGCCGGAGGTCCCGGCCTCGATCACCCGGATCGGGGTGATGTCCTCGGTGGCCAGGCCGAGTTCCTGGGCGAGTGCGGCCGTCTGCTCGTACCGGTTGGTGCAGATGTGGCCGCCGAGGTCGTAGGGCAGACCGTCCACGTCCACCGTCTCGCACTTGCCCGCGACGGAGTCGCGGGCCTCCAGGACGATGACGCGGTGGCCGGCGCGTTCCAGCTCCAGGGCCGTGGTGAGGCCGGTCGGTCCGGCTCCGAGGACGCAGACGGTGCGCGGCTCGGTGGTGGCGGATGCGTCAACGGCAGCGGCAGCGGGGGCGGAACCCGGGGCGGCTTCGGCAGACGTGGCCGGCGCCGTGTCGGACGGCTTGCGGGACGGGGCGCGGTCGACAACGGGGCGCAGCAGCTCGGCCAGTTCCACAGGCGTGGGGAGGCCGAGCCTGGCGTACGAGGTCGCCTGGTAGATCAGTGCGCGCAGATGGTTCAGCGAGGCGGTGGAGTGCGGGGAGCGGGCCAGCGCGATACCGAGCTCGGGCGGGGCGAGGGCCGGGTCGAAGCGGAGCCGGTTGACGGTGTCGTCGTCCAGCACGGTGTCCAGCACCAGGTGGGCGAGGTCCGCCCAGGGGTACCGCTCCCCGGACCAGGGCCGCGAGGCGTCGAGCGCCGCCTCGTTCTCGGCCGCCGAGTCGGTGAGCGGGTGCAGCTGGATCTGCAGCACGCTGCGGATACCCGCGTCTGCGGCCTGCGCCCGCAGTCCGTCGCGCATGACCGCGGGGGGACGGGGGTCGTCGGCCGGCCGGCCGATCTCGTTCGGCGCGTCCGGGGGCCACAGCGCGTCCCCGTGGTCGTACGGCGCCGGGTCGCAGGGTTCGTCCAGCGGGCGCACCCGGTAGCGGGCGAGCCAGGTGCGCCCGTTGTCGTCGAGGAAGCCCTGCGGGACCTGGGAGTACAGGTCGTAGGTGGCGTACGAGCCCGCGTTCCTGATGTTGTCCCAGATGACCGAGCGGACCCGGGGGTTCTCCCCGATCACCTCCTGACGCTCCC
This sequence comes from Streptomyces phyllanthi, assembly GCF_009377205.1. Lineage (GTDB taxonomy): Bacteria > Actinomycetota > Actinomycetes > Streptomycetales > Streptomycetaceae > Streptomyces > Streptomyces phyllanthi. The sequence continues at coordinate 7,877 of NZ_VJZE01000258.1, forward strand.
GGGGGGTGCCGAAGCTGCGCCGGAAGATCTCGGCGGTGGAGGCGAAGAAGCACTCGCCCGTGTTGAAGGTGAGGTCCAGCAGTCCCGGGGCGGTCGTCCAGTCGCCGCCCCTGTCGCCGTCGCCACCCCCGTCGCCGTCGCTGCCCCTGCCGCCTTCACTGCCCCTGTCGCCGTCGCTGCCGCTGTCCTCGATCAGGCGCAGCGTGAGGCCGCGGACCGTGGGGCTGACGTCGTCGGTCCCGATGGAGTTGCTGAACCGCGCCAGCGCCCGGAAGGTCCGCCCGGGCCGGAAGAAGCGGTGGGCCGGGACCCCGGGGCCTGCCACGACGTCCAGCCGGCCTCCGACGGCGGCCGAAGTGGCATGAAAGAAACGATCCTTCCGGATCCCCGACGCCACTGTCAGTGCGGACATGTCGATCAGAACGCGCCGGAAGTCCTCGTCGACGTCGTACATCCTGGGGTCCCGGGGGCCTTCGGCCAGGACCACTCCGGGGAGTTCGCGGGCGTTCACCGGGCACCCTCGACGGGGGCCCCGGCCGTGTTCGCGGCCGTGTCCCCAACCGTGTTCGCGTCCGTTTCGAGGGCGGCTTCCCCGGCGCCCCGGCCGGCGACGGACCGCACGACCCGGACGCACTCCGGCCCGCTCTCGGCGCTGCCGTCCAGCCACGCCTGACGGCATGCGCCGCGTTGGACCTTGCCGCTGGTGGTCTTGCGCACGAGCCCGGGCCGGCCCAGTACGACCACGGCGCAGCCGATCTGGTGGTCCCGGTACACGGCGGCGCGCACCGCCGCCGCGATCCCGGTCATCTGGTCCTCGGTCAGGTCACGCTGCGCCATCTCGACGAAGAGGCCGAGCTGTTCGGTGCCTGCCGCCTCCTGGTCCGTCCCGCTCGCCGGGTCGAGGCCGAAGGCCGCGATACCTCCGGGTCTGATCAGCGGATGGCAGGCGCGCACGCTGTCCTCGACGTCCGCCGGGTGGAGGTTGCGCCCGCGGATCACGACCAGGTCCTTCATCCGGCCGGAGACGAAGAGGCTGCCGTCGAGCAGGAAGCCGATGTCGCCGGTCCGCAGGTACCGTGTCCCGTCCTCGCCGGTGATGGTCGCCCCGAAGATCTCACGGGTGACTTCCGGCTTGTTGTAGTAGCCCGAGGTCGTGGTCGAGGAGCGCACCCAGATCTCGCCGGTCGTCTCCGGTGGACACGGACGTCCCGTGACGGGGTCCACGATCCTGATGACGTCCCCCTCCTTGCTCGACGTACCGCAGGAGGCGCAGCTGATGGCCGGGCCCGCGAAGTCGGCGCCCACCGGGACGACACGGCCGTCCTCCAGCGCTGTCTTGTCCAGCCGCACCACCCCCTGGCCGCGGTTGGTGACACTGGCCGTGTTCTCGGCGCACCCGTAGGCCGCGTACATCGTGCCGGGCTTCAGTCCGCAGCCCAGGAACGTCTCCTCGAACGCCGTGAGCGTCATCTCGCGCACCGGTTCGGCTGCCACGATGGCCATCCGCAGAGAGCTGAGGTCCCAGCCCGCGCGCTGCTGCGGCGTCGTCTTGCGGACGGCGAGCTCGTACCCGAAGTTGGGGGCCGAGGTGATCGTCGCCCGGGTACGGGACATGACGTCGATCCAGACCGACGGCTTGCGCAGGAAGGTGAGCGGCGACATCAGATAGCTGTGGGCATTGCCCATGGCGGTGCTGAGGATGACGTTGATCAGCCCCATGTCGTGGTACTGCGGCAGCCAGAACACCCCCTGGGTGTCCGGCCCGAGCTCCAGGTCGACGACATTGGCGGCGAGTTCGTGGGCGAGGTTGCCGTGGGTGACCACGACGCCCTTGGGCGAGCCCGTGGAGCCGGAGGTGTACTGCAGGAAGGCCGGGTCGTCGAGGCTCTCCGGCAGGTGCCAGGCCTCCGGATCGGGTTCGGTTCGCTGCGGCCGGTCGGTGCGGTACCAACGGAGGTCCGGCCAGGGGTCGTTGCCGCGCTCGAACAGACCGGCCACCGAGTCGGCGCGACGCACACGGTCGTACTCCCTGTTGGTCAGGGCCACGGTCGCGCCGCAGTCGGCGACGAGACGGGAGAAACCGGCAAGGTCGCGTCGCAGGGCGGGGTTGGGCGGATAGACCGGCACGGGGAGGACTCCGGCCATGAGGCAGCCCAGGTACGCCTTGATGAAGTCGAAGGACTGCGGGTAGACCAGCACGGCCCGGTCGCCGGGCCGGAGTCCCCAGGCCCGGAGGGAACGGGAGACGGCGTCCGCGGCCTGCGCGAGCTCGTGGACGTCGAGCGTCTGTGCGTCCCTTCCGTCCTCGTCGACAAAGGTGAACAGCCTCCGTTGGGGCTGCGCCAGGTAAAGGTCGCGGAACTGGGACAAAAGTGAGCGTATCGGCTGCAAGGTCGACATGCTGCGTGACCCCTCTCGTTGGGCGTGAGCGAGATAGGAGATGTGGCCCTCGGCCATGGCCGTCGGCGTCATGGGACGGGCGGAACAGGCGGAACAGGCGGATTCACCCTTGGTTGAACCCGGCGCCGAGTTTCAACGTTCTCGGTTTCTAGCACGACCTTCTGGCTATGGTCTATACCAAGAGGTCGAGACCAATGAAGATTTAGCTTCCGCGAACCGGCAACCAACTCGCCATGCCCGAAAGGAAACTGATGTGACATCACTCCGTATCGCCTTGATGACTCACGGCACCCGCGGTGACGTCCAGCCTCTTGTCGCCCTCGGCCGGGAATTCCTGTCGCGGGGCCACTCGCCGGTCCTTGCCGTGCCCGCGGGTTTCGTCGAGTTCGTTCGCAACGCCGGCCTGCCCGCCGAGCCGCTTCCCGCCGACTGGCGCGGGTTTCTCACCGACCCCACGGCGGACCGGAGTTGGCTGACGTCCGACGACAGCACGGAGCTGCTGGCGGGCCTGCGTACCGTGATGGCCGCCCATGCGGGCGGGATCGCCCAGACGCTGATCCGCCTGAGCGAGGGAGCCGATCTGATCGTCTCCGGGTCCCTGACGGAGGACATGGCCACGGTGATCGCCGAAGCCCGCGAGATCCCGCCGGCGCTGCTGCACCTGTTCCCGGTCCGCCGCAACGGCATGCTGGCCAACCCCTTTGTGACGGGCCGCTCTTCGGCCGTCAGGGAGCAGAACGTCGCCACCCATGAGGCCTACGAGCGTGCGTCATGGGAGTCACGGCGAGAGGGAATCAACGCGCTGCGCGCGGCCCTCGGGCTCGCGGAGACCGAACTGCCGACCCCCGACCGCGTCCGCGCGATCGGCGGAATCGAGCTCCAGGCCTACAGCCCGCATCTGGTACGGGGGATGGACTGGCCCGCCCACCGTCCGGTCGTGGGATGGCTGGACCTGGACGAGCACACTCGGCGCGCCGTCGGCGAGTACGGGCTCGACCCCGAGCTGGAGGCCTGGCTCGCCGACGGCCCCGCCCCCGGCTACTTCGGGTTCGGGAGCATGCCGGTCGCCGACGCGCAGGCCATGGTCAGGACGATCGAGAAGGCGACCGGAGAACTCGGGCTGCGCGCCGTGGTGACGGCGGGCTGGGCGGAACTGTCGCAGAGCGCGGTCAGCGACCCGAACCGGATCCGTGTCGTGGGCGACACCCACCACGGTGCTCTGCTGCGGCGCTGCCGCTTCGCCGTCCACCACGGTGGTGCGGGCACCACCGGAGCGGTGGCCCGCGCCGGGCTTCCGTCCCTGATCACCTCGGTGATGCTCGATCAGGCGATGTGGGGCGAGATCGTCCAGCGCCGCGGTGCCGGTCTGCATCTGCCGATGCGGGCTGTCGACGCCGGGTCCCTGGGCACCGCACTCGAGGGCATTCTCACCCCGGAGATCATGGAGACGGCCGAGGTCGTGGGCCACGCCGTCCGGTCGGAGCCCGACGCGGTGGCCGCGGCGGCGGACAGCGTCCTCGCACTGGCCCACGACTGATGGGAACACCGCCGACCGGACGGGCCGCTGCGGCACTCGCGGGGGCCGCCCGGAAAGCCCCGACAGCGCCTGCAGGCCCGACCGTCCCGCGTTCGGCCGACATACGACGATCACCCTCCCGGCCCCCGCCCGCCTGCTCGCCGGTGAACGCCTCCAGCGCCCGCACCGCCAGGACATGGTCCGCTCCGCGCCATGCCCTCCCCTCCTGTCCGTCGACCTGCGCACCCGCGGACGGCTGCTCCTCTGCGGCAGCACGCTCGAAGCACTCGACGGAAGCCTCAGCGCCACCCGGCACCGGGGAAGACCAGGAACCCGACCTCCCGTACCGCGTCGATCAGGGCACAGACGACCGCGTCGGCATCCGGGCCATCACCGTGTGCTTGCTCGCCTTGGACAGGCCGTCTCCCAGGGCGGCCACGGCGCCGGCCCGCGTCTCCGCGGCCCTCGCGACCACGGCGACGCCACCGAACAGCACTCGTTGTCTATACCAATCATGTACGTTGTCTATACCATTGGAGAACCTGGATGCGATCCCGCAGTCAGAACTCCCCGGTGCCGCAAGGAGATTGCGGGGAGACCATGCGCATCGACGTTGATACCGACCGGTGTTGCAGTTCCGGTCTGTGCGTGATGACCGCACCCGACGTGTTCGACCAGAGCGAGGACGACGGCACCGTCCTGCTCCTCGACGCCGCACCACCCACGGAGTTCCACGCCGACGTACGCCTGGCGGCCCAGGCGTGTCCGGGGTGCGCCATCACCGTGCACGAGTGAGACACGAGAGCGAACAGAAGCGCCCTCCCCAGCACCTCCCGACCACCCTCGCCACGCTGCCGAGTGCCACGACCCCTTCGGAGACGAGCGAATGACCGACATCGCCGCAGAGATTCCCTCCTTCCCCCTGGCGCGCGACCCCCGCTGCCCCTTCCAGCCGCCGCCCGCTTACACCCGGCTGCGCGCCGAACAGCCGGTCTCCCGCGCCACGTTGTGGAACGGGCAGACCGTGTGGCTGATAACCCGTCACGCCGATCAGCGCAAGATCCTCATCGATCCCCGCTTCAGCGCGGACACCACCCGCCCCGGCTACCCGTGGGTCAGCCCGGCCCAGGCGGCCACTCTGGGGAAGACCCGGAGCTTCGTCTTCATGGACGATCCGGAACACAACCGCTACCGCTCCAAGCTGACCAGGGAGTTCACCGTCCGGCGGATCGACGCCCTGCGCCCGAG
>NZ_VJZE01000259.1 GCF_009377205.1 Streptomyces phyllanthi
CGAGACGGACATCTCGTGGGTGCGGGGCCCCTGCCGTGCGGCAGCCCGGCCGGCGCGGCGCGCTAGCGCGGCTCCGGGTCCTCGGCCGTCGGCAGCAACATCTCCTCGTACCGGCCCAGTGCCAGCACAACGCCGAGCATCAGGACCGGAATGAACACAGCGACAACCGCCATGGCCTGTCCTTCCCCAGAAAGAGTCCAAACGGTTTGGTGGGGGGGATGTGATCCGGGTCTCCCGGAGACGGGAACGCAAACGCGGCAGCCGGCAAACGGCGTTCGGAGAACGGAGCCCGGCGCGCGTTCGCGGTGGTCGGGGCGCCTCCGGGCACTTTCCGGCGCGGAAGCGCACATGGCCCGGCACCACCCCGTGTCGACCCCGGGTCAACGGGTACGCGGTCGCCACCCCGAAGATCTGGAGGGAGTCATGCAGCGAGGCAGCGACCGGCTGAGCGTCCATCGGGACGACGAGATGAAACACGAACTGCAGGGTCTGCTCCGCTCCGGCCACCCCACGCGCACGGAGGAGTGGCACGACCCGGAGCCGACCGCCGACGACGACCCGGAGGTGGCGGGCGGCCCGGTGTCGCCGAGCCGTTCCCCGGCCGGCGTGGAGGCGCTGCGCTACGAACTGGGGCGCATCCTGGGCCGTACCTCCTTCCCGGCCGGCCCCCGGGACCTGATCGGCGTCCTGCGTGCCAAGCACGCCCCGGACACCCTGGTCGAACTCCTGGAACAACTGCCGAGGAACGCCCGGTACACCACCCCGCGCGAACTGGCGGAAGCGGTCGTACGCACCGGAGAACGCGGTCGGGAAAGGCGCTGAAACCCGTACGGAGACGTACGCGGAACCCGCACACGACCACAACGAATAGGCGTCCCCCTCAGGGGTACTGCGGGCGTCGTCACGATGACGGACGCACCCGTACCCCTGCAGCCCGGGGAACCAGGAAAGGACCATGCCATGGCTGATTTCGTCAGGGAGGTCATGACGCCCGGTGTCGTCGCGGTCCGGCCGGACGCCTCGCTCGTGGAAGCCGCACAGGTGATGCGGGCGCAGGACATCGGAGATGTCCTCGTGGCCACTGACCACCAGGTCATCGGGGTACTGACCGATCGCGACATCACGCTGCGCGCCGTGGCCGACGGCGCCGACCCGCTCACGGTGAGCGCCCAGGCCGTCTGCACGCCCGACCCGGTGATGATCGGCCCCGAGGACGCCGTGTCGGCCGCGGTCGAGCTGATGCGCGACCACGCCGTACGACGGCTGCCGGTCGTCGAGAACGGGCACCCGGTCGGCATGCTGAGCCTCGGGGACCTCGCGGTGTCGCAGGACCCGGACTCGGCGCTCGCCGACATCAGCCGCGCCGTGCCGGACAGCTGGCCCGGCACGACTCCCGCGTGAGCGGCTCAGCCATGAACGAACACACGCCCGAGCCGTCCGGCACCTCCAGCCCGTCCGGCACAGCCGGTACGTCCGGTGCGTCCGGCACGGCGCACGACGGTACGGGAACCCCGCTGGACCACTCCCGCGCCCCCGTCCTGGAGGCGCTCGAACGGCATCGCCGCTCCCGGCGGTACCCGTTCTCGCCCCCCGGCCACAAGAACGGCCCCGGAGTCGACGCACGGGTCGCGCTGACGCTCGGCCCGGACGTGTTCGCCTCCGACGTGCTCGCCCTCAACGGGCTGGACGACCGGCGGATGTCCGGCCGTTTCCTGGAGCGGGCCGAGGAACTGATGGCGGACGCGGTGGACGCGGAACGGGCGTACTTCTCGACCTGCGGCAGCTCGCTGTCGGTGAAGGCCGCCATGCTGGCGGTCGCGGGCCCCGGCGAGAAGCTGCTGATAGCCCGCAACGCCCACAAGTCCGTGATCGCGGGCGTCATCCTGGCCGGGATCGACCCGGTCTGGGTGCGCCCGCGCTGGGACACCGGGCACCATCTGTCGCATCCGCCGGGCCCGGAGGAGGTCGAGGAGGCGTATCGGCGGGCGCCCGACGCCAAGGGCATGCTGCTGGTCACGCCGACGGCGTACGGCACCTGCGCCGACATCAACGGGATCGCCGAGGTGTGCCACGAGCGCGGCCGGCCGCTGATCGTGGACGAGGCATGGGGTGCCCATCTGCCGTTCCACGAGGACCTGCCGAGCTGGGCGATGGACGCGGGCGCGGATCTGTGCGTCACGTCCGTGCACAAGATGGGCGCCGGCCTGGAGCAGGGCTCGGTGTTCCATCTGCGCGGCGGCCTGGTCGATCCGGCGGTGCTGCGGCTGCGCGGCGATCTGCTCAACACCACCAGCCCGTCGGTCCTGATGTGGGCCGCGCTCGACGGCTGGCGGCGCCAGATGGTCGAGCACGGGCGCGATCTCCTGGAGAACGCCATGAAGCTGGCGGGCCGGGTGCGCGAGGAGATCGCCGCGCTGTCCGGGCCGGTCCCTCTCGAAGCCGTCGATCTCGTCGGGGACGGGCGGGCGTTCGCCTACGACCCGCTGATGGTGGTGATCGACGTCTCCGGCCTCGGGACGAGCGGCTACGCGGCCGCCGACTGGCTACGGCACCACCGCCAGGTGGACGTCGGGCTCGCCGACCACCGCCGCGTCGTCGCCCAACTGACCCATGCCGACACGGAGGAGAGCTGCGTGGCCCTGCTGGACGCCCTGACGGAACTGGTGAAGCGGCGCGGTGATCTGCCACCGCCCGTGCCCGTACGCCTGCCCACACCGGAGGGCCTGGAACTGGAGGGCGCGATGCTGCCCCGCGATGCCTTCTTCGGGCCCACGGAGGACGTGCCCGTCGAGCGGGCCGTGGGGCGCGTCGCCGCGGAACCCGCCAGCCCCTACCCGCCAGGGGTGCCCGCGATCTGCCCGGGCGAGCGGATCAGCCGGGAGGTCGCCGAGTACCTGGCGTCCGGTGTGGAGCACGGCATGTACGTGCCGGACGCCTCGGACCAGTCCCTGCGCACACTGCGGGTGGTGGCCGAATGAGCCGCGGCCAGGCAGCGGAGATCAGCGCGTCGGGCGCCACCGTGGACGTGGGCGACGTGACGACCCGGTACCTCCTGTACGGCCTGCTGCCGTCCTGGTTCGTGCCGGGCGTGGCCGACTGGGTGATGCACCGGCGTACCCGTATCGAGGAGACCGCGGGGACGAAGGAGTCCCTGATCCACTCGCTGATGATGGCCGAGGTCGGCCTCCCCATCGCGCTGACCCTGCGCTACGAGGTCAATCCGCTGCTGCTGTCGGTGCAGCTGGGCGGGGCGGCGGTGCACGAGGCGACCGCGCTGTGGGACGTACGGACCGCCGTGAAGAGCGACCGCGAGGTCAAGCCGGTCGAGCAGCACATCCACAGCTTCCTGGAGTCGCTGCCCTTCGCGGCGCTGGCCTCCCTGATGTGCCTGCACTCCGACCAGGTGAGGTCGCTGCTGCGGGGCGGCCGCGGGAACCCGGACGCGTGGCGGCTGGTGCCACGGCGCCGCCCGCTGTCCCGGGGTTACCTCGCGGGCATCGCCGCCGCGATCGGCACGTGCGTACTGCTGCCGTACGGCGAGGAACTGCTGCGCTGCGTGCGCGCGGGCCGCCGGAACGGGAAGCCCGCCGAAGACGAAGCGAACTGGCGTGCCACGAAAGGACGTTGAGACATCATGCGTATCGCATTCCTGACCGCACCCGAGGGCGTCGAGCAGATCGAGCTCACCGATCCGTGGCAGGCCGCGAAGGACGCCGGCCACGAGCCCGTGCTCGTGTCGACGAAGTCCGGTGCGATCCAGGCCTTCGACCACCTCGACAAGGCGGACACGTTCCCCGTGGACGAGGTCGTCGGCGAGGCCTCGGCGGACTCCTTCGGCGGGCTGGTCCTGCCGGGCGGCGTGGCCAACCCGGACTTCCTCCGCATGGACCCGAAGGCCGTCTCGTTCGTCCGGGACTTCTTCGAGCGGGGCCTCCCGGTCGCCGCGATCTGCCACGCCCCGTGGACGCTGGTCGAGGCGGACGTCGTACGCGGCCGCACGCTGACCTCGTGGCCGAGCCTGCAAACAGACATCCGCAACGCCGGCGGCACCTGGGTCGACGAAGAGGTCAAGATCGACGACAGCGGCACCAACAAGCTGGTCACCAGCCGCAAGCCGGGCGACCTGAAGGCGTTCTGCGACGCGTTCCTGCACGTGTTCTCCGAGGAGGCCGGCCGATGACCTCCCCCGCCGACCGCAAGCAGGAACAGCGCCAGGGCTTCCGCGCGGACGACCCCGCCGGCGGCCCGCTGACCACGGACCAGGGCGTCGAGGTCGACCACACCGACGACTCGCTGACGGTGGGCGACCGCGGGCCCACGCTGATGGAGGACTTCCACTTCCGGGAGAAGCTCACCCACTTCGACCATGAGCGGACCCCGGAGCGGGTGGTCCACGCGCGGGGCGCGGGTGCGTACGGCTACTTCGAACCGTACGAGTCCTGCGCGGAGTTCACCCGCGCGGCCTTCCTCCAGGACCCCTCGGTGCGGACGCCGGTGTTCGTACGGTTCTCGACGGTGCAGGGCCCCAAGGGCTCGGCGGACACCGTACGGGACGTACGCGGCTTCGCCACCAAGTTCTACACGTCCGAGGGCAACTACGATCTCGTCGGGAACAACTTCCCCGTCTTCTTCATCCAGGACGGCATCAAGTTCCCCGACTTCGTGCACGCGCTCAAGCCGGAGCCGCACAACGACATCCCCACGGGCGCGTCCGCGCACGACACCCTGTGGGACTTCGTGTCGCTCCAGCCGGAGACGCTGCACGCCATCATGTGGCTGATGTCGGACCGGGCGATCCCCCGCAGCTACCGCATGATGCAGGGCTTCGGCGTGCACACCTTCCGGTTCGTGAACGCGGACGGGAAGGGCACGTTCGTGAAGTTCCACTGGAAGCCGAAACTGGGCGTGCACTCGCTGGTGTGGGACGAGGCCCAGGAGTGCCAGGGCCGGGACCCGGACTTCAACCGGCGGGACCTGTGGGACGCGATCGAGGCGGGCGAGTACCCGGAGTGGGAGCTGGGCGTCCAGCTCGTACCGGAGGAGGACGAGTTCGCCTTCGACTTCGATCTGCTCGACGCCACGAAGATCATTCCGGAGGAGCAGGTGCCGGTACGGCCGATCGGCCGGATGGTGCTGGACCGCAACCCGGAGAACTTCTTCGCGGAGACCGAGCAGGTCGCCTTCCACACGGCCAACGTGGTGCCCGGTATCGACTTCACCAACGATCCGCTGCTCCAGGCCCGGAACTTCTCCTACCTGGACACGCAGCTGATCCGGCTCGGCGGGCCCAACTTCAGCCAGCTGCCGGTGAACCACCCCGTCGCGCCCGTACGCACCAATCAGCGCGACGGCTACCACCAGAGCGCGCTCCACTCGGGTACGAACTACTTCCCGAACTCCCTCGGCGGCGGCTGCCCCGCCCACGCGGGCGCCGACGGGAGTGCGTACACGCACTACGCGGAGCGCGTGGACGGCGCCAAGATCCGCCGCCGCAGCGAGAGCTTCAAGGACCACCACAGCCAGGCCGCGATGTTCTGGAACAGCATGGCCGACTGGGAGAAGCAGCACATCGTGGAGGCCTTCCGCTTCGAGCTCGGCAAGGTCGGCGCGATGACGGTCCGCACCCGCACGGTGGACGAACTGGGCAAGGTGGACCCGGAGCTGGCCACGCAGGTGGCGGCCGGTATCGGGGTGCCCGCGCCGGAGCGGGACGAGTCGGTGACGCACAAGCTGACCTCCCCGGCCCTGAGCCTGGAGTCGCTGCGCGGTGGCGGTTCGATCCGCACCCGGCAGATCGCGGTGCTGGTCACCGACGGCGTGGACGCCGAGCAGGTCACCTCCGTGCGGGAGGCGCTGGCCGCCGAGGGGGCGATCGTGGAGGCGATCGCCGCCCAGGACGGGACCGTGCGCGGCTCGGACGGCGAGGAGTACATGGTCGACCGGGCCCTGCCGACCGTGGCGTCCGTGCTGTACGACGCGGTACTGCTGCCCGGCGGGCCCACGGGCACTCCGGAGAACGGGTCCGATCCGGACGTGCTGCGGTTCGTACGGGACGCCTACCGGCACGGGAAGCCGGTGGGGGCGCTCGGCTCGGGCGTGGGCGTGCTGTCGGCGCTGAAGCCCGACGGGCTGCGGCTGTCGTCCGAGTTCCACCGGGTGGTGGCCGACCGGGGCGTGGTGACGGACACCGCGCCGGGCGCGGCGAGCGAGGAGTTCCAGCGGGCGTTCGTCGAGGCGATAGGGGCCCACCGCCACTGGGGCCGGCCACCGGTCCGGTGCTGAGGTGGGTGGGTGGGCCGTGCTCCTCTTGCGGGGGCACGGCCCACCCGCCCAGGGGCGCTTGCGGGGGCACGGCTCGCCCACCTAGGGGCGCGGGGAACTGCGCGACAAACCACGACGAACCCGCGCCCCGCAAACCGCAACAAGTCCCGAGCTCTCAACCTCTCAACCGCCCGCCGAGCGCTACGGTCGCCGCCCCAGCAAGCACAGCAGCCGCGTCTGCGCGTCAGCGTCACGCGGCGGCATGACCGGCTCCGCGAACAGCCCCGTCTTCGCCAGCTCCGCGGCGTACGGCGTCACCTCACTGACCGCGAACCTCAGCAACCCACCCGGAAGACGCTCGTCCGCACCGATCGCACGCGCCAGGTCCCAGGCGTGCACGACGAGGTCGGCGGTCATCTGACCGCAGTAGTCGGCGGCCGGGGTGTCGCCGTACGAGAGATGGACCGTTCGGTCGAGCGCGCCCGGCGCGGCGAACGCGTCATGGGCGGCGCGGGCCGCCGTGTCGAAGCAGGCGGCCGGGTCGGAGCCGAGCAGGTCGCCCTCGAAGGTGTCGCCGACCTCCTCGATCATGCAGCCGTCCCGGACCAGCGGGGGCACCCACAGCTGCTCGGAGACGAGGTGGTTGACGAGGTCGCGTACCGTCCACTCGGCGCAGGGCGTGCCCGCCTCCCACTGGTCGTCGCGGACGGTGTGAACACGTGCGCCGAACAGCGCGTGGGCCTCCTCCAGGCGGATGATCAACGGGTTCGTGGCGGTGGTGCGTGTCATGACTCCGCGAGTCCGCGCTCCCGCGCACCCTCGCGCGTACGGCCGGTCGCGACGGTGCGGCGGGGGTTGCGGCGCAGGTACTCGCCCTCCAGTTGCGCCATGCGCTCGTTGTGCGTGTGCAGCGCGTCGTTCGATCCGTACAGCAGCGTGTCATGGCGTGTGCGGTGGATCGTCTCCAGCTCTTTCATCAGCTGCTGGTCGTCCAGCCGGCCCGGGTCGACTCCGGTCATCGCGGTACCCCACTCGTCGTGTCCATCGGTGCCGTCCGGGTACCCGCCCGGCAAGCGTTACCCCGATCGGCAACCGGGAGGGAGCCATGGATCTCGCCTTTCTCCATCCACTCTACGAACATCCGGGGCCCTGGGCCTCCGTGTACGTCGACACGTCCTCGCACACGGAGTCCACGGCGCACGAGCGTTCCCTGGTGGCCGACGCGGTCTCCCGGGAGCTGGCCGCCCAGGGCGCCGACGAGGCCACCTGTGCGGCCGTGCACCGGGCGGTGGACGAGCTGCGCCACTCCTCCGAGCCCCATGGCCGGGCCTTCTTCGCCCGGGCGGGCGAGGTGGTGCTGGATCCGCCGCTCGCGTACGCCCCGCCGGGCTCCTCGGCCCACTGGGCGCCCCTGCCGCGCGCGACTCCGCTGCTGGAGCTGGCCGGGGAGGACCCGGTGTGCGTGGTGGCGTACGTGGACCGGCGCGGCGCGGACTTCGAGCTGCGCGGGGCGCGGGGCGGCCAGGACGCCGGTTCGGTGACCGGCCGGCAGTGGCCCGTGCACCGTACGAGCTCGGCCGACTGGTCGGAGCGCCACTTCCAGCTGCGGGTCGAGAACACCTGGGAGCACAACGCGGCGGAGATCGCCGACGCGCTCGCCGTGTGCCAGGAGGAGACCCGCGCCGACCTGCTGATCCTCGTCGGCGACGAGCGCGAGCGGAAGGCGGTGCGGGAGCGGCTGCCGCAGCGGCTGCACAGCCTCGTGGTGGAGGCCCCGCACGGCGCGGGCAGCCGGCTGCTGGACGAGGACGTGGACCGGGCGCGCGCGGAGCACGTGCACCGGACGGCCGCCGGCGAACTGGAGCGGTTCCTCGCCGCGCGGGCCCCGGACGCCGAGGGGCGGACGGGCGCCGTGGAGGGCGTGCCCGCGCTGGTGGAGGCGGCCCGTGAGCACCGTATCGACGAACTGCTGATCCGCCCGGACGGGCCGGACGCGCACCGCGAGGTGTGGATCGGGGAGGACCCGGACCAGCTGGCGGTACGGCGTACGGAGCTCAAGACGCTGGGTGAGCAGAACTCGTGGTCGGCCCGCGCGGACGACGCCCTGCTGCGCTCCGCGGTCGCGACCGACGCCCCGGCGATCTCGGTGACGGCGGCCACGGCGGACGAGGTGCCCGTGGGCGGACTGGGGGCGCTGCTGCGCTGGAAGTGACCTTGTTCTCTGCCGAGGAGCGCGCCGGGGGCATATGACGTGCCCGGGTCCGACCAGCCTGGTCCGACCTACCTGGCGCGCTCCACCCTGCGCTCGTCCCACACCGGCTCCGGCGTCTCGCGTACGCGGCCGTCGGAGCCGAAGACGAGGTAGCGGTCGAAGGAACGGGCGAACCAGCGGTCGTGGGTGACCGAGAGGACCGTGCCGTCGAAGGCCTCCAGGCCCTCCTGGAGGGCTTCGGCGGACTCCAGGTCCAGGTTGTCCGTCGGCTCGTCCAGGAGCAGCGCGGTCGCGCCCTCCAGTTCGAGGAGCAGGATCTGGAAGCGGGCCTGCTGGCCGCCGGAGAGCCGGTCGAAGCGCTGCTCGGCCTGGCCCGTCAGCTCGTAGCGGCGCAGCCGCGACATGGCGGCGCCGCGGTCCTGGGCGTGCTCCTTCCACAGGATGTCCAGCAGGGTGCGCCCCTCCAGTTCGGGGTGGGCGTGCGTCTGGGCGAAGTGGCCGGGCACGACCCGGGCGCCCAGCTTCCACTCCCCCGTGTGCGCCACGTCGTCGCCCGCGAGCAGACGCAGGAAGTGGGACTTGCCGGAGCCGTTGGAGCCGAGGACGGCGACGCGTTCCCCGTAGAAGACCTCCAGGTCGAAGGGCTTCATCAGGCCGGTGAGCTCAAGCCCCTTGCAGGTCACGGCCCTTAGGCCGGTGCGGCCGCCCTTGAGCCGCATCCTGATGTCCTGCTCGCGCGGCGGCTCCGGCGGCGGGCCCGCTTCCTCGAACTTGCGCAGCCGGGTCTGGGCGGCCGCGTACCGAGAGGCCATGTCGGGGCTGATGGCGGCCGCTTGGCGGAGCGTCAGGACGAGCTTCTTCAGCTGTGCGTGCTTCTCGTCCCAGCGGCGGCGCAGTTCCTCGAAGCGCTCGAACCGCTGTCGCCGTGCCTCGTGGTACGTGGCGAACCCGCCGCCGTGCACCCACGCGTCCGCGCCCGCGGGACCGGGCTCGACGCTCACGATCTTCTCCGCGGCGCGGGCCAGCAGCTCACGGTCGTGGGACACGAAGAGCACGGTCTTGCGGGTCTCCTTGAGCCGCTCCTCCAGCCAGCGCTTGCCGGGCACGTCGAGGTAGTTGTCGGGCTCGTCGAGCAGCAGCACCTCGTCGGTGCCGCGCAGCAGGGCCTCCAGCACGAGCCGCTTCTGCTCGCCGCCGGACAGGGTGCTCACCTGCCGCCACTGCGCCTTCTCGTACGGCACGCCGAGCGCGGCCGTGGTGCAGATGTCCCAGAGCGTCTCGGCCTCGTAGCCGCGCGCCTCGGCCCAGTCGGCGAGTGCCTGCGCGTAGCGGAGCTGGGCGGCCTCGTCGTCCACGGTCATGATGGCGTGCTCGGCCTCGTCGACCGCCCGGGCCGCCTCACGGATGCGCGGTGGGGCCACGGACACGAGCAGGTCCCGTACGGTCGTCTCGTCCCGTACGGACCCCACGAACTGCCGCATCACGCCGAGCCCGCCACTCACGGTGACGGTCCCGCCGTGCGGCTTCAACTCCCCCGAGATCAGGCGCAGCAGCGTGGTCTTGCCTGCTCCGTTGGGCCCCACGAGGGCGACGACGGCGCCCTCTGCGACCCGGAAGGACACGTCGCCGAGCAGGGTCCTCCCGTCGGGGAGGTGGTACTCGAGGTGTGCGGCTTCCAGGTGTCCCATGGGCAGGCATTCTCCGGGCGATGGGGTGCGCCGGGCAAACCCGTTTCGGGAAGCTCCCGAGTACGCCCGCAGGGGACCCGACTTGACACGAGGTGGCTGCCCTGGGGTACCCGTGCCCCATGACCCCAGATGTCGATCTCACCGTACGCCCGCCGGGCCGCCATCCCCTCCGGGACCGTTTCCTCGCCGCGGACACCCGTCTGTTCGAAGCGGTGGCGGCCCGCTACTGGCCGGGCGCCGACCCCGTACTGCCCCGTCTGAGCCGTGCCGCGAACCACGGCGTGCTGTGGTTCGCCACGGCGGCGGCCCTCGCCGCGACGCGGAGCCCGCGGGCCCGCCGGGCCGCCGCCCGGGGCGTGGCGTCGCTCGCCCTGGCCTCGGCGACCATCAACACCCTCGGCAAGCGTTCGGTCCGCCGTCCCCGCCCGGTCCTCGACAACGTCCCGGTGGTCCGGCAGCTGAAGCGGCAGCCGATCACCACGTCGTTCCCGTCCGGGCATTCGGCGTCCGCGGCGGCCTTCGCGACGGGTGTCGCCCTGGAGTCCCGTGGCTGGGGTGCGGCCGTGGCGCCGGTGGCGGCCGCGGTCGCGCTGTCCCGCGTCTACACGGGCGTGCACTTCCCCAGCGACGTCCTGGTCGGTGCCGCGTTCGGGGTGGGCGCCGCCTACGCCGTACGCGGCCTGGTGCCGACCCGCGATCTGCTGCCGCCGCCGGGCCGTCCGCGTGCCGAGGCACCCGCGCTGCCCGACGGCGAGGGCCTGGTCGTCGTCGCCAACCGGGGCGCCGGGACCTCGGACCGTGTGCGCGCCCTCCAGGACGCCCTGCCCCGCGCCGAGGCCGTGGAATGCGAACCGGAGGACGTGCGGGACGAGTTGGAGAAGGCGGCCACCCATGCCCGGGTGCTCGGTGTGTGCGGCGGCGACGGCACGGTGAACGCGGCGGCCGAGGTGGCCCTGCGGCACGGTCTCCCCCTCGCCGTCCTCCCCGGCGGCACGCTCAACCACTTCGCGCAGGACCTGGGTGTCGAGGACGCCCGGGATCTCGCCCGGGCGCTGAGCGACGGCGAGGCGGTCCGCGTGGACGTGGGACGCTTCTCCTCCGGCGACACGGAGGGCGTGTTCCTCAACACGTGCAGCCTGGGCGTCTATCCGGAGCTGGTGCGCGAACGAGAGCGGTGGGCGCCGCGGATCGGCGGCTGGCCGGCCGGTGTGCTCGGCGCGGCACGCGTGCTGCGCGCGGACCGGCACCCCCTGGAGGCCAGGTTCCAGAACCGTACGCGCCCGCTGTGGCTGCTGTTCGCCGGCAACGGCACGTACCACCGCATGGGTCTCGCGCCCGGCCGCCGCTTCGATCTCGCGGACGGGCTGCTCGACGTGCGCGTGGTGCACGGGGGCCGCCACCCGGCCCTGCGCCTGCTCGCCGCCGCGGCGGCGGGCCCGCTCACCCGCTCCCCCGGCCATTCGGCGGTGCGCGTCCAGCGGCTGCGCGTGGACGGCGTCACGCCCGGCACCCTCCTCGCGTACGACGGCGAGGTCATCGAGGTGACGGGCGATCTGACGCTGAGCAAGCTCCCGGAGGCGCTGACGGTCTACCGCCCGTCGACGCTTCGCTGACGAGCCCTCCCGCTTCGACCCTCTGTCCATATCTCAAGACGTGGGTCTCAATATTCGACATGCGGGCGTACGGTGACGCATACCGATCCCGAGGAGCGGCCGGCTTGCGGGGTCCTTCATGTGAAGAGGGGAACGTCATGCCGAAGACACGGGAAACCGCCGTCTACACGCACGGACACCACGAGTCGGTGCTGCGCTCGCACACCTGGCGGACGGCCGCCAACTCGGCGGCCTACCTCCTCGGGGTGCTCAGGCCCTCCATGAAGATCCTGGACATCGGCTGCGGGCCGGGCACCATCACCGCCGACCTGGCGGAGCTGGTGCCGGACGGCCATGTCACGGGCGTGGACCGCGCGCCGGACATCCTGGACCGGGCGCGGGCCACGGCCGACGCACGCGGACTGCGGAACGTCGACTTCGCGGTGGCGGACGTGCACGCCCTGGACCACCCGGACGACACCTTCTGCGTGGTCCACGCGCACCAGGTGCTCCAGCATGTGGGCGATCCGGTGCGCGCGCTGCGCGAGATGGCACGGGTGACGAGGCCGGGCGGGTACATCGCGGTCCGGGACGCGGACTACGAGGCCATGACGTGGTTCCCGGTGTCACCGGGCCTCGACGACTGGCTGGACCTCTACCGCAGGGTCGCCCGCGCCAACGGCGGTGAGCCGGACGCGGGCCGGCGCCTGCGGTCCTGGGCACTGCGGGCGGGCCTCACCGACATCACCGCCACCTCCGCCACCTGGACGTTCTCCACCGAGGAGGAGCGGGCCTGGTGGAGCGGGCTGTGGGCTGACCGGACGGTGGCGTCGGCGTACGCCGATCGCGCCACGGGCGGCGGCCACGCGACCCCGCAGGAGCTCCGGGCGATCTCCGAGGCCTGGCGGGAGTGGGGGCTGCGGGAGGACGGCTGGTTCTCCGTTCTGCACGGAGAGATTCTGTGCCGGAAATGAATGCCTCCGGTGAGGCCTAATTCCTGGAATTCTGGCCACTCGGAAAGCAGGAGGTGTCATCACATGGTTCCCATCCTGCTTGTTCTGCTTTTGGCTCTGCTTCTCTTCGGAGCCGGATTCGCGGTGAAGGCGCTCTGGTGGATCGCCGTCGCCGTACTCGTGGTCTGGCTCCTCGGATTCGTGATGCGCGGCCCGAGCGCGGCCGGGGGCCGGGGGCGCTGGTACCGCTGGTAGGGCGGTGACAGAGAGCCAACAGCGTGATGGCGCCGGCGGTGCCCCCGAA
>NZ_VJZE01000025.1 GCF_009377205.1 Streptomyces phyllanthi
CCCGCACCCTCATCCCCACCCTCGTCACCGCCCTCCCTCCGGTTCTGCGCACGCACCGCGACTCGGGTCCGCTGGCCCACCGCCTCTGGGCCAGGCTCACCGGCCGTAGCCCCGACGAGGCGTCCCTGCGCGCGCTCGACACGGCACTCGGACTGCTGGCCGACCACGATCTGGCCGCCTCGACCCTCGCGGTCCGTGTCGCCGCGTCCGCCCGCGCGCACACGTACGCCGCCGTGTCCGCGGGACTCGGCGTCCTCGAAGGCCCCCTGCACGGCGCGGCCAGTGAACTCGCCCACCGGCTGCTCCTCGACGTCCTCGACCGCGGCACCGCGGTTCCCGTGATCGCCGACGAACTGCGCGCGGGACGCCGCGTTCCCGGTCTCGGGCACCGCCTCTATCCCGGGGAGGACCCACGCGCGCGAGCACTGTTCACCCTCCTGGAGGACGTTCCGGGAGCGGCTCCCGCGCTGGCCGCCGCCCGGGACATCGAGGCCACCACCGCCCGCCACGCCCCCCTTCACGCCAACGTCGACCTGGCCCTCGCCGTCCTCACGACCGCCTCGGGTATGCCCGCCTCCGCGGGCGAGACGATCTTCGCCGTCGCACGGACGGCGGGCTGGATCGCACACGCACAGGAGGAGTACGGGGAACGCCCCCTGCGTATGCGTCCGAGCGGACAGTACGTGGGGGTGCGGCCGCCCCAGCCCCTGCCGCGGTGACGGAGCGAGCACGACCGCCCACGGCTGAACCACGTGCCACGCGCCACGCGCGCCCCCCAAGTTTTTGTGCGCCCCATTGGCCCGTCCGGAAGCCCCTGACACTCAAGTCAGGTTAGGCTCACCTCTGTGAGTACGTGCACGACCGCGTCGCGGCACTTCGACGAGCCTCTCGCGGGGACCTCGGCCACCGCGAGGACCTGGCTGCTGCTCGAACAGCCCGGCCCCTGGGGTGCCAGGGCGCTCACATCGAGCCACCTGGACCCGGCCGTCGGCCGCGCCCTCGAGGCGGCAGCGGACGGCACGGGTGTACGTGTCGCGCTCATACGCCGCCCCGGCCGGCACGCGGACTGCCACACGGTCCGCGAGCGCCGTGTGTACGCGGCCCACACCGTTCCGGGGAACATGTGGCTGCACAGCACCACGACCACCGATCCGGAGCAGCTGCTCGACCTCGATTTCACCGCGCTGGCCACGGGTGACCATCACACCTTCGGCTCCGTGCTACGGGGTCGGCCCCACACAGGCGACCCGCTGGCGCTCGTCTGCACCAACGGCAAGCGCGACCGCTGCTGCGCCCTCCTGGGCCGGCCCCTCGCCGCCGAACTGGCCGCCTCCGGAGTGGAGGGCGTCTGGGAGGTCACCCACCTGGGCGGCCACCGCTTCTCCCCCACGCTGCTGGTCCTGCCGACCGGATACGCGTACGGCCGCGCCGAGGCCCACCACGTCAAGGAGGTCCTCCAAGGCGTACGGGAAGGACGGATCGTCACCGAGGGGTGCCGCGGAAGCTCCGCCTGGGAGCGGCCCGGGCAGGCGGCCGAGCTGGCCGTGCGCGCGGAGACGGGCGAGGACAGGGCGGGCGCTCTCACCGTCGTCGCCACGGAGGGCACAGCCCCGCAGTGGGAGGTGACGGTCGCGCACACCGACGGCCGCCTCTGGCATGTGACCGTCGCCCAGGGTGCCTCGCTGCCGCCCCGGCCCGAGAGCTGCGGCTCTCCTCTGGGCTCCCCCGCCCGGATGGACGTGGTGGCCGTACGGGCCCTCGCGGCCACGGCTCCGGCGCTCTGACCAGGGGCGCCGGCCCACGAGCTGCCGCAGACGCGTACGAGACGCGGGTCTGCCCGCTCGAAGAGATCCACGCCACACCCCTTCGGCCCGGCTCGCCCGCCCACGTACCGTCGTGGGTATGAGCCCCACTCCCCCCGCACGTCGTCTGCGCCTGGGTCTGCCGCGACGGGTGTTCTCGCAGGTGCTGCTGATGCAGGTGGCGATCGCCGCCGGAGTCGCCGTGCTCGTGACCGGGCTGTTCCTCGCACCGCTCAGCGACCAGCTGGACGACCAGGCGATGCGCCGCGCCCTCGCGATCGCGCAGACGACGGCGGTCCAGCCGCAGCTCGCCAAGGATCTGGTGTCGACCAGGCCGTCCGTGGACGGCCCCGTCCAGACGGAGGCCGAGCGCATCCGCAAGGCCAGTGGGGCCGAGTACGTCGTCGTCATGAACATGAACGGCGTCCGCTGGTCGCACACGGACCCGAAACAGATCGGCGGCGTCGTCTCGACCGACCCGCGCCAGGCCCTCGCCGGACATGAGGTCATGCAGATAGACGAAGGGACGCTGGGCCGTTCGGCACGCGGCAAGGTACCGCTGCGCGACGCGGACGGGAAGATCGTCGGTGCGGTCTCGGTCGGGATCGAGTACGACAGCGTGCGCGCCCGGCTGATCCACGCGATCCCCGGGCTCTTCGCCTACGCAGGCGCGGCCCTCGCCATCGGGGCGCTGGCCGCGTACCTGATCTCCCGGAGAGTGCAGCGGCAGACGCGCGACCTGGCCTTCTCGGACATCTCGGCGCTGCTCGCGGAGCGCGAGGCGATGCTGCACGGCATCCGGGAGGGCGTGGTCGCCCTGGACCGCGGCGGCCGCGTCCGGCTGCTGAACGACGAGGCGCAACGGCTGCTGGGCATCGGCGAGGAAGCCGTCGGCCGTTCCCTCGACGAGGCGCTCGGCGAGGGCCGTACGACGGATGTCCTGGCCGGTCGTGTCACGGGCACCGACCTGCTCACCGTCCAGGGCCAGCGCGTCCTGGTGGCCAACCGCATGCCCACCGACGACGGGGGCGCCGTAGCCACCCTGCGCGACCGTACGGAGCTGGAACAGCTCGGCCGCGAACTCGACTCCACACGCGGCCTGATCGACGCCCTGCGCGCGCAGGACCACGAGCACGCCAACCGTATGCACACCCTGCTGGGCCTGCTCGAACTGGAGATGTACGAGGACGCAGTGGAGTTCGTCGGCGAGGTGGTCGGCGACCACAGGGCGACCTCCGAGCAGGTCACGGAGAAGATCCACGATCCGCTGCTGACGGCGCTGCTCGTCGGCAAGGCCACCGTGGCGGCCGAGCGTGGCGTGGCCCTGTCTCTTTCGAACCGGACCTTCCTGCCGGACCAGCTGATCGACCCCAGAGGTCTGGTCACCATCGTCGGCAACCTCGTCGACAACGCCCTCGATGCCGTCGCCGGTACGCCACACGCGCGCGTGGAGGTCGAACTGCGTGCCGAAGCGCGCACGGCGGTCCTCAGGGTGCGTGACACCGGCCCCGGAGTCCCTGTGGAGCAGCGGGAACTGGTGTTCGCGGACGGATGGTCCACGAAGAAGCCGCCCGCACACGGCAAGCGCGGTATCGGGCTCTCCCTGGTGCGCCGGCTCGCCGAACGGCAGGGAGGCAGCGCCCGCGTCGGGGAGGCGGACGGCGGCGGCGCGGAGTTCACCGTCATACTCCCCGAGGCACTGGCGGAACCGGAGCTGAGGGATCCTGTCCCGGCGGGCACGGCGCCCAGCCCGGCAGGAGCGCCAAGTCCGGAGCCCGCACAGGAGCTTCGGACCGCCACCGCAGCCACCAAGGAGGAGTCCTGATGATCGAGGTCCTGGTCGTGGACGACGACCCCAGGGTCGCGAAGGTCAACGCCGCCTATGTGGCGAAGGTGGCCGGCTTCCATGTCGCGGGCGCGGCACACAGCGCGGCGGAGGCGCTGCAGCAGATGGAGACGCTGCCCCGCCTCGACCTCGTTCTGATGGACCATTACCTGCCCGACCGGACGGGGCTCGCGGTCGTCCAGGAGATGCGGCGCCGCGGTCTCCAGGCCGACGTGATCATGGTGACGGCGGCCCGCGACGTCTCGACCGTCCAGGCGGCGATGCGTCAGGGGGCGCTGCAGTACCTGGTCAAGCCGTTCGCGTTCGCGGGCCTGCGCGCCAAGCTGGAGGCGTACGCGGATCTGCGCCGCACCCTCGACGGCGGCGGCGAGGCCGAACAGGCCGAGGTGGACCGGATCTTCGGCGCCCTCTCGGCGGGCGGAGAGCCCGACCTTCCCAAGGGCCACTCGGCCACGACGACGGAGCTCGTACGCCGCGCCCTGATGTCCGCCGACGGCCCGCTGTCGGCCCAGGAGATCGCCGAACAGACCGGTCTCAGCCGCCAGACGGCCCAGCGCTACCTGAAGCTCCTGGAGCGGACGGGACGGGCCACGCTGACCCTCAAGTACGGAGACGCGGGCCGGCCGGAGCACCGCTACGTGTGGGCGACACGCCCCTGAGGGCAGGGTCCCCCCGTACGTCGTGGGGAGCGCGCCCTGTCGGGCAAGGGCTCTGCCGGCCTCAGACCGCCCCGGCGCCCGTGAGCGATCGCACCTCGGTCTCCGCATGCTTCGCCCGGTCCGCCCGCTCCGCCGAGGTGACCGTGCCCAGCCAGCCCGCGAGGAAACCGAGCGGGATGGAGACGAGGCCCGGGTTCTCCAGGGGGAAGTACTGGAAGTCGGTACCGGGGAACAGCGATCCGGGGCTCCCCGAGACCACCGGCGAGAACAGCACGAGCACCACCGCGGGCAGCAGCCCCCCGTACACGGCCCACACCGCACCACGCGTGGTGAAACGCCGCCAGAACAGCGAGTAGAGCAGCACCGGCAGGTTGGCGGAGGCGGCGACCGCGAAGGCCAGGCCCACCAGGAACGCCACGTTGAGGTCACGGGCGAGCAGGCCGATCGCGATCGCGACCACGCCGACCCCGACCGCGGCGACCCGCGCGACGGTCACCTCCCTCCACTGCTTTCCACGGGGGCGGCGCAGCGACGCGTACAGATCGTGCGCCACGGATGCCGACGACGCGAGCGTGATCCCGGCGACGACCGCGAGGATCGTGGCGAAGGCGATGGCGGCGACGAGCGCGAACAAGACCGTTCCGCCGGTGGAGTCCGCGCCTCCGCCCAGGTCGAGCGCGAGCAGCGGAACCGCCGTGTTCCCGGCCGCGTTCGAAGCACGTACGGCCTCAGGCCCGACGATCGCGGCCGCGCCGAAGCCCAGCACGATCGTCATCAGGTAGAAGCCGCCGATGAGCCCGATCGACCACACCACCGAGCGACGCGCGGCTCTGGCGGTCGGCACCGTGTAGAACCGCGACAGGATGTGCGGCAGCCCAGCCGTACCCAACACCAGCGCGAGCCCCAGGCTGATGAAGTCGAAGCGCGCGGTCCAGTCACCGCCGTACCGCAACCCGGGTGCCAGGAACGCGTTCCCGTGCCCACTGCGCTGCGCCGCCGTGCGCAGCATCTGGTCGAAGTCCCCCTGGAAGCGCACCAGAACGAGCACGGTCAGCGCGAGCGCCCCGCCCATCAGCAGGATCGCCTTGACGATCTGGATCCATGTGGTGGCCCGCATCCCTCCGAACGACACATAGATGACCATGAGCGCGCCGACGCCGATGATCGTCCAGGTCCTGGCCGACTCGCTCGTACCACCCAGCAGCAGCGAGACCAGGGCCCCCGCTCCCACCATCTGCGCCACCAGGTACAGAACGGACACGGTCACCGAGGACGTTCCCGCCGCGGTCCGCACCGGCCGCTCGCTCATCCGTGCGGCGACCACGTCGGCGAGTGTGAACCGCCCGCAGTTGCGTACCAGTTCAGCGACCAGGTACAGCACCACGAGCCACGCGACCAGGAAGCCCACCGAGTACAGCAGCCCGTCGTATCCGTGGAGCGCGATGAGTCCGGAGATCCCGAGGAACGATGCCGCCGACATGTAGTCGCCCGCGATGGCAAAACCATTCTCCATCGGCGAGAACAACCGCCCGCCGGCATAGAACTCCTCCGCCGAGCCATGCCGGTTGCGGCTCACCCAGGTCGTGATTCCCAGGGTGACCGCGACGAACGCGCTGAACAGCAGCAGCGCGAGTGTCTGGTGGTCGCCGGTCACCGGTGTCCTCCTCCGACGACCCGCGTCAGTTCCTGGGTGTCCCAGCGCAGTTCGAGCGCGGCCCGGTCCCGGCGCACCCTCGCGTGCCGCGCGTACGCCCAGGTGAACAGGAACGTGGTCAGGAACTGCCCGAGCCCCGCAAGCATCGCCACGTTCACGGCACCCGCCACCGAGCGCGCCATCAGGCCGGGCGCGGTCGTGGCCATCACCACGTATCCGACGTACCAGGTGAAGAAGACGGCGACTCCCGGGACCACGAACCGCCGGTACCTGCTGCGCACCTCCTGGAAGGCCGCGCTCCGCTGCACCTCCAGATAGATGTCGGCCGCGCCCCCGGCCCGGTCCCCGACCCCCCGGTCGGCCGACGGCCCGACGGACGCAGGTGCGCCCGTGCCGTCCAACTCGCCCCAGCCGGAGTTCAGTGCGTCGTACCAGGGGTCGTCGAAGCGTGCTTCCCCGGCCACGCCGGTGCCGGCGGGGGCCGGGGCACGCCCTTCACGGCTCTCGACCGTTCTCTCGGGACCACCTCCGCGGCGCAGACGGAGACGGCCATTACTTGACGTCATGCCCAAGGATGGACAGAACGGGAAGATCTCTGACTCTTCTTCCCTTTGCGCTTCACCCCATCAGGTGACTGACGCCGAGGACGGTTGCACAAGCCCCCTCGAGTGGGCATAAGGGGCCGCCTGTGCACGGTCCTTGACGCCTGCCCTGGCGAAGAGGCTGTCGATGTGCGCCTCCTCGGTTACGCGTCGATCCGCGACCGGTCCAGCGTCGCCGCCGAGCTGGAGATGAACTCCTTGCGGGGAGCGACGTCGTTGCCCATCAGGAGGTCGAAAACCTGCTCGGCGGCCTCCAGGTCGGAGAGGTTGATCCGGCGCAGGGTGCGGTGGCGGGGGTCCATCGTGGTCTCGGCCAGCTGGTCGGCGTCCATCTCGCCGAGGCCCTTGTAGCGCTGGATCGAGTCCTTGTAGCGGACGCCCTTGCTCTGGAAATCCATGAGCCTGTCCCGCAGTTCGCGGTCCGAGTACGTGTACACATACTTGTCCTGGCCCCTCTTGGGCTGGACGAGCTCGATACGGTGCAGCGGCGGCACCGCGGCGAACACACGGCCCGCCTCGACCATGGGGCGCATGTAGCGCTGGAACAGCGTCAGGAGCAGGCAGCGAATGTGGGAGCCGTCCACATCGGCGTCGGTCATCATGATGATCTTGCCGTAGCGGGCGGCGTCGATGTCGAAGGTCCGGCCGGATCCGGCCCCTATGACCTGGATGATCGCGCCGCACTCGGCGTTTTTGAGCATGTCCGTCACGGACGACTTCTGGACGTTGAGGATCTTGCCCCGGATCGGCAGCAGGGCCTGGAACTCGGAGTTCCGGGCGAGCTTGGCGGTGCCCAGCGCGGAGTCGCCCTCGACGATGAACAGTTCGCTGCGCTCCACGTCGTCGCTGCGGCAGTCGGCGAGCTTGGCGGGCAGCGAGGAGGACTCCAGTGCGGTCTTCCTGCGCTGGGCGTCCTTGTGCTGGCGGGCCGCGATACGCGTACGGGCGGCGGCGACGGCCTTCTCCAGGACGACGCGGGCCTGTGCGGCGGCGTCACGCTTGGTGGAGGTCAGGAACGCCTTGAGTTCCTTCGTCACCACGTTCGTCACGATGCGGCGGGCCGCCGAGGTGCCGAGGACCTCCTTGGTCTGGCCCTCGAACTGCGGCTCGGCGAGACGCACGGTGACGACGGCCGTCAGGCCCTCCAGGGCATCGTCCTTGACGACGTCGTCCTCGGCGACGCGCAGCAGCTTCTTGGCGCGCAGCACCTCGTTGACCGTCCTGGCGACGGCCTGCTCGAAGCCCGCGACGTGGGTGCCCCCCTTCGGGGTGGCGATGATGTTCACGAACGACTTGAGGGTCGTGTCGTAGCCCGTGCCCCAGCGCAGCGCGACGTCCACGCCGAGTTCGCGTACGACCTCGGTGGGGGTCATGTGCCCGCGGTCGTCCAGGACCGGGACGGTCTCCTTGAAGGTGCCCTGCCCCGTGAAGCGGAGGACGTCGCAGACCGGCCTGTCCGTGGCCAGGTACTCGCAGAACTCGCTGATCCCGCCGTCGAAGCGGAAGGACTCCTCGCCCTTGCTGCCGTCCGGACCCAGGCCGTACTCGTCGCGGACGACGATGGTCAGTCCGGGCACGAGGAACGCGGTCTGCCGGGCGCGCTGGTGCAGCGTGTCCAGGGAGAGCTTGGCGTCCTTGAGGAAGATCTGGCGGTCGGCCCAGTAACGCACGCGCGTGCCGGTGCGGGTCTTGGGGATCCTCTTGACCTTGCGCGGGCCGCTCTGCGCCTCGAACTTCGCGTCCGGTCCCGTGGCCGCGAAGGCGCCGGGCACGCCGCGCCGGAAGCTGATGGCGTGCGTGTTGCCGCCACGGTCCACCTCGACGTCCAGACGGGACGAGAGCGCGTTCACCACGGAGGCGCCCACGCCGTGCAGACCGCCGGAGGCCGCGTACGAGCCGCCGCCGAACTTGCCGCCGGCGTGCAGCTTGGTCATGACGACCTCGATGCCGGAGAGACCCGTCTTGGGCTCGACGTCCACGGGAATGCCGCGGCCGTTGTCCCGCACTTCCACGGAGGCGTCGTCGTGGAGGATCACTTCGATGTGGTCGCAGTAGCCCCCGAGGGCCTCGTCCACGGAGTTGTCGATGATCTCCCACAGGCAGTGCATCAGACCGCGGCTGTCGGTCGATCCGATGTACATGCCGGGGCGCTTGCGTACGGCCTCGAGCCCCTCGAGGACGAGCAGGTGCCGCGCGGTGTAGTTGGAACCGTCCCGGTCTGCTCCTGTCAGCAGCGCTGTGGACGGCACGGACGTGTCGGCGGTCACGCGGTTCGCTCCTCGCTGAATTTCAGATGGGGTCCTTTGGGGTAAGGACGCGGCTTCGGTTGCCGCTCCGAGGGTACCGAGGCCTGGTAGAGCCGATGTAACGCCACCCTCGTCTGAGCTCAGAGTAGTCCAGGCTCGTACGAGCGTTCGATCCCTCGATGGAGTGAAGTACATATCACGTTCCCTTCGAGGCATGAACCATTTAGGCTCCGGGCACGTCCTCATGAACAACCGGCAACCCAGCCGGGAGGACGAGACAACCGAAGACAACCGATTAGACAGCGCGAAACCGTACGACACGAAGACACGCACTACGGCTCATTCGCCGCCAACCGGCAGCAGACAGCTGGCCTGGAAAGATTTTTTCGAGGAAAAGCCGCGAGCGGGAACGTTTTCGGCCTGGTTGGATGTTGACCCTGGTACGACAGCTCGTCGAGCTAGAGAAGAGGCGACGTGACTACTGTTCTGACCCCCGCGAGCCCGCTGACGGCCGCTGACCGATGCGACCGTTGCGGCGCCCAGGCATACCTGCGCGTCGTTCTGCTGAGCGGTGGCGAACTACTCTTCTGCGCTCACCACGGTCGCAAGTTCGAGCCGGAGCTCAAGAAGATCGCCGCTGAGATACAGGACGAGACGGAGCGACTGACGTCCGTTCCGGCGAACGCCGGCGACGAGGAACGCTGACACCTCGCATCACGACGAGCCAGCGCCGGCGCCGAGGCCGGTGAATCGGGCGGTCGCCCCCTCACACAGGGGGTGGCCGCCCGTACTCGTACGGCGAGCACCGTACGTGTGCGGAGCCACACACAAAGGCTCCGTCGGTTCGTGTGCCGAACGGTTCCCGTCTCGGGCGGCGCGCTCGGCCTCAGCGCCTTCAGCTCACTGTTCGGACAATGTAGGAGACCCGCGTATAGACGCCGGGGCTCCCCGCCAGACCGCAGCCGGTCCCCCACGACACCAGACCGATCACCTTCCCCTGGGCGACCAGTGGCCCCCCGCTGTCCCCCTGGCAGGCGTCACGGCCCCCCGCGCGCTCTCCGGCACACACCATGGAGGCGGACTTGTACGTGCCGTCCGTGTTCCCCGGATACGCCTCCTCGCAGACGGCGTCGGCCATCACCGTCACGCGCGCGGCGTGCAGACTCCGGGCGTAGTCCCCCGCGCCCGTGATGTCACCCCAGCCGTAGACCACGGCTTCCGTGCCCGGCTGGTACGCCGGGTCCCCCGCCGCCGCCATCGGGATGACCGAGCTCTCGGGGAGCGAGGAGGCGAGGGTGAGGACAGCGAAGTCCCCGGCGTTCGTGTAGCTGTCATAGTCCGGATTGACCCACACAGAACGCACCGGGATCTCCTGGCCCGCGGTGGAGAGAAGATCACCGCGTCCCGCGATCACCTTCAGGTCGCGAATCCGCTCCGGCGGCGCTCCCAGCACCGCTTCGCTCAGACAGTGGGCCGCGGTCAGCACGGTGGAGCGGCCGACCACGACCCCACCGCAGAACTGGCCCGCCCGGGTACCCCCGAACAGGTCACGGCTGGACAGCGCCACCGTCCACGGACTCTTGGAAATCTCGGCCGGATAGCCGCCGATGACGACATCGGCGGCCGCCGGGGTGGCGGACGACACAAGCGGTATCGCGGCCGCCGCGGCAGCGAGGGCCAGTACTCGGACAAAGGGCCGGCGCATGCGAACTCCTCACTCTGGGATGTTGACAGCACACCCAGAGTGATCCACAGGGCGGACGCTCGCATGCCGCGCGGACGCCCGAAGGCCCGGTCCCCTCAATGGAGACCGGGCCTTCACGACCGTACGAACGACGACTAGTCGAGGTAGTCGCGCAGCACCTGCGAGCGCGACGGGTGACGCAGCTTCGACATCGTCTTGGACTCGATCTGGCGGATGCGCTCGCGCGTCACGCCGTACACCTTGCCGATCTCGTCGAGGGTCTTCGGCTGGCCGTCGGTGAGACCGAAGCGCATGGAGACGACGCCCGCTTCACGCTCGGACAGGGTGTCGAGAACGGAGTGCAGCTGCTCCTGCAGGAGCGTGAAGCTGACGGCGTCGGCCGGGACGACGGCCTCGGAGTCCTCGATCAGGTCGCCGAACTCGCTGTCGCCGTCCTCTCCCAGCGGGGTGTGCAGGGAGATGGGCTCGCGCCCGTACTTCTGGACCTCGATGACCTTCTCCGGGGTCATGTCGAGCTCCTTGGCCAGCTCCTCCGGGGTGGGCTCGCGGCCCAGGTCCTGGAGCATCTGGCGCTGCACACGGGCGAGCTTGTTGATGACCTCGACCATGTGCACCGGGATGCGGATGGTGCGGGCCTGGTCGGCCATGGCGCGGGTGATCGCCTGACGGATCCACCACGTGGCGTACGTCGAGAACTTGTAGCCCTTGGTGTAGTCGAACTTCTCGACCGCGCGGATCAGACCGAGGTTGCCCTCCTGGATGAGGTCCAGGAAGAGCATGCCGCGGCCGGTGTAGCGCTTGGCCAGGGAGACCACCAGGCGGAGGTTGGCCTCCAGGAGGTGGTTCTTGGCGCGGCGGCCGTCCTCGGCGATGATCTCCAGCTCGCGCTTGAGCTTGGGGGCGAGCTTGTCGGCGTTGGCCAGCTTGTCCTCGGCGAACAGGCCCGCCTCGATGCGCTTGGCGAGCTCGACCTCCTGCTCGGCGTTGAGCAGCGGGACCTTGCCGATCTGCTTGAGGTAGTCCTTGACCGGGTCGGCGGTGGCGCCTGCCGCGGCGACCTGCTGCGCGGGCGCGTCGTCCTCGTCCTCGTCGGAGAGCACGAAACCGGCGCTCTCGGTGCCCTCGGGCTCCTCGCCGCCCTTGCCGGGCGCCGGGGTCTCCTCGAGTGCCTCGTCGTCGATGAGCTCGGCGTCGTCCTTCTTGGCGGTGGTCTTCTTGGCCACCGTCTTCTTGACGGCGGTCTTCTTGGCGACAGCCTTCTTGGCGGCGGTCGTCTTCTTGGCGGCGGCCTTCTTCGCGGGCGCGTCACTCTCGGTGGGATCGTCGGCCGCAGGCACCGCCGGAGCAGCGGGGGCAGTGGCCTTCTTGGCGGTCACCGTCTTCGCCGCCACGGCCTTGGTGGCGGTGCGCTTGGCCGGACTCTTCGCTGCGACGCTCTTTCGGGTGCGCTTGGGCTCTGCGGCACTGACCATCAGCGTCACACCCTCTTCCTCAAGGATCTGGTTGAGGCTGCGCAGTACGTTCTTCCACTGAGTGGCCGGAATCTGGTCAGCTTCGAAGGCTCGACGCACGTCGTCGCCGGCGATCTGCCCCTCAGCCTTTCCCCGCTCAATGAGCGCCATGACAGAGACGGACTCGGCGATCTCCGGCGGGAGCGTACGGGATGTGCTGGCCGACACGAACAACCTCTCGGAACGTTGGAAAACGGCTTCCGGCCCCGTCCACAGTGGACAGGAACCGACGACCGCCGACTTGGGGATGGCCGACGGCGCGGGCGGGGGCCGGGAAGATGCACAGCGCCACGAACGGCGTCCGTATTCCCTCTCGGCTGTCACCTCTTAAGTCATCGCGCTGCCTCGAGGAGCGTTACGCCCAATCTGCGTGGCCCGAGTCACACCCCGTAAGCATGTAAATGCTTCCAGATATGGTCAAAGTTGGTCACCAGTGGCCGCGACCGGCATCGACCCGGTGACTTTCCAGTCCCCGCGCCGTCCGACCCCGCCGATTCACGCCGTCCGCCCCGCCGATTTCCGGGGAAGCCGGCACCGCCCGGTAGACGTGTTCGCCCGCCGGGTGGTGCCGGGGACCGGGCACGGTTTCGTGACCATGGCCGCCCGCTGCGGCCGTCAGTGCTCGCGGGGCGCGGGCACCACGCGCTCCACCTCGGGGTGGACGGTGAGCAATTGACGCATGGCCGCCTCCGCCGCCGCGCCGTCTCCCGCGGCGAGGGCCTCGACGATCCGGGCGTGGTGCGTCAGCGATGCGTCGTGGGGGCGGTCACAGCCGGTGACCGGGCCTCCGGAGACCTGGAGGGCGGCGGAGACGATGCCGGAGAGGTGCTCCAGCATGCGGTTGCCCGCGACCTGGATGAGCATCGAGTGGAATTCGGCGTCCGCGCGCGAGAAGGTCAGCGAGTCGCCCTGCCCCATGGCGTGGCCCATGATCTCGACCATGTCGCCGAGCCGCTGCTGGACGTCCTCGCGTCCGTGCCCGGCGGCCAGGCGGGCGGCGAGCGGCTCGATCGTCCAGCGCAGCTCGCTCAGCTCGCGCCGCTGGTCGTCGCGGTGCGGCCCGAAGGCCCGCCACTCGATGATGTCCGGGTCGAGCAGGTTCCAGTCGCTGACCGGACGCACCCGCGTGCCGACGTTGGGACGGGCGCTGACCAGTCCCTTCGCCTCCAGTACACGGAGCGACTCACGGACGACTGTGCGGGAGACCTCGAACCGCTGGCCGATCTCCTCGGGTACGAGCGGGCGGTCCGCGCCGAGGTCACCGGAGACGATCATCTGTCCCAGTTGCTGGACGAGTTGGCCGTGCAGGCCGCGTCCGCGGCTGCCCGCGGCGCGTCGGCCCACACGGCCGAGTTCGGGATCGGCACCCTCCCATGCCGGGGGGCCGACGCGATCGATCCCGGGGGCCTCGGAGTAGGAGTAGCGGTCGCGTTCGCCCGGGCCGGCCAGGCCGGAGTCTGCGGAGCGGGCGGCGGTCATCATGGTGTGCGCAAGGGTAGTCACGCATCCTTTGTCGGCGCCGTCCCCAACTCCCTTGAGGTCTTTGGTGAAAAGCACACGAAAGGGTGATCGCTCACCCCGTCGCAATTGACGCCTTATCGGAAAGAAATGGGCGTTCTCCGAGGAGTTGTGCGCATGACGGGAGCGGAAGAATGCGGACGGTAGTCAGCAGACGATCGCCCAAGGCCCTCTGCTTCCGTCATCGGACCCTGCTGCGCAGGCTCGTGAGCAGGTACGCGCAGAGCAGACAGGTAAGCGACAACAGCAGTGCTCCACCCACGGGTTCGGCGATGATCCGTCCCACGGCAGCGGCATGGCGTCCTCCGCCGAACGGCCACTGCAGCAGGGGAATGTCGTGCAGCCGTGCCGAGAACCCCGCCGCGGTCCGCACCGTCCCTCCTTCCCAGGCCTTGTGCACGAGCGGGACGACGAGGACCGGAACGGCGAGCACGGCGGCGAGTCCCCCGGTCGTGGACCGGAACAGTCCGGCGGCCAGCACTCCCGCCCATGAGCACCCCACGACGAGGCCGATCCAACTCGCGCTCAGGGAGAGCCAGTCGGCGGGAACCTCGGTGAGTTCCTCTCCGTAGAGGAGGTAGAGCACTTCGAGGTCGCAGCCCACCGTGAGGAAGGCCAGCATCAGCGCGGTTGCCGCGGCGACGAGGAGTTTCGCGGCGAGTAGCCCCAAGCGGCGGGGGACGGTGCCGCGATCCACGGCCAGAGCGGGGTGGCGGAACTCGTCACCGAAGGCCATCGCGCCGAGGAAGCCGGCGCCCAGCGCGGCGGGCGGCAGTGGCAGTTCATATGGCCACGCCGCCAGCAGTCGCGCCTGCGGGGTGTGACCGATACGCGCGAGGAGTACGGAGAGAAGGACGGAGGTCACCAGTACGGCCGCTGCGGTGGCGTAACCGGTACCGACCCCGACGGCGCGGCGCAGTTCGTACCGGAGCGGACGCAGAGGACTCGGGGCCGGGCGGACGCTGATGGGAGGCGGAAGCGCCGGGAGGCCCGCCTGCTGCGACGGTCCCGCCTGGGGAGGTGGCGCGTCCGTCCCCTCTGCGTCATCGGTGTCCGGGGCACCGTCGGCGCTCGGGACCTCATCGCCCGCGGCGGTCGAACCAGCGCCATCGGCAGCCGGTGCGCAAGCGCCTTCGTCGGCATGTGGGCGAGAGCCGTCGGCGGCGGGTCCGCCGGCATTGTCCGCTGTCGGCGTCGGCCCCATGTCCCCGGTCTCGTCGGCGAGTTGGTGTACGAGGATGCCGTGCCGGAAGGCGGTCTCCCCGATGTCGGCACAGGTACTGCCGTACACGGAGAGCCGGTTGCCGCCCTCACGCACGATCTCGACGGAACGCCTAGCGGTCCGGGCTTCCTTGGTGAGCAGCGCGCCGAGACGGACGGCGTGCGGGCTGCGGACGACGACACGGGGGCGGAGCCGCGTGCGGGCGAAGTCGGCCACCTCCTGGTCGGCGACGAGCCTTCCCCGCTCCAACGTGACGACCTGGTCGGCGGTCTGCGCCGCCTCCTTGGGGTCGTGGGTGGTGAACAGCACGGTGCCGCCCTGGACGGCATGGGCGCGCAGGACCCCGTGCAGCCAACGGCTTTCACGGACGGACAGTCCGTCGGCGGGGTCGTCGAGCACGAGTGTGTGCGGATCGGCCAGCAGCGCACAGGCCAGCCCGAGTCGGCGGTCCATGCCGCGCGAGAGCGTGCCCAGGCGTTCGTCCTGCAGACTGACGAGCTCCACGGCTTCGAGGACCTCGTCGGCACGCCGTACGGGCACACCGGTGGCGGCACAGAGCATGCGGAGATGGCCGCGGACCGTACGGGCCGGGTGGCCGGGGACATCGCCCAGGACGACTCCCACCTCGCGCGACGGATGGGGGATGCGGTGCAGGGGGCGACCTCTGAAGTAGGCGATTCCACGGCCCCGTTGAAGTGCGAGCATCAGTCGCAGCGTCGTCGTCTTGCCCGCACCCGGCGCACCGAGGAGCACGGTGACACGACCGGAAAGGGCCTCGAAGGAGACGTTGTCGACGGCGGGTGGAAGCACCTTGCGGGGGTTGCTGGTCAGTCCGTTGGCCTGGATCACCCACAGCAAGATAGCGCGATATGTCCCGATTTATGCGGTGTCAGACCTCGGGGCGCAGCATCGGCGGGTTGAGTAGCGTGGCACCGCCCGCGCGGAAGAGCTGGGCGGGGCGGCCGCCCTGGCGTGTGGTCGTACCCCCGGTGGGCACGAGAAAGCCCGGGGTGCCTGTGACCTTGCGGTGGAAGTTGCGCGGGTCGAGGGCCACGCCCCACACGGCCTCGTAAACGCGGCGCAGCTCGCCGACGGTGAACTCCGGCGGGCAGAAAGCGGTGGCCAGCGACGAGTATTCGATCTTGGAGCGGGCCCGTTCGACACCGTCCGCCAGGATCTGCGCATGGTCGAAGGCGAGCGGCGCCACCGGTTCGCCGTCGCGGCCGTAGCCGCCCTGCTGCAACAGCTCCTCCACGGGCGCCCATCGTGCGCTGTTGGCGTCGCCGCCCGCCCTGGGTGCGGGCAGGTCGGGAGCGAGCGCGAGGTGGGCGACGCTGACGACCCGCATCCTCGGGTCACGCTTGGGGTCACCGTAGGTCGCGAGCTGCTCCAGGTGTGCGCCGTTGTCCTGGGCCGGGGCGGACGGGTCGTGGGCCCGCAGCCCGGTCTCCTCGGCCAGCTCGCGCGCGGCGGCCTGAGCCAGATCCTCGTCGGCCCGAACGAAGCCGCCGGGAAGCGCCCACCGCCCCTGGAACGGCTGCTCACCTCGCCGTACCGCCAGCGCACAGAGGGCGTGGCGGCGCACGGTCAGCACGACCAGGTCCACGGTGACGGCGAAGGGCGGGAAGGCTGACGGGTCGTAGGGCATGTCGTGATCATAGTCGTCTTCCTGACGATAAACACGTCCTCCCGCGATCGCTTCCCCAGCTGATCCACTTCTGTCCCTCACGACCCTCCTGAGCCACCGCCCTGATCCGTTCGATCACACGTCGTCCGAGGTCACCCTCCCAGTCGCAGCCCGTCGGCCGCCTCCTCGACCATGGCGAGGCCGAGTCTGCTGACGCGCACGGAGAAGGGCGCGCCGGCGACTCGCAGCCCTACCAGACTGATCTCGCCCAGGGGTGCGCTGCGTATCGGGCGCAGCGTCACTGCCCCGCCCGGTGCGTCGGGGCGGATCCCGGCGAGTGCGGCGAGGAGCAGCACCCCGGAGGCCGCCGCCGTCGCGGCCGGCCTGCAGGCCGCGGGGTGGGGCAGGGGTGAGCTCCCCGGCGTACGGGGCTCTCCCGCGTACATCTCGGGCAACCGCCCTCCGAACTGCTCGGCCGCCGCCAGCACTCCCCGCAGCAGCGAACCCGCCTCCCTCTCGTAGCCCGCGGCGGCCA
The DNA here is from genome assembly GCF_009377205.1 of Streptomyces phyllanthi. GTDB lineage: Bacteria > Actinomycetota > Actinomycetes > Streptomycetales > Streptomycetaceae > Streptomyces > Streptomyces phyllanthi. The sequence goes on from NZ_VJZE01000025.1 coordinate 16,928, forward strand.
GCCCCGCAACCGCTGTCGCCGTCTCCTGCACCCGCACTGCTCCACCGCGATGGCCGAAGGGGTTGTACGCCGCCTCCTTCGCGGCCAGGGTCCGCAGTCCCCACCCGGAGTCCATGGCCGGACCGCCCAGCAGGCGCGCGAGCTGGTCGGTCTGCGCCTTGTCGAGCAGGCCCGGGGCCGCCGAGCCGGAGCCGAGGAGGCCGGTGTCGAGAAGGTGGGCGGCTCCGGCCCCGAGGTGCGGCAGTGATCGCCCCTCCGTGGTGCGGGCTGCCGCCGGTACGCCGCCGCCCCGGTCCTCGATCCAGAAGTCCTGGCGGAACGCGGTCCGCACCTCCTGGGCCCACTCCCGCAGCCCGGTGCCGCCAGGTCTGCCGTAGGCGTCCAGGAGATCGGCGCCCAGCACCGCGGCCCGGTGGGCGTGCGCCTGTGTCTCGCAGCGGAGCGGCCCGCCGGGGTGCGGGTCTGCCAGGTACGGGCCGTCACCGACGGTGCCGCGCAGCCACCGCAGGCAGCGTTCGACGACCGGCAGCAGTTCCTCAGCCTCCTGCTCCGGGAGCCCCCAGCGCCGTGCCTCCGCGAGGAGCACCGGGAAGAGCAGGGTGGCCTCGATGCCGGTGCAGCCCGGCGGCAGGTGGGGGCCGGCGTCCCGTAGCGGTCCGGGGATCATGCCGGATCTCGGTCCGTCGCCCGTGATCTGGGTGCGGCCCAGTGTGCGGAGTGTGCCCGCGGCGAGACGGGTGCCGAGCGGCAGCGTCATCCGTGCGGCGGCGAGAGCGTTGGCCGGGGCCATGCCGCAGCGCCAGGGCGTTCCTGCCGCGAGGTACGTGTCCGAGGGGTTGACGGGGTCACGCAGTAGCAGGGCCTTGAGGTCCTCGATGCACGTGTGCAGGAATGCCTGGACTCCGGGATCGTCGCCCGTGGCCGTGGCCTGGGCGATCGGGTTCGTCGCGCCGCGTCCCACGGCTCTGACGGGTCCGGTACGGTCCGGTCGCACGCGCAGTTCGACGGTGCGGGTGCCGCCCGGCGGGAGCTCGAGTTCCCAGCGCAGCAGTCCGGCCGAAGCCAGCGCTTCGGCGGGCGGCGGTTGCGCGGTGACGGCCGAGTGCCCGCTGACACAGGACCACCGCAGACCGGAGTCGTGGACGCTGGCCCGCAGTTCGGGCCCCGCTCTGCCGGAGGCGATCGCGCCAAGTTCGGCGAGGTCGGTGCCGAGGGCCACTTCGACGGGCAGGCGCAGCGGGCGGGGAACCGCGCTGTGCAAAGTGATCCGCTCCGTGCCGTCCGCGTACCGCGTGCGTTCGACCACGACGTCCGGGTCCGGTACGGGGTTCGCGGAGACACAGAGCGTCCCTGTGAACCGCGCCTGGTCCGCCGCGACCATCCGCGCCTGCACGGCGAGCGGTTCCCGGCCTGCCACGCGCAGCCGACAACGGGAGAGCACGCGCCGACCGGCCTGGTAGAAGCCTTCCAGCCCCTCGCCGGTCAGCTGTCCCCGCTCCGTGGAGATCGCAAGGCCCGGAAGGGCCACACAGATCAGCGCGGCATGGACGGGTGGCAGGCCCGCCGGGCGGCACGGTGCGACAACGGTGGACACTGCGGCCGGCCATGCGTCCGGGCTGCCGGTGACCAGGGCGGAGGGCTTCACACTGTCCTTCCCCGCGAAGGAGGCTATCGGGCTGCTCCTGCCCGCTGGAGCAGGTGACGGACTGGTGGCGGCTTCGGCGGTCCGTCCGTGTGGCGCCCAGACGCCTGTCCCTCGAGTCGAGGCCGGAGCGGCTCGACGGAACAGTGGACGGTCGCCGTCGGGGGCGGAGGGCTGGGTGAGCAGGGACATGCGGCGGCTTCTTCTGCGCTCGGCGCTCCCCCGGTGTGCTCGGCGCCAGGCGCGAGGCTCCGGAGGGGCGAGGACGGTGCGACGGTGCGGCCCAACCGCGGTTTCCCACGGTCCGACCGGCGTTCCGCCACTCAGGTGAACGGCGCGGGCCTCCGCCGGGTCACGCCCCGGGCATGGGAAGCCGGCCGTATGCCGACGGCACGGCACCCGCGTCACGCATGCGACCACACACAGCAGAGGTATCGCGGTCATGACCGAGCACAGCACTGGCATCGCGCAGGCGACCACGCACAGCAGAGGCGTCGCGATCATGACCGCGCACAGCACTGGCATCGCCGACACGGCCAGGAACCACGGCGCACGGAGCAGCGACCGGCGTCCACGGGCCGTTGGAACCCCTGCCCCCGGGGGCCAGGGGGCAGCCGCACCCGCGAGCCCCTTCAGACCGTTCCTCACTGTCCGGGCACCCCCATTCCCCTCACGACCGGACCGCTGCTCACTCTCGTGTCTTGGCGCGTCCTCATGTCTCCGCCGCTCCGTCGCGGCCCTCCGCACCACGGCGGGCTCGTGTCCGACGGCTCGTGCTGTCGGCCGCGCGGCCCGGACCGTCGCCCGCCCGTGAGGGGCCGTCGGCCGACCGTGGGTGGCGGTCACCAGGCGCCTTCGGGGAGCGTCGTGTGGCGCGCGCGGTGAGACTGCCCTCGGTTCGTGCACGGCGTCGCCGGCGCGGACCGGTCCCGGACAGCTGGGCCCCGCAGGAGTGGAGCCGCCCCGGCTCCTGGGCTGCGTCCTCGCCTTGCGCCCCCGGGATGCCGTCCGCGCCGACACCCGTGGTCTCCGAACGGTTCTTCCGCTCCGAGCGGAGGCAGCGGCGGATGGACTCAGGGTCGAGGCCTTCGTTGCAGGCCTGGTGGAGAAGGCGGGCGAAGAGGTAGTCGGGGTCGGCGGCAAGGGCCATGGCCAAGGCTTCCCGCGCCTCCAGTTCGTCACCCGAGGACCAGGCCACCCAGCCGGCGAGCGTGAGCGGGGGCGCGGCATGCTCGCCATAGGCACCGACGCAGCGGCGGGCCAGCGCTCGCCACAGTCGCAGAGCCGGTCCTGCCTCGTCGCCCTCCATCCACTCCGCCGCGCGATCGCGGGTCGAGCGGTCCTGGAGGCCGAGAATGAGGGCGGCCGTGTCCTCGTGCCCAAGGAGTTCGTCGTCGCGGAGGTCCGCCTGGAGCGTGCCGGACCTGGGTGGGGCGTCCGCCAGGCGGCTCATGAGGCGCTGAGCCAGGGCGAGGGTCTCCTCGGCCACCGCCGCTCGGCTCTCCTCGTGAAGCATCCGAAGGACGACGGCCGTGTGGGCGGCGTCCAGCGCGGCCTCCTGCTGGAGGGCGGCAGCCGTCTCCCAGGGGGTGAGCCTGGCCCTGAGCTCCCGCAGCGTTCCGCGTACCTGAAGGCCTGCGTAGGTCGCTGCGGCGGCCAGGACCGAAGTACCGGGCAGCCCCATGGCCTCGCCCTCGGACGGACAACAGCCGTTGCCTGGACAGCAGTACGACCAGAAACGGCCGTCCGAGATGCACAGAGCCTCGACGACGGGGGCGTCGAGTTTGCCGCAGGCCCGGCGCAGCAGCTGTGCCAGGGGGCGCAGTCGCTCCATCACCTCCTGCCCCGACTCCCCGCTCGACGGCTCCTGGCAGAGAAACGCGACCATGGTCTCGGGCCTGGCGCCTCGGCGCTCGCTGCCGGTCACCAGCCCGTGTGCCAGTTGCTCGGCCACGGCGGGCCAGTCGTCCGCCTGGGCGGGGATGCCGAGCCGTGCCCGTCCGCCGAACCGCCCCCGGCCGTCGCGGTCGTGGAGCGCGGCGAGCACGATGCTGTCCTCGGGCCGGTACCCGAGCAGGTAGGGCAGGGCGTCGGCCAGTTCCGCAGGCGTACGGAGCGTGACCTGGTGTTCGCCGCACGGACCGGTGGACGGGCTGTGCCCCGCGTGTCCCCTGGCTTTGGCGTGTCCCGGGAACAGGGAGGAGTGCTCGTGCGCCGCGTACACCGGGTGTTCGCGCCCCGGGGACTCGGGCTCGCGTCGCGGGGACTCGGGCTCGCGACCCGGGGACTCGGGCTCGCGCCCTGCGGATTCGGAGTCGCGCTCTCCTGTTCCGCGACCTGGATCCTGCGGGTTCCGCCCGGGACCGGCGCCCCCCGGGCCCTGTCCTGGCTGCTCCACGCCCTGCCCACACCCCGTGTGCCGGGGCCGGACACGGCCTTCCCCTCCACCCTGCCGTCGCTGCTCGCTGCTGTCGCCGTTGCCGGAGGTGCCGGCTGCCTCGCTGTGATTCGTCATGCCGTGACCATCCCGCGGATTGCAGGATTCCGGTTTCCCCTGTGGATAAGTCCGACCATGGCCACGTCAGGACTTGTCCACAGCTCGCCCGGCTCGTCCTCACGATGTCCGAGGCGTGGGGTTGCATGGAGCCATGACCCACGACGACGTGTCCACCGCGGACCGACGACGCTCCACCGGACCGCCGAACCGACCTGTGTTCCGCCGCCGATGCCGTACCGGCCCGCCTCCCGTGAGGCCCGCTTCCCGTGGCTCCGTACTCGCACGAGCGCACCACCAAGTACGGGGACGTCTGTGCCACTCCGTACCGCGACCCCCCGCCGCGTCACACGCCTCAGCCACGGCCTTGGGAACAGCTGCGGACTCGGGAACGCCCCCCGTCTCGGGCCGCCGGCCCCGGGAGCACCCACAGGCTCGGGAACACTCCCAGCCTGGTAACACCGTCAGCCTCGGAAAGCTCAGCCTGCCGCGGCGAGGACCAACGGAAAAACCGCTTCACACCCTGCCCTGCGGAGCAGGCGGGCAGCGACCGCGAGGGTCCAGCCGGAGTCGGTGCAGTCGTCCACGAGCAGGACAGGACCTGGAGAACACGCGAGGGCACCGGCCAGCTCGTCAGAGACCGTGAAGGCGCCGGACAGCGCCCTGAGACGTTGGGCGGAGTTGCTACGACGTGCCGCGTGCGCGCCGCCCGGCCCGATGTACGTCAAGGTGCCCAGGAACGGGAGGCGTCCGACGGTCGCGATTCCCTGAGCGAGCGAACCGACCAGCTGCGGGCGGGCCAGGGACGGCACGGCCACGACTCCCACAGGCCGCGCGGAGGCGTCCGGGGCGTTCGTCGCCCAGCCGCCCGGAGAGCGCGCCCAGTCGGCGAGGACCGTCACCGCGGCCCGCAGGACATCGTCGGGAACCGGCCCGTCCGGCGCGTTCTCGGCCAGCAGCGGGCGCAGCCGGTTTCCCCAGCCGATGTCCGAGAGCCGTCCCAGGGCCCGCCCGGTGGAGCACTGCTCCTTGGCCGGGATACGGCCCTTGAGCTCGATGCCCAGTGCGGGCATTCCCGTCGGCCACATGCGGCGCGGCTCAACCTCCACCCCGGGGCGGTCCAGTTCCTTCGCCGCCCCCGTCAGCGTCTCCGCCGAAACGGAGGAGTCAGCCCAGGCTCCCGCGCAGTTGTCGCAACGGCCGCACGGGGTCGCGCCCTCGTCGTCCAGCTGTCGGCGCAGGAACTCCATACGGCACTGGGTGGTGCTCACGTAGTCGCGCATGGCCTGCTGCTCGGCCGCCCGCTGCCGGGCGACCCAGGCGTACCGCTCGGAGTCGTAGACCCACGGCTCGCCGGTGGAGATCCAGCCGCCCTTCACCCGCTTGACCGCGCCGTCGACGTCCAGCACCTTCAGCATGGTCTCCAGACGGGTGCGCCGGAGATCGACCAGAGCCTCCAGGGCCGGCACGGACAGCGGCCGTTCCGCACCGGCCAGGGCCGAGAGGGTCTGTCGCACCTGCGTCTCGGGCGGGAAGGCGGTATCGGCGAAGTAACGCCAGATGGCCTCGTCCTCCTTGCCCGGCAGCAGCAGTACATCGGCGTGCTCGACACCACGGCCCGCACGCCCCACCTGCTGGTAGTAGGCGATCGGCGAGGACGGTGAACCGAGATGGACCACGAAGCCCAGGTCCGGCTTGTCGAAGCCCATCCCCAGCGCCGAAGTCGCGACCAGCGCCTTGACCCGGTTCTCCAGCAGGTCGGCCTCGGCCTGCAGCCGGTCGGCGTTCTCCGTCCTGCCCGTGTAGGAGGCCACCCGGAAGCCTCGCTGCCGCAGGAAGGCGGTGGCCTCCTCGGCTGCGGCAACCGTCAGCGTGTAGACGATCCCGGAACCCGGCAACTCGTCCAGGTGCTCGGCGAGCCAGGCCAGGCGATGCGCCGCGTCCGGCAACCGCACGACACCCAGCCGCAGACTTTCCCTCTCCAGCGGCCCCCGCAGTACCAGGGCCTCCCCGGCACCGGTACCCAACTGCTCGGCCACATCCGCGGTGACCCGCGCATTGGCCGTCGCCGTGGTCGCCAGCACCGGCACGCCCGGGGCGAGCTCGGCCAGCATCGCCCGCAGCCGCCGGTAGTCGGGGCGGAAGTCATGTCCCCAGTCGGAGATGCAGTGCGCCTCGTCGACCACCAGCAGACCGGTCGTGGCCGCGAGCTTGGGCAGCGTCTGTTCACGAAAATCCACAGAGTTGAGGCGCTCCGGGCTTACGAGGAGAACGTCGGTCTCACCGCGCTCCACCTCCTCGTGGATGGCGTCCCACTCCTCCGGGTTGGCCGAGTTGATCGTGCGCGCCCGGATACCGGCCCGCGCCGCCGACTCGACCTGGTTGCGCATCAGCGCCAACAAGGGCGAGACGATCACCGTAGGGCCGGATCCACGCCGGCGCAGCAGAGCGGTGGCGACGAAGTACACCGCCGACTTGCCCCAGCCCGTGCGCTGCACCACCAGAGCGCGTCGGCGCTCCTCCACCAGAGCCGCCACCGCCTGCCACTGGTCCTCCCGCAGCCGCGCCGCACCCCCGGGGGCACCGACGAGCTCAGCGAGGATGGCATCGGCTTCGGCACGGAGCTCCAGAACGTCCATGCCCCCATGCAACCCGATGGCGAGGACAGTGGGCCACTTCACGCTGAGTGACACCCGACTCACAAACGACCCACCGGCCGCGTCCCGCTCGTCGACGACGCGACCGAAACACGCTGGACAATCGCGGTCGCCGCGCGCATGCTTCGACGGGCCGCGACGCCCCGGGGTGCGGCTGCTTCTCGCCAAGCAGGGACGAGGTCCGGGTACGAACCGATGGCCCGGCTGCAAAACCAGCGTCCGCACCCACAAACGGTCGCGCCCGGACGGCCCCGGTTGCGGTCGTACGGAGCGGTATGTGCTCCTGCGTCACCATGCCTCGCCGGAGCGGCATGGGACAGCGCTGGCAACACTGAACCCGCGGGGCGGGGATATAGGCGACGGATCGCCAGAAAACGGTCGGTGGCCCCAATTGCTCGTTGCCGCATTCAAGTTCGACAGGAAGAATTGAAGCCCGCTCCCCGCACGGCTCTCCCCGTGGTCCGGTAGGGCTCTGCTGCGGCGTGCGCTCCCCCAAGTCCAACCTCGCCCGCAGTGTGGGCGCGTAGCCGAAGGGAGGACCGTGACCTTCGGATTCGCACCGTCCTCGGCGGCGAACATGTCGGCGTCTGCCGCTCTGTCCGCCGCTTCCACCAACCCCCTGGCCCGCATGCTCGAACCCGCGGAGTGGGCCGCCGCCGGTATTCCACTGCTGCGCAATCCCCGGGAGGTCGTCAGCGGGTTGCACGCGCGGCACCAACCCCGGCCCGCCACCGCGGTCGTGGCCGTCCTCGATCCGGACGAACGACTGCGGGCGAGTGCGTCGTTCACCCGGCGCCCGGCGCCCGCCGACGGCTGGATGTTCCGCAATGTGCTGCTCGCCCAGCTGCGCCGGGTCATCCCGCACGACCTGCGGCGTCGCACTCCGGTACGTACGGCTGTGCTGCTCTACTGCCGCGACGGCGACGCGCGTTGGACGGAGGAGGACGGGGCGTGGATGTGGGGGTTGCGAGACGCGTGCACGCTGCACGGGCTGCGCTGCGGGGCGTACATCACGCTGACACGTGACGGCTGGCAGGTTCTCGGCGAGGACCGGGGCGGGCGCCGCCCCAACACGTCGTCGCCCGCGACGGCCTTCGCCACGGCCGAGGCACCGCCCCCGCTGCCACGTACCGGGGGAGCCGCGTCGGAGGTACTGCGCAGGGCGGCGGCTCGCTGACGTCGGGGACCCATCCGTCCCTGGAACGAAACGGGGCGCCCATCCGGATACGGCGGGGGCGCCCCACCCGGAGGAACAGGCGGAAGGCCGCCTGGGCGCCGCACCACACCGCACAGGGCGCGCGGGCACAGCCCCGAGACCTCTGAACCGGGCACGATCGTCCACGCGCCCCGGCACGCCCTCCATGCGTCAACGACGGCAAAAGGCAGCGGCGCGACCCCGTATCGCCCCCACAGGGGCCACTTCGGAGACGCGCCAGAACACCCTGCCCCCAGACACCACAACCGGACACCTCAGGGCCGAACCCGGCCCCGGCCCCGGCCCCGGCCTCCCGGCCCGGCACAGGCGCACACGCCCAAGCGCGGACGCCCGAGCATGTACGCCCAGAACGAAACCCCCGGACCGCTCAGCCCACTCCCGGGACACGGCCGCCCAGCCCGGCCGCAGGCACGGAAGCAGTCACGCACCTCGTCGGCGGGGACCGATGACCCCCGCCGCGGGCGCGGAACCGCTTCAGACCCCCGCGCCCAGCACCGAGTTGATCCGCTGTGGGTCGCCGCAGACGATCAGCAGCGCACCGGCGCAGGCGAGTGCCAGCGGCAGCACCTGCGCGGCCGCGGTGTCCTGACCGCCGTTGACGGCGACCACGACCACGGGACGCGCCTTGACGCGCTGGGCGACGCCGGCGTCCGCGTAGAACACGTCGTCGCCGACGTCGTGCTGCGCCCAGTAGGAGTCCTCGCCGAAGGACAGCTCATGGGCGGCCCACGGATGCGGCTCACCGGTGGTGATCACCAGCACCTCGCCGGGGGCACGACCCGACTCGAGCAGCAGATCGACGGCTTCTTCGGCGGCGTCCAGCGCACCCTCCACCGAAGCCGGAATCAGCTGGACCTGCGGCGTGACAGGGGTGGCGGAAGTGACAGGTGTGGCGGTAGCCGGAGCGGGCGGCCCCGGCTTGGCCACGGCAGCGTCGCGCGGCGCGCGTTGGGCCGGCATCGGCCTGACGGGACCTGGTCGGCCGGGCCGCGCGGGCGCGGCGGGACGGGGACCGGGTACGGGGCGGGGGGTCGGCGTGGCACGGCCGCTGGCCGGAGTGGCACGCGGACCCTGGGCACTCTCGTGAATCTGAGGCTCCTCGGGAATGAGAGGCATGAGTTGATGTTTATCAAACGCCGGTGCGACTCGCGTCGGCGGGTGGCACATGAGTGCGAACGGAACCGTCAGAAATCGAAGCCGAGCTGGCCCTCGATTTCCGGAACGCTTCCGTCCACCCAACTGCGGACCTTCTTGAGATGCCGCCACCGGGGCAACGCATCAAGATACGCCCACGACAGCCGGTGGTGCGGAGTGGGGCCCCGCTCCTCCAGCGCGGCCCTGTGCACGGGTGACGGATACCCGGCGTTGGCCGCAAAACCGAAGTCTGCATGCTCGACGCCCAACTCGGCCATCATTTTGTCGCGCTGAACCTTGGCGATCACCGAGGCCGCCGCGACAGCCACGCATGACTGGTCGCCCTTGATCACGGTACGCACCCGCCAGGGCGACCCCAGGTAGTCGTGCTTCCCGTCGAGAATTACCGCGTCGGGCCGCACCGGAAGCACCTCCAGGGCACGGACCGCGGCGAGCCGCAGCGCGGCCGTCATACCGAGGGCGTCGATCTCCTCCGGAGAGGCGTGACCGAGGGCGTACGACGTCACCCACGTCCGCAGCTCCTCGGCGAGCTCCGTACGCCTCTTGATCGTGAGGAGCTTGGAGTCGGTGAGGCCCTCGGGCGGTCGACGCAAGCCCGTTACCGCAGCGCAGACGGTGACGGGACCGGCCCAGGCGCCCCGCCCCACCTCGTCGACACCGGCAACGATCTTCGCTCCGGTCGTGGCGCGGAGGGAGCGCTCGACGGTGTGAGTAGGCGGTTCGTACGGCATGGCGCTCTTAGCGTACGCCGCCGGGAACCCCCCGCGACACCCGGCTCCCCCGGACCCCGTCGGCGCCCGCGCGGGCCCTGGATCCAGCACCCTTCGAACGGCGGTCACGCGCCCGTCGGCCGCAGCAGCGGAACCATCAACTGGTCGATCATTTCCTCGATGTCACGCTCACCCCATTCACTCGCGCACATCTTGGAGCGGTACATCATCATGGCTGGAATGGCGTCGAAGACATAGCTGTTGGCCGCATCGGAACGCACCTCTCCGCGTTCAATTCCCCGCTTGATGACCTCACGGAGCAGCTTGACGGTCGGCTCCACAACCCCCTCGAAGATCACACCGTGAAAGCGCTCGGCCTGAGCGGTGTCGCACTCGTGAATCACCGAGCGCAGGGCGAACCCGGGGCGCGAGAACATCGCCTCGCGTGCCTGGCGGCACAACGCCAGCAGATCCTCCCGCACACTCCCGAGGTCGGGCGCCTCGTCGAACCGGGGCAACCCCGCCTGGAGCGCGTCCGCGACGAGGTCCTCCTTGGACGGCCAGCGACGGTAGACCGCGGCCTTGCCGGTCTGGGCGCCCGCGGCGACGCCCTCCATGGTGAGGCCGTTCCAGCCGACCGTACTGAGCTGCTCCAGCGCGGCATCGAGGATCGCGCGCTCGAGCACCGCGCCGCGCCGGCGCAGCGCGGCCGTCCGAGCGGGAACGGCCTCCTGGCCGGGAGTGCCTGTCCGAGCGGCGGCGGTCGCCTGAGCGGAAGAGGCCGTCCAGCGCGAAGTAGCCATCTGTTCTTTCTCCGTTGAGCGAGGGGGAAGCGGGGACTTCCGGGGAGGGCGAGCGGGATGGGACGCCATCCGGCGGCGACTTCAGTGAACGCTTGCGTTCACTAAGGGGGACTCACTACCGTAGACGCGACAGTGAACGCGAGCGTTCACTAACACACTTGTGGGGGACCCATAGTGACAACCTCTCCGTTGATTGAGGATCAGAAGCCGGGAGCGGCCCGCCGGGAGGGGCACCCCGGCATCGCACTCACCGTGATCGCGGCCTGCCAGCTGATGGTGGTACTCGACGCGACGATTGTGAACATCGCACTCCCGCACATTCAAGACGCGCTCGAATTCAGCACGACCGACCTGACATGGGTGGTCAGCGCGTACACGCTGGCCTTCGGCGGCCTGCTGCTCCTCGGCGGCCGGGCCGGTGACATCCTTGGCCGGCGCCGGGTCTTCATGACCGGCATCCTGCTCTTCACGCTCGCCTCGCTCCTGGGCGGACTCGCCCAGGAGCCCTGGCAACTGCTGGCCGCCCGGGCGCTCCAGGGTGTCGGGGGCGCGATCGCGTCGCCGACCTCACTGGCGCTCATCACGACGACGTTCGCCGAGGGCCCGGAGAGGAACCGGGCCTTCGGCGTCTTCGCCGCGGTCTCCGCGGGAGGCGGTGCCATCGGTCTCCTCGCCGGCGGCATGCTCACCGAGTGGCTCGACTGGCGGTGGGTGCTCTTCGTCAACGTACCCATCGGTGTCCTGATCGCCGTGCTCACACCGAGGTACATAGGCGAGTCGGAGCGGCACCCGGGGCGGTTCGACATCGCGGGCGCGCTCACGTCGACGGCCGGCATGGCCTCTCTGGTGTACGGATTCATTCGCGCCTCGGAGGAGGGCTGGCGCGACACCCTCACCCTCGGCTCCTTCGGCGCCGCGGTCGTCCTGCTGCTGGCCTTCGGGATCATCGAGTCGCGGGCCAGGGAACCGATCACGCCACTGCGGATGTTCGCCGACCGCAACCGCTCCGGCACGTATGTGATCATGCTGAGCCTGGCCGCCGCGATGTTCGGCATGTTCTTCTTCATCGTGCTGTTCGTGCAGAACGTGCTGCGGTACTCGCCGATCGAATCCGGTCTCGCCTTCCTGCCCGTCACGGTCGCCATCGTCACGGGTGCCGGTCTGTCGCAGCGCTTCCTTCCGGTCCTCGGTCCCAAGCCGTTCATGGTGACGGGCTCGACGCTCGTCGTTCTCGGGCTCGGCTGGCAGACCTTCATCACGCCCGACAGCTCATATGTCGGCGGCATACTCGGGCCGATGCTGCTGTTCGCATTCGGCATGGGCCTGAACTTCGTCACGCTGACCCTCACCGCGGTCTCCGGGGTCGCCCAGCACGAGGCGGGTGCGGCCTCCGGTCTGCTCAACGCGACCCAGCAGGTGGGTGGTTCCCTCGGTCTGTCCATCCTGACCACGGTCTTCGGCACGGCAAGCCGCGACGAGACGGAGAAGCAACTGCCGAAGTTCCTGGCGGACGGCACGGCCGAGCAGAAGGCCGAGTTCGCCAAGACCCACCAACTGCCCGCTCCATGGGGTCACGAGGTGCTCGCGCAGGGCATCTCGACGGCCTTCGTCCCGGCCGCCGCCATGGCCGTACTCGCTCTGGCCACCGCCGCGTTGGTCATCAAGGTCCGCAAGAGCGACCTCGACGCCCTGGCCGGCACGGCGGGACCCGCCGGAGGCTGACGGGGACCGCCGCCGGCCGGACCACGCCCCGGGTACGGGACAACCGGCGCGAGGACGTGGTCCGGCCATCCCCAGCCCCACAACTACGACGGCGGAGGGTGCCCGGCCCTCCCGCACGCCGCGCCCCTGCCCACCTTCGCAGCGGCACGACAGCGGGCTCGACCGTACGAGCCCGAATGCGCTGCCGCACGTACGAGGCTGAGGCGCGACCGTACGAGAGAGGTACGGCGACGGCAGCGAAGTCCGAACAGCCTCCCGCCGCACACCACACCCACGGCACCCCCGCTGCCGTACACCCGCGCAGCGCCTACCGCTTCCGCAAGCCGGACCCGCGCTCCAAGCCGAACCCCAACCCCTCAGTGAAGACCGTCCTCGCGGCCGTACAGGGCCTCGTCCGCCAAGCGTCCGCACTCGACCGGGTCCGCCTCCTCCGACAGCGGCCGTTCCTCAAGGATTCGCCGCGCCTCGGCCTCGCCCCGACTCATCGCGTACCAGGGCGTGTTCCGCTCGCCGAGGTCGGTCGCGACGAACCGCAGCGCGCAGGTCCGCAGGGGCTCGTCCAGCTTGTCGAGAGCCGGCACGGCGTCGGCGGACAGGCCGCGCGCGTAGTCGAGGTCGAACTGGCCCGTGTCCTCGTACCGCTGGACGTTGCGCTCGGCGATCAGCTCGTCCGGCGACACGAGCCCGAACACCAGCACACCGGCGGCCGCACTGGCCGCGACGGCACGTGGCAGCCAGCGGGCGCCCCACACCCCGGCGGCCATGATGAGGACGATGACCAGGCCGAGCCACAGCTCCATGCCCAGCACCGAGATCCTCAGTCGCGTCAGTCCATACGCCTCCACGTACATGTCCATACGCCGCACAGCGGATGCCACCACAACGAGCGTCAGAGCGGCCAGAGTTCCCAGCACGCCCCGCACCAGCGAGCGGTCACCCGATCGAGTGCGCGGCGCCCAGCGCAGGGCGAGCACGATGACGAGCAGGGTGAGAAGCGTCGCGAGGAGCAGCTGCCAGAATCCCTGTCGCGCGTACTCGGCGTACGTCAGGCCGGTCTCCTCGAGTACGGCGTCGTATCCGCCGAAGAGGACAGCCAGCTGGATGGCGTTGAAGACCGCGAACAGCGCGATGAGCACGATCAGCGGCAGCACCCACTCGACACGGCCCCGGGCGCGGCCCTCGGGCACTTCGACGAGGTCCCAGTGAACGGGCGCGGCGGCCGTACGCGCCGCTGCGAGCGCCCCGACCAGGCCGAACACGAAGAGCAGCACCCGCAAGGGACCATCGGCCACGGACATGTCCGGCACCAGGGCGCCGAGCAGGTCCGCGAAGGCAGCGTCCGCCCCGGCGAACAGCGTCCCGAACACCAGCAGCAGTACCGCCGTCACGGTGAGCGCCCGCAGGAGTGGGCCCAGCCGCTCGCGGACACCCCGCGACAGGGTGCGCAGCCCCCGCCAGGCCCAGGCCGGGCCGGTGACCAGTGAGTTGAGCACCCCGATCGGGCCCAGCAGAACGGCCGGCCAGCTGCGGCCGCCGTGCAGCGCCAGCGAGCCGGTCCCGACCGCGGTGACGACGGCGAGGAACGACGGCCAGTCCGCGTCCAGCAGCGCCGGCACGGTCAGCAGCGCGAGTGCGCCGACGCTCCAGACAATGGTCCACGCGCGCGGGCGACGGCCGGCCGCCCGAGCGGCGAAGTACGCGGCGAGCGCGGCCGGAAGCGCGACGATCAGCAGGTTGACGGCCAGGCCGTCGCCGAGCAGCAGCATGCTCAGAATGCCGGTGGCCAGTGCGGCCCACAGGGTCGCCGTACGTACCGGGGCTGGTTCGTCGGTCTGGAGCTCGGCCAGCCAGGGGACCGGGACGATCGCCGGGGGCGGGGCGACGGACGCCGCCTCCGGGGAGCTCGCCCGGGCTCTGGGTATGTCGTCCTCGAGCTCGTCGGCTGGTGACTCGGGCTCGTCGGCCGGTGAGAGACGCTCTCCGGGCGCTTCCTTCTTCGGCTCGGACGCGGACGGTATGCCGGACACGGGACCCCCTCCCGACCGGCCCTGTTCGCCCGCCGCGCGCAACGCGTCGTTGCGGCAGGCAGCCCGTGGCCGGTGTCTCGTAGACGCACGCCCTCATGATCGACAGGCCGCGTTGCGCAAGGGTATGCCGCGGAACGAGCGCCGGAGCGGGTGAAGGCCTTCTGTGGCACGCCTGTGACAACCGGGGCGAATCCGGCCGGCGGGGCCGGGATCCTCTGCCCCCCGCTACGCCACGCGCGCCCAGTCCGGCAGCGCCTCCGTCTGCCGCACCCACTCCGCGGGAGGCGTCCCCGCCTTCCCCGAGGCGACCACTCCCCCGACGATGGCGCAGGTCGTGTCCACGTCGCCGCCGGCCTGCGCCGTCGTCCAGAAGGCCTGCTCGAAGTCACCGAGGGACCGCGCGGCCGCCCAGAGCGCGAACGGGACGGTGTCGTGCGCCGACGTACGCCGACCGCACCCCAGTACGGCGGCGACGGTGGTCGCGTCCCCGTAGTCGAGCATGTCGCGGGCCCGCCGCAGTCCCGCGCCGACGGCACTCTTCGGGACGAGTGCGATGACTCCGTCCAGCAGCGTCTCCGGGCTCGGCGGCCCGGCCGGGTCGGCCACGAGGGCGGCGGCCGCGGCGACGGCCATGGCTCCGGCGACGGCTTCGCGGTGCTGGTGCGTGGGGTAGGCCGAGATCTCCGCCTGGTGCGTCGCCTGCTCGGGGTCGTCCGCGTACCAGGCCCCCAGTGGTGCGATCCGCATGGCCGCGCCGTTCCCCCACGACCCCTGTCCGTTGAAGAGCTCCGAGGCCAGCTCCCGCCAGTCGCCGCCTTCCCTGATCAGCCGCAACAGCCGGTTGACCGCCGGCCCGTAGCCGCGGTCGAAGTCGTGGTGCTCGGCGAAGGAGTGGGCCAGCTCGTCCTGGTCGATGCGCTGGTGGGCGGCGAGGACCGCCAGCACGGAACAGGCCATCTCCGTGTCGTCCGTCCACTGCCAGGGGCCGGGCGGGGTCTCGCAGCGCTTGAGCAGCGGATAGTTCTCGGGCACGAAGTACTGCGAACCGAGTGCGTCCCCCACGGAGAGTCCGCGCAGGCTGCTCAGGGCGCGGTCCAGGCGCCCGGCGGGAGAGGAGTCAGCGGTCATCGCCCTGCCACTCTAATCGGTGACTCCGTACGACTCCGGGTCACACCAACGTTCGAAAGGCCGGTCCATCGTGTACTTGCCGTTGTCTCCGAGAACGAGCATCCGCATCTCCGCGTTCCCGGGATTCGACAGCGACTCGAACTCGGCCACCGACCAGTGGAACCAGCGCATGCAGAACAGCCGCATGGCCAGGCCGTGGGTCACCAGGAGCACGTTCGGGGGATGGTCGGGGTCCTCGAAGCTGCGGAACAGGCTCTCCAGGAAGCCGCCGACCCGGTCGTACACGTCGGCCCCGGACTCCCCCTGGGCGAAGCGGTAGAAGAAGTGCCCGTAGGCGTCCCGATAGGCTTTCTGCAGCCGTACCTCGTCGCGGTCCTGCCAGTTGCCCCAGTCCTGCTCGCGCAGCCGTGGCTCCTCGCGGACGCGCACAAGTTCGGGGTCGAGGTGGAAGGCCCGGAAGGTCTCGTGGGTGCGGCGGTACGGGGAGACGTACACACTGACGCGCTCCCGGCCGAACACCTCCCGGAGCCTCTTGCCGGTCTCCTCCGCCTGCCGCCAGCCGCGCTCGGTGAGCGCCAGGGCATGGTCGGGCTCGCGTTCGTACACGGTGTCGTCGGCGTTGCCCGTTGACTCGCCGTGCCGGACAAGGACGATGCGCCGTGGTCGTGCCATGCCGAAACCCTAGATCGGCTGACGGCCGATCGAGCACCCGTACGGGCCTCATACGGCGTAGGTCACACAGATTTCGCGCACCGGGCACCGCATTCAGCGCTCCCAATCGCCCCCTGCGCGCGCCCGGAACCCCCCATTCACCTCTTGGCGCCGACCGGACCTCACACCGTCCAGGCGGGCTCGAGCTGCACGATGTCCCCCGCGAGCGCGGCGACGTCCGCCTCGATCTGGGCCCGCAGGGCGAGCCGTTCCACCCGCTCGGCGCGGTACTTCCCGTGCTCGGCGGCCGACTGCCACATGGAGAGGATCAGGAACTCATGGCCCGGCGCCTCGCCGAAGAGCCCCCGCACCATGCCCGGTGAACCCGCCATCGCGGGGTTCCACACCTTCTCCTGCATCAGCGCGAAGTGCTCGGCGCGCTCCTCGTGAACGCGACAGTGCGCCACCCGCAGCAGGTCGGCGTCCGTGAAGCGCGGTTCGAAACCCGTCTTCACGTCGAAGCGGTGGTCGAAGAGCCTCACCTGTGGGTCCTTGAAGGTGCCCGACTGCGAGGCGGCAAGCCGGTCGTGGGAGCGCGCCATGAAGGAGTCGTAAAAGGCACGGCTCTCCCAGAAGGAGAAGATGTGGACCACCCCGGGCCGCCCACGGCTCCAGCCGCCGCCCTGCCCACGGAAACCCGGCTCCCCCGGAAGCCCCGCCCACTTTCGCTGCCCCCGTTCGAAACCGCGGCGGTCCACCACGGTGCAGCGAATCCACTTGACCAGCACCGCGCCATGGTAAGGCCCAGGAACGTGGCGCCGGTCACGCTCCGGCGCAGTACACCCGAGCGAGCGCTCCGCGCGCGTGGGAGGATGGACAATTGGCCAGGACTGCGCGGCAGTTCGGGCGGCAGGCCCAGGAGACGGGGAGGGAGATCTGGTGAACGGCCTCAACAAGGGCATCCGCAAGGTCGAGGTGGCGGTGAAGTGGGACCCGAGTCCGGCAGGGGAGACACCCACGGACCTCGATCTGGTCGCGGCGACCTATCCGGCCACCGCACCGCATGGAGACCCCGCGTATGTGGTGCACTTCGACAGCCGTTCCCCCGACGGCACCATCAATCTCGACCGCGACAGCAAGACGGGGCAGGGCTTCGGCTGGGACGAGGTCATGACGGTGGAGCTCAACCGTCTCGACAGCCGCTACGCGCGCGTGGTGGTCGGTGTGGCCATACAGCAGTCGAGCAGCCGGAAGACCTTCGTGAACGTCCACAACCCCGCCCTGCGCATCCGTGAGGGCTACACCGTCCTGGCCGAGGACGACTTCGGCGGCGTCCTCGGAGCGACGGCGGCGACGATCGCGGAGTTCGTACGCGACGACTCCGGGACGTGGTCCTTCCACCCGGGTGTCAAGGGCTACGAGGAGGACCCAGCCTCCTTCGCCCGCGTCATGGGCAGCACAAGCGAGTCCTGACACCTCGTAGATCACCCGTCAACGCTCAAGGGCGGTACGGACATCGGTCGTACCGCCCTTCGAGGCACCGGGTAGGGACACGGAACGCGTGTTCCCTACGGCTCTGTTGCGGACGCGCGCATTCCTCAGCCGACGCTCCAGCCGGGAACCGTCGGCAGCACCTTCTCGGCGACGCGGAGCAACGCCGTGTCATCCAGCGGCACATCGTCCTGACGCCAGACGACGACCTCGAAGGAGCCACCGCCGTCCTTCGCGTCCTTGGCGACCAGCAGTCTGCGGGCGATGCCTACGGGGCCGGCCAGGAACACCGCGACCGGCACCACCGCCGCGGCCGCCTGGGCCCCCGCGCTCATGCCCTTCCTGGATTCAGCGCACTCGTCGACCATGTCCCCACGACCATGTCCCCATCCTGCGTGCGCGCCCGATACACGCCTCCGTGGTGGCGGCTCGCCCCGGGTTCCCGGAAGTACGACTGCGATACGAGCCATGGCCCGGGAAACGCCGAGGGCGGTGGAGTCCGGATACCGACTCCACCGCCCTGACCAGCTAGTTCACGCCCAGCAGGCGCCCGGGGTCAGCTGCATCCGCTGGTCGAGCCGCAGCCCTCGCAGATGTAGCAGGAGCCGGCTCGCTGCATCTTCGTACCGCAGGAGAAGCAGAGCGGGGCGTCCGCCTGGATACCCAGCTGCATCTCCACGAGTTCGGCGCTGGTGTGGGCCTGCTGCGGGGCGGGCTTGGCCGCCTCGACGCCCGCCCTGGGGGTGGCGACGGCCTTCAGCTCCTGCGCGCGCGGCGCGGACTGGGCCAGCCCCTCCACGTCGACCTCTTCCTCGGTCGGCTCGTAGGAGCCGGTCTCGAGGTGGCGCTGGCGCTCCTCGGCGGAGTGGATGCCGAGCGCGGAACGGGTCTCGAACGGCAGGAAGTCGAGCGCCAGGCGGCGGAAGATGTAGTCGACGATCGACTGCGCCATCCGCACGTCCGGGTCGTCCGTCATGCCGGCCGGCTCGAAGCGCATATTGGTGAACTTCGAGACGTACGTCTCCAGGGGGACGCCGTACTGGAGACCGACGGAGACGGCGATCGAGAAGGCGTCCATCATGCCCGCGAGGGTCGAGCCCTGCTTGGACATCTTCAGGAAGACCTCGCCCAGGCCGTCGTCGGGGTAGGAGTTGGCCGTCATGTAGCCCTCGGCGCCGCCGACCGTGAAGGACGTGGTGATACCAGGGCGGCCCTTCGGGAGACGCTTGCGGACCGGGCGGTACTCGACGACCTTCTCGACCTTGGTCTCGGCGACGGGCTCCTCGGCCTTGGTCTCCTCGGGCTCCTTCTTCTTGGCGGAGAGCGGCTGGCCGACCTTGCAGTTGTCGCGGTAGATCGCGAGCGCCTTGACGCCCAGCTTCCACGCCTCGAAGTAGACCTCTTCGACATCCTCGACGGTGGCCGACTCCGGCAGGTTGACCGTCTTGGAGAGCGCACCGGAGATCCACGGCTGGATCGCGGCCATCATGCGGACGTGGCCCATCGCGGAGATGGAGCGCTCGCCCATGGCGCAGTCGAAGACCTCGTAGTGCTGGGGCTTGAGGCCCGGGGCGTCGATCACGTTGCCGTGCTCGGCGATGTGGGCGACGATCGCCTCGATCTGCTCCTCCTGGTAACCCAGGCGGCGCAGGGCCTGCGGGACGGTGCCGTTCACGATCTGCATCGAGCCGCCGCCGACCAGCTTCTTGAACTTGACCAGCGCGAGGTCGGGCTCGAGGCCGGTGGTGTCGCAGGACATCGCGAGACCGATGGTGCCGGTCGGGGCGATGACGGACGCCTGGGAGTTGCGGAAGCCGTTCTTCTCGCCGACGCGGAGCACGTCCTGCCAGGCCTCCGTGGCGGCGGCCCAGACCGGGGTGTCCAGGTCGTCCATGCGGACGGCCTTGCCGTTGGCGTCGGCGTGCTGCTGCATCACGCGCAGGTGCGGCTGCGCGTTGCGGGCGTATCCGTCGTACGGGCCGACGACCGCGGCCAGTTCGGCGGAGCGGCGGTACGAGGTGCCGGTCATCAGTGACGTGATGGCACCGGCCAGCGCGCGGCCGCCGTCGGAGTCGTACGCGTGACCGGTCGCCATCAGGAGGGCGCCCAGGTTGGCGTAGCCGATGCCGAGCTGGCGGAAGGCGCGGGTGTTCTCGCCGATCTTCTGGGTCGGGAAGTCCGCGAAGCAGATGGAGATGTCCATCGCGGTGATGACGAGCTCGACGACCTTCTGGAAGCGCTCGACGTCGAACGACTGGTTGCCCTTGCCGTCGTCGCTCAGGAACTTCATCAGGTTCAGCGAGGCCAGGTTGCAGGACGTGTTGTCCAGGTGCATGTACTCGCTGCACGGGTTCGAGCCGTTGATACGGCCGGACTCCGGGCACGTGTGCCAGTGGTTGATCGTGTCGTCGTACTGGATGCCGGGGTCGGCGCAGGCCCAGGCGGCCTCGGCCATCTTGCGGAACAGGGACTTGGCGTCGACCTCCTCGATGACCTCACCGGTCATCCGCGCGCGCAGGCCGAACTTCCCGCCGGACTCGACGGCCTTCATGAACTCGTCGTTCACACGGACCGAGTTGTTGGCGTTCTGGTACTGGACGGAGGTGATGTCATCGCCGCCGAGGTCCATGTCGAAGCCCGCGTCACGGAGGGCGCGGATCTTCTCCTCCTCCTTGACCTTGGTCTCGATGAAGTCCTCGATGTCGGGGTGGTCGACGTCGAGGATGACCATCTTGGCGGCGCGGCGGGTGGCGCCACCGGACTTGATCGTTCCCGCGGAGGCGTCGGCGCCGCGCATGAAGGAGACGGGACCGGAGGCGTTGCCGCCGGAGGAGAGGAGCTCCTTGGAGGAGCGGATACGGGAGAGGTTCAGGCCGGCGCCGGAACCGCCCTTGAAGATCATGCCCTCTTCCTTGTACCAGTCGAGGATCGACTCCATGGAGTCGTCGACGGCCAGGATGAAGCAGGCGGAGACCTGCTGGGGCTGGGGCGTGCCGACGTTGAACCAGACCGGGCTGTTGAAGCTGAAGATCTGGTGCAGGAGGGCGTACGCCAGTTCGTGCTCGAAGATCTCGGCGTCGGCGGGCGAGGCGAAGTACTTGTAGTCCTCACCGGCCTTCCGGTACGTCTTCACGATGCGGTCGATGAGCTGCTTCAGGCTCACCTCGCGCTGCGGGGTGCCGACGGCACCCCGGAAGTACTTGCTGGTGACGATGTTGACCGCGTTCACCGACCAGAACTCGGGGAACTCGACGCCGCGCTGCTCGAAGTTGACCGAGCCGTCGCGCCAGTTGGTCATGACGACGTCACGGAGCGCCCACTCGACCTCGTCGTACGGGTGCACGCCAGGGGTGGTGTGGATGCGCTCGATACGCAGTCCCTTGCTCGCCTTGGTGCCCTTGGCGCGGGAACTCCGTGCCGGACCGCTCGCCGTCTCTGTCATGCCGCCTCCCTGTACGGGCGAAAACGCCCTGAAGTGCCACTTTGTTCCCGTGACACGGTGTTCTGTCTTGTGTCGCGGCGCCGCTCGCGCAACCCCCCGCGACAGGTTCTGATCGCCGCCGATCGTCCGGTCCGGATGGTCCTTCCGGGCGGTCCGCCGGTCAGTCGGCGGCGCGGGCGGGCATGGGGACCCCTCCGGTCCCCCCGGGCCCGCGCTCGGGTTTCCGGCACTCCTCACGCGCGTCTTCGTCGTCCGCGGCGGAGCGCTTCCCCTGCTCTTCCCTGAGTTCCGCGATGGCCGCCTCGAAGTCCTCCAGCGAGTCGAACGCCCGGTAGACCGAGGCGAACCGCAGGTAGGCGACGAGATCGAGCTCCTGCAACGGGCCGAGAATGGCCAGCCCCACGTCATGAGTGGTCAGCTCGGCGCTCCCGGTGGCCCGCACCGCCTCCTCGACCCGCTGGCCGAGCTGGGCAAGCGCGTCCTCGGTGACGGGCCGCCCCTGGCACGCCTTGCGCACACCGTTGATGACCTTCGTCCGACTGAAGGGTTCGGTGACGCCGGACCGCTTGACCACCATCAGTGAACACGTCTCCACCGTCGTGAAACGACGGGAGCAGTCGGGACACTGACGGCGCCTGCGGATCGACGTTCCGTCGTCGGTCGTACGGGAGTCGACGACACGGCTGTCGGGGTGCCTGCAGAAGGGGCAGTGCATGGAACTCCAACCCTCCTCACAGCAGACTCGATAGCCCCGTATGGCCGCTTGCGCCCCACGAAGCAGCCCCAAGCATAGGGGATGCCGATGAGCCTGCAGCCCCGGGGGACCACAACTTCTGGGCTGTTGTAGCCATCCAAGCACTACATGTAGGGGCTTGGCACGTAAACCAGTCCACGCCGCGCGTGTCGCACACGCCGAGACATGTGCCGCCAGGCCATTCCGCCGCAGGACGGACGGGGATACGGTGGGCGCCACGCTGGCGGAGGCGGCGCCCGGTTGACGGGACGGCGGGTGGCAGACTGGGCCGCGCGGCGACATCGGCCCACAAGGCCGTCGCCCTCGGCGGTGAAGAGTACCGCGATGATCGGTTTTGTCCGCCAGGAGCGGCGTTGGCCATACACTCCCACACCTGATCACGTCAGGCAGTCCACAGTTTTTCACTCGAACGTGTGTTTGGCGCAACCTTTCGAAAGCAACTACCGTTGTGCTGCACGGGAGACCATCGAGAGGGGCCGACGTGACCACCACCGCAGACAGTGCCGCCATCACTGCCCAGGACCGCTCCCAGGACCGATTCGAGCCGGTGCATGCGATGAACGAAGCCACGAATCCTGAGGGACCCAAGCGGTCCCTGCCTGGCCGACCTCCAGGCATCCGGGCGGACAGCTCCGGACTCACGGACCGGCAGCGCCGGGTCATCGAGGTCATCAGGGACTCCGTGCAGCGGCGCGGCTACCCGCCGTCGATGCGCGAGATCGGCCAGGCGGTCGGCCTCTCCAGCACGTCCTCGGTGGCGCACCAGCTGATGGCCCTGGAGCGCAAGGGCTTCCTCCGCCGCGACCCGCACCGCCCGCGCGCGTACGAGGTCCGGGGCTCCGACCAGGCGTCGGCGCAGCCCGCTGACACGACGGGCAAGCCGGCCGCGTCGTACGTCCCGCTCGTCGGCCGTATCGCCGCCGGTGGGCCGATCCTCGCCGAGGAGTCGGTCGAGGACGTGTTCCCGCTCCCGAGGCAGCTGGTCGGTGACGGTGAGCTGTTCGTGCTGAAGGTCGTCGGCGACTCGATGATCGAGGCCGCCATCTGCGACGGGGACTGGGTGACGGTCCGCCGTCAGCCGGTCGCCGAGAACGGTGACATCGTGGCGGCGATGCTGGACGGCGAGGCCACGGTCAAGCGCTTCAAGCGCGAGGACGGCCATGTATGGCTCCTCCCGCACAACGCCGCGTACGAGCCGATCCCCGGTGACGACGCGACCATCCTGGGCAAGGTGGTGGCGGTGCTACGACGGGTGTGACCCTGCGGCGAGCGGCGTGCCGCCCTCGATCCGGGCCCCGGAACCCCCTGCGCCGGTTCCGGGGCCCTGCGCTGTCCGGCCCCGCTCCGCTGCACTTGGACGGGGGTGCCGTGTCCTGGCCGGGACACGGCACCCCCGTCCTCATGCCTCTTCCTTCTCCTTCTCCGTCTCCTTCGCCGCCTTGTCGATCGCGGCCAGGGACTTGCGCACCTGATTACGGTCCGTCGTGTACCAGAAGTCGGGCAGTGACGCCTTCAGATAGCTGCCGTAACGGGCCGTCGCGAGACGCTGATCCAGTACGGCGACCACACCGCGGTCTCCGGAGGCCCGTACGAGACGGCCGGCGCCCTGGGCCATCAGCAGGGCCGCGTGGGTGGCCGCGACCGCCATGAAGCCGTTGCCCCCCGCGTCCTCGACGGCCTTCTGGCGGGCGCTCATCAGGGGATCGTCGGGTCGCGGGAAGGGGATCTTGTCCATGACCACGAGCTGGCAGCTGGGGCCCGGCACGTCGACGCCCTGCCAGAGGGAGAGCGTGCCGAAAAGGCAGGTCTCCGGGTCGGCGGCGAAGCTCTTGATCAGCTCGCCGAGCGTCTCCTCGCCCTGCAGGAGGATCGGGTACTCGGGGATACGGGCGCGCAGCTCCTCGGCTGCCAGCTGGGCCGCCCGCATCGACGAGAACAGGCCCAGCGTGCGTCCGCCAGCGGCCTGGATCAGTTCGGTGAGCTCGTCCAGCATGTCGGCGCGGTCGCCGTCCCGGGCGGGGCGCGCCAGGTGCTTGGCGACGTACAGGATGCCCTGCTTCGGGTAGTCGAACGGCGAGCCGACGTCGACGCCCTTCCACTCGGGCAGGTCCTCGCCCCCTGTGCCCTCGGGCGCCAGGCCCAGCGAAGCTCCCACGCCGTTGAAGTCGCCACCGAGCTTCAGGGTCGCCGAGGTGAGGGTGACGGAACGGTCCGTGAAGAGCTTCTCCCTGAGGAGCCCCGACACGGACATGGGGGCGACGCGCAGGGAGGCGCCGCTGGGTCGATATGCGGCTCCGCCGCGGGGGTCGTGGCGCTCGTACCAGACGACGTCCCACTCCGAGCCGTTGCTGATCCGCTCCGCCACGTCGTGCACGGTCTCCACCGAGGCGAGCGCCTGTTTGCGGACCGCGTCCTCGTCCTGGACGGACTTGTCGCGTGTGTTGCCGATGGCCGAGATCACCGTACGAGCGGCGTCCCGCAGCGCCATGAGGGCGTATCCGAGGTCCTCCGGGATCTCCTCCAGGCGGCCCGGAAGCGCCAGCTCCATCAGCCGCTCGAAGCCCTCGGCGGCGGTCTGGAGCTGGTCGGCGGCCTTCTCGTTGACGAGCTTCGCGGCGCGGCGCACGGCACGGTTGACCTGGCCCGGTGTGAGCTCCCCGGTGGCCACACCCGTCACGCGGGAGACCAGCTCGTGCGCCTCGTCGACGATCAGTACCTCATGCTGTGGGAGCACCGGCGCACCCTCGATGGCGTCGATCGCGAGCAGCGCGTGGTTGGTGACGACGACGTCGGAGAGCTTGGCCCGTTCGCGCGCCATCTCGGCGAAGCACTCGGCACCGTACGCGCACTTGGAGGCGCCGAGGCACTCCCGGGAGGACACCGAAACCTGCGCCCAGGCCCGGTCGGAGACGCCCGGAGTCAGGTTGTCGCGGTCGCCTGTCTCCGTCTCCTGCGACCAGTCCCGCAGCCGCAGCAGGTCCTGGCCCAGCTTGCTGGTGGGCGCGGCCGCCTCGAACTGGTCGAAGAGGCCCTCCTCCTCGTCCTGGGGCACACCCTCGTGCAGCCGGTGCAGGCACAGGTAGTTCGACCGGCCTTTGAGCATCGCGAACTCGGGACGGCGGCGCAGCAGCGGGTGCAGCGCCTCGACCGTGCGCGGCAGGTCCCGCTCCACGAGCTGGCGCTGCAGCGCGAGGGTGGCCGTCGCCACGACGACACGCTCCCCGTGCGCTAGGGCGGGGACCAGGTAGCCCAGCGACTTTCCAGTGCCGGTGCCCGCCTGGACCAGCAGGTGCGAGCCGTCGTCGATGGCCTCCGCGACGGCTTCGGCCATCGTCACCTGGCCGGGGCGCTCCGTGCCGCCGACGGCGGTGACAGCGGCATGGAGGAGTTCGGGAAGTGAGGGCTTCGTCATAGCGCGACCACCCTACGGCCCGGCACTGACATCCGGGTGATCGAGGCGGAGGTGAAGGGCGTGATCAGGTCGGGGCCCGGG